>JAXGTH010000001.1:0-79283 GCA_040775045.1 Bacteroidales bacterium
AGAGAAGGAATGGTTTCTTTCGCGGCGTCCGTCGGGGAAGGCCATGTTCATCCTGCTCGGTATTGTATCGACCATATGGTTTATTGTCAGGGTGGTGCCCAGGCCCAGCCGGGCATCATATCCATGCATGCAGGCGGCAGCCCCCTTTGCAGCCGGCTTTATTGCCTGGCTCTCAGGACTTTCTTTATCGGTGGCCGCACTGAGATGGCTGAAACTTTCCGATGGCCGCCCGAATTTCCCTGCATCTGCCCTTGCCATGGTCGTGTTTATTACGGGTATCGGCCTTATGCTGGGAGGCGATCATCGAACAGGGCGGGCAGGCGTGCCGGGCCTGCTTTTCGATGAGTCACCGAATACTCCTATGGGGGAAGCCAGGGGTATCCATCCGGGCAGGGTGGTCTGGGTATGGGATCCTATGGCTACCGATGAAACCTGTACCAACGAACCGGGCGACTACTGGTTCCAGGACGACAATGCCGATGCCGCCGTGATCGGGAATATGCTGTCGGAATCACTGCGGAGGCTGACCGGCGAAACAAGCGACAGCCTGGCCTGGGATGCCCTGTTCAGGCATTATAATCTCGGCCACGGCTTCGGCAATGCAGGATATTTGCCGGGCGAAGGCATTGCCATCAAGATCAACCTGACTACCGGCGGTTGGGGAAACGTCGACCTGACGACCTATGACAAGACTGCCAACCTGGAGATGATGGATGCCACACCCCAGCTGGTAGTGGCCATGCTGAAGCAGCTTGTGGATATTTTCGGGATCCCTCAGGAAGACATATCCATCGGTGATCCCATCAGGCATTTCTATAACCAGTACTGGGACAGGTGCCATCCGTTATTTCCGCAAGTGCATTACCTCGACAGGGCCGGTTTGCTGGGTCGGACAAAGGCAGTGCCTTCGTCCTCTCCGGTCATGTTTTACAGCGATGGCACCATCAGCGATTCACTCCCCCAGGCTTATGTTGACAGCAAGTACATGATCAACATGGGATGCCTGAAACAGCACGACCTGGCCGGCGGGACCTTCTGTGCAAAGAACCACTTTGGTTCCATCTGCCGCGACTGGGCCATGCATCTGCATTATGCCCTGCCCAGTCCCACCACCAACGGTTTTGAAAACCTGGGATACGGGAAATACAGGAACCTTGTCGACCTTATGGAACACCGTGACCTTGGCGAAAAGACCGTTTTATTCCTTGTGGATGGGATATGGGGAGGTGAACTTCCGGTGACGGAGCCGGTGAAATGGCAGATCGAGCCCTTCAACGACGACTGGCCAAACTCCATCTTCGTTTCGCAGGACCATGTGGCCATCGAGTCGGTAGGATTTGATTTTGTGAAGGCACAGTTCGACGAATACATCGACATGTACGGTGCCGATGATTACCTCCACCAGGCAGCCGACTCGGCAAACTGGGCCGAAGGCATTACCTATGACCCGGAGAATGACGGGCTGATCATCCCGAGCATGGGGGTGCATGAACACTGGAACAACGATATCGAAAAGGAATATACACGGAACCTGGGCACCGGCGACGGCATTGAGCTGGTTAAGTACCTGGTTACCGGTACAGGTCGGGAGCATTTCGCTGCCGGTCTCAGCGTAAAGGCTTATCCCAATCCTTTCGTAGAAACCGTCAGATTCGAATACAAGCTCGGGGGAACCGCTGATGTCAAGCTTGAGATTTTTGATCAACGGGGGTCGAAATGCTTTTCGTTACTCCGGAAACATTTGCAGCCGGGGACCCATTCATTCACCTGGGACGGACAGGGCTGCAGCGATGGGGTATATCATTATTGCATCTCCGTTTACCGGGATCATTCGCGGGGAACGGGTAACGGTAAGGTCGTCAAGGCTAGCCGCTGACAGGCTGCTTACTTTCCTTCCCTGAGGATTTTGAGGCGCAGGTTGTTGAGCGCCGTAAGAGAGGCTACGCGGATATTTCGCAGGCGGTCGTTGCCGAACTGGTGTTTTTTTGCAGATACCCCTTCAGGTCCGGCAACGGCTATCCAGGTTGTCCCGACAGGTTTTTCATCGCTTCCTCCGCCGGGTCCGGCAACACCCGAAACGGCAATGGCATAATCGGTGCCAAACTTCTTCCTTACCCCCAGGGCCATTTCGATGACCGTTTGTTCACTCACCGCCCCGTGATCGATAAGCGTCTGCTCTTTAACGCCCAGCACGGCGGTTTTTATGTTGTTGGAATAGGCGACCACTGAGCCCAGGAAATAATCTGAACTTCCGGCAATGCTTGTGAGCAGGTGGGCAATATAACCTCCGGTACAGCTTTCCGCTGTAGAGAGTGTAAAACCCCTCTCGCGGAGCAGCCTGCCTGTAACCTCTTCAAGCGTCACTTCTCCCGTACCGAACACATGGTCGGGAATCAGCTTGATCAGGGCAGAGATCCTTGCATCCATCTCCTCCTCCAGTGCCTGCGGGTCCTTGCCGGAGCCGCTCAGCCTCAGCCTGACGATACCCGGCTGGGGAAGGTAGGCAAGTTTCATGTTAGGTGGCAGGGCATTTTCCCAATCAGCAATGAGTTCCGCCAGGAATGATTCCCCTAAACCCTGGGTGAGCAGCTTTTTATGGATGATATGAAGCCCTCCTTTTTTTCCTGCCAGCTTTGGCATCACGTAATTAAGCATCATGGGCTTCATCTCGAAAGGCACACCCGGCATGGAAACATATATTATGCCGTCCTTTTCGAACCACATGCCGGGGGCCGTACCGTGTTCGTTGATGATAGGTGTGCAATTGTCGGGCACCTCAGCCTGGCGGCGGTTGACCTCACGGACCGGGAATCCACGGCTGTAAAACATTTTCTCGATATACCTGAAAGAAGGTTCATGGAATACGAGCCCGGATCCGAAGTATTCGCACAGCGTAAGCTTCGTGATATCGTCTTTGGTGGGGCCCAGGCCGCCGGTGATGAGGATGACTTCGGCTCGTGACGATGCCTCCCTAAGCGAAGAAAGGATGTCGGACCGGTCATCCCCTATGGTGGTAACCCTTACCACCCCGATGCCCGTGAGGCTGAGTTGTTCGGCTATCCAGGAGGCATTGGTGTTCACGACCTGGCCGATCAGCAGTTCATCCCCGATGCTGATGATCTCTGCTGTCATGTCCTAGTTGATCATATAGGCAAATCCCAGTTCCCTGGGGATGATCGACATCACGGGAACTTCAGCATTGGTAAGGATATACTGTGCCGAAGAACCCAGGAAAAGGTCGAAGAGCCCGGCTTCGCGCTGGGTCATGATCATGATCAGGTCGATATCCTGCTGCTCCTTTGCATAGTCGAGGATCATGGGGGCCAGGATCTTCGGGGTCCCGCTGCGCTCAATGATCTCCCCTGTACATTCAACGCCTGCCTTGGTGATGAAGGTGGTAACCTGTTTCATCTGCCGTTGCAACTTGGTAAGGATTGACTTGCTTCCCGTCGACCAGTAAATGGAAACTACCTTGATGACAGATCCGAAGAGTTTTGCCATTTCTATGGCATGGCCTACCTTTTGCCTGGTCTCCTCCGTAAGGTCAAGGGGCAGCAGTATGCTCCTGCAGCCGTTTACCTTATGGGCATTCTTTACCGTGATCACCGGGCATTCGGCTTTCTTGATCACCCTGAGGGCATTGTTGCCGATGCTGTTGTTCGGCGAGTCGATCTTCTCGCTGTTGATGCCCTGCACAATGAACTTGGAGCTGAGGAGGTGCGAACCCTTGAGGATCTTGTCGTGTGCCTTGCCGTGTGAGATCACCGCGCTGACCTTGGTACCTGAACGTCTGGCAGCATCCGCCGCGATCTGCTGCAGCTGGTCGCGAACCTGGTCCTCGTATTCCTTGCGCATGGTCCTTGACCTTTCACCGCCAAAAGCGGCAAAAAGGCTCTGGTTATCCCTGATCACATGGAAAAGCGTGATCTCAAGGCCAGTCATCCTGGCCAGGTTGAACGATTCCTCAAGTGCCGCCAGAGAACGGTCCCGAAAATCGGTCGGGACAAGGATGGTATTGTAGATGTTTTTCATGATCGTTTCGTTACGCGTTGCAAAAATATTAATTTTGTGTGATGAAGCGCCTGAATGAATCGGAATTGATCATCAACCCCGACGGGAGCCTTTATCATATCCACCTCCGCCCGGAGCACCTTGCCAGGAAGATCATCCTCGTCGGCGATCCCCAGCGGGTACCCATGGTCTCATCGTATTTCGACAAGGTCGAATTCGTCTTCGAGAACCGCGAGATCGTCACACATACGGGATACCTCAACAAAGTAAGGCTTACCGTAATGTCGACCGGCATGGGTACCGACAACATCGATATTGTCATGAACGAGCTGGATGCGCTGGTCAATGTCAACCTTATCACCCGTACGGTAAAAGAAAAACACACCAGTCTGGATATTGTTCGGCTGGGCACTTCAGGGGCCATGCAACAGGATGTGCCGGTCGATTCGTTTGCCGTGGCCACGCATGGCCTTGGCATTGACGGGCTGATCCATTTTTACAGGCATCCTTATGTATGCGACAACCGGATGACCAATGCCTTCGTCAGGCAGACCCGCTGGCCGAAGGCCTTATCGATCCCATACGCGGTAAAGGGTTCCCCTGAGCTGGCCGGACTTTTCAAGGAAGGCTTCCACAGGGGGATCACCATCACGGCCCCGGGGTTTTACGGCCCCCAGGGGCGGCAACTCAGGCTGCAGACAGCTTTCCCAGACCTTAATCGCAGGATCTCTGCATTTCATTACCACGGCAAAAGGATCATCAATTTCGAGATGGAAACCTCTGCCCTCTATGCGCTGGGAAGGATGCTGGGGCATAACACCCTTACGGTTTGCTCTGTCCTTGCCAACAGGATGACGGAAACCTATTCGCGAAATCCCAAGGCTGCCATCAGGAAGCTCACCGGGATACTGCTTGAAAAGCTTACGGAAAAGGGTTGATTTTCAGGAATGACAGATAATCCTGCTAAATGCCTTCTTTTATTTTAGTGCCCGTGAGCAACTGGTCGACATTGTGAGGGATGTAATTTCTGATGATGTTGCCCACCATGTTCACATAATCCTGCCCCTTGACGGAGTACCTGCTCAGGCCTGCAGCCAGGGCGAGCGGTTCGATGGGTTTCTTTTCCTCCCTGAACTGCAGCCTTGCATCACGGAGGCCGCGATACGCATGCCCTGTATTCAGGATCCAGAGATAATCCTCTATACCGGCCATCTCTGTCGGATAGGTCTTTACGTAGAACGCTGCGCTGTCGTTAGCCGCGGGCTTCACGCCGCAGCCTTCTGTATAGCAGTGCACGCCGAAATAATTATTGCCTTCCCTGGCAAAATCGGAGCTGCCCCAGCCCGACTCTATGATGGCCTGTGCCATCACCAGGGTGGGAGGGATGATATCTGCCCTCTTGAGCAGGTGCGTGATGGCTTGTCCGACAGCAGCCGGCTGATAAGTTTCTGCCGGCTGCAGCGGATCCAGGCGGTACTCCTTCAGAAGGGCGTTGAGCTCTCCGATCTGGCGCTCACTCAGCCCCTCATGTTCATCCAGGCTGTCGCTCAGGTCGAGAATGCGGTTGCGCTGGACAAGGATCTGGTTGTTTGCCGTGTGGATCTCGGGCAGGAACCTGGCAAGGAATCGTTTGTGGGATAGGGGGATCTCCCTGATCGTTGTGATCTTTTCTGCATCCACCGGCAAGGGATCGATGATCTCATGACGGGGCGAAGGCCTGGCGCAGGAGATCAGCAGGACTGGTAGGATGAACAAAATACCCTGTTTAAATGTCCGTTGATAATGTGCACTGAATTTTTTCAAAATGGCACGATTAAGTATTAATTTTGGTTACAATAATAACTAAAATCACATTCGCAATATAACTTCAAAAAGAACGGGAAATTGTTTCCATGTCAACAACTGATCAAAATAAGGAGTTGAAGGCGCTTGTAAGCATGCTGGATGAACCGGACAGTTTGGTCTACGATCAGATAAGGTCCAGGATCCATGCCTTTGGCATGGATGCCATTCCCGTGCTTGAGGCCAGATGGGAGGATTCGTTTGATCCCCTTTTGCAGGAACGCATCGAAGAGATCATCCACAGGATACATTTCGACGACCTGCAGGCGGCCCTTTCAAGCTGGGTACAGCTTGGGAACGACGATCTGTTGAAAGGATTCATGATGGTTGCCCGTTACCAGTATCCGGATATAAATGCGGAAAAGGTTATAAAGCAGGTAGGCCAGCTGGTGCAGGATGTATGGCTGGAGCTCAACAGTAGCCTGACCGCCCTGGAAAAGATCAAGGTCGTTAACCATATCCTTTTCGATGTGCACAAATACAAGGGCAACAAAAGCAATATCAAGAGCCCCGACAATCTTTACCTGAATACCCTCCTCGAGACCAAAAAGGGGAACCCGCTTTCGATAGGGATCCTATACATCATCATTGCCCGAAGCCTTAAACTGCCGGTGTATGGTGTCGACCTTCCCAACCATTTTGTGCTGGCCTATCTTGAGGATTTCCCGGGTAGCGACGAAAGTCCCGACCAGGTCAACGCCCTTTTCTATATCAATCCCTTCAACAGGGGAACATTGTTCACCCATAACGAGATAGAGGCCTATATCCGGCAGATGAACCTGCCGCACAACGAGACCTATTTCAATCCATGCACCAACATCACGATCATCAGGCGGGTGTTCGATGAATTGATCGACCTGCACGAGATGCTGGGGAATAAGGGTAAAGTCGAGGAGCTGAAGAAACTGGCTGCAGTACTCTAGTTGGTCATTTCCTGTTGCCAAAAATGCTGCCGATGGTTCTCATGATGATGCTGATATCTTTGGCCAGCGATCGTTCCCGTATGTATTTGAGGTTGAGTTCGAGCTTGGCCGGCATGATCTCCCGGACATAGGTGTTTTCCGGATCCCGGCTGGCTGCAAGCATTTCGGGTTCATCA
This sequence comes from Bacteroidales bacterium, assembly GCA_040775045.1. Lineage (GTDB taxonomy): Bacteria > Bacteroidota > Bacteroidia > Bacteroidales > B18-G4 > B18-G4. The sequence goes on from JAXGTH010000001.1 coordinate 6,953, forward strand.
ATATAACGCAGTGAGGCATAGTCGGTCAGGCCGGGCCGTACGCTTAATACCTTTTTTTGTTCTTCGTCGTAAAGATCCACATACTTCCTCACTTCCGGCCTCGGTCCCACGAAACTCATATGGCCTGCCAGGATGTTGAAAAGCTGGGGCAGTTCATCAAGCTTGGTTTTCCTGAGCAGCCTGCCTGCGCGTGTTACACGGGGGTCATTGCCACCGAGGGTGAGCAGGCCCCGGGTGTCGGAACCCGGTACCATGGTCCGGAACTTGTACATCCTGAAATCGCGGTTACCCCTGCCGACCCTTATCTGGGAATAGACCATCCCGCCCCGCGAACCGGCCCATACCCACAAGCCAATGATCATGAACAGGGGCAGGAGCAACAGGATGGCGAACAGCGAAAGGACAATATCGAAGACCCGTTTGATCATAGGCCGGTTTCTTCTTCAACCGATGAAACCACGGCAGAGATCACCTCATCAACCTGGGCATCGGTGAGATCGTAATAGACAGGAAGGGATATGACCCTGCTGAAGCTGTCGTGGCTTACCGGGTAATCACCGATCCGGTAACCTTCATTCTTATAAAAGCTCAGCAGTGGCAGCGGGATGAAGTGTACATTCACCGAAACCCCCCGCGAAAAGATCCTGCTGATGATGCGGTCGCGCTGCTCTTCGCCGATGCCTTTCACCCTGAGCAGGTACACATGGTAGGAGGAGTGCCTTGAAGGATCCTCATATGGCGGTACAATGGCCCACGGCTTCCCTGAAAATGCATGGCTGTAGCGGTCGAAGATGGCCTTGCGGCGAGGGATCATGTCATCGTCATAACGTTCGAGTTCCACGATGCCCATGGCCGCCTGTATGTCGGTCATATTGTATTTGTATCCCGGTTCGATCACATCGTATTTCCAGTTCCCGGCCTGTGATTTTGCCAGTGCATCCTTGGTTTGTCCGTGAAGGGATTTTATGCAGAGATAGTTGTAGATATCCTGGTTGCTGAAGGGCGCGGGCAGGTTAAGGCAGATGGCTCCCCCCTCGGCCGTGGTCAGGTTTTTCACGGCGTGGAAAGAAAATACCGTGATATCCGTCAGCATGCCTGTTTTCTTACCGTTCAATGCCGCTCCGACAGAGTGCGCCGCGTCGGACAGCACCAGGATACGGCCAAGTTTTTCCTGCTCGGGGCCCGAAGGGACGAACATTTTCCTGATGCCCTCTTCGGCCACCAGGGCATTGATCTTCTCATAGTCGCAGGGCAGGCCGGCAAGGTCAACGGGGACGATCACCTTGGTTGAAGGGCTGATGGCTTCGCGTATGCGGTTCACATTGATGTTGAAGTCGTCGCCGATGTCGGCCAGCACGGGCCTGGCACCGCAATGTATCACTACATTTGCCGTTGCGGAATAGGTATAGGCCGGAACGATCACCTCGTCGCCCGGGCCCACACCAAACCAGCGCAGCATGAGTTCCAGCCCCGACGAGGCTGAATTTACACACAAAGTGGCTTCGTGCCCGCAATAGGCACTGATCATTTTTTCGAACTTCTTGGTGCGCGGGCCTGTAGTGATCCAGCCCGACCGAAGGGCGTCGCTGACCTCATCGATGATCTTCTCGTCGATGCGGGGAGGAGAAAAGGGTATCATGTCAGTAAGTTATTTCTTGTAGGATGAAAGGAAATCATTGATGTTCCTTTCCACACGCCCGACCACATCAGTGACATCCGCCCTGACGAACGTATCGCCGGTGATCTTTTCAAAAAGCTCAATATAACGGTCAGAGACAGAGTTCACGAATTCATCAGGCATTTGGGGCATTTCCTGTCCCTTCTGTCCCATGAAGCCTTTCGACATCAGCCATTCCCTGACGAATTCCTTGCTGAGTTGTTTCTGTTGTTCACCCCTGGCCTGACGTTCCTCGTAACCGTCGAGGTAAAAATATCTTGATGAGTCGGGGGTGTGGATTTCGTCGATCAGGTAAATCCTGTCGCCGATCTTCCCGAACTCGTATTTGGTGTCGACGAGGATCAGCCCCATCTCCCTGGCTATTTCCGAACCCCTGCGGAAAAGTTCCCTGGTGTATTTATCGAGGAGCAGATAGTCTTCCTCGGTAACAAGCCCCTGCCTGATGATCTCCTCTGCCGAGATGTCTTCATCGTGCGCACCGTCGACGGCTTTGGTGGTAGGCGTGACGATGGGTTCGGGGAAGGCCTGGTGTTCCTTCATCCCGTCGGGGATGGGTACGCCGCAGATCTCCCTTGCCCCTTTGCTGTATGTGCGCCAGGAACTCCCGGTAAGATAGCCGCGAATGATCATTTCCACGGGAAAAGGTTTGCAAAAGCGTCCCACCGTGACCATGGGGTCGGGTACCGCCAGTTTCCAGTTGGGAACGATATCGGCCGTGGCATCGAGGAAACGGGCTGCGATCTGGTTCAGCACCTGGCCTTTGAAAGGAATGCCCTTTGGCAGCACCACGTCGAAGGCCGAGATACGGTCGGTAACGACCATCACCATCAACTCATCGTCGATATTGTAAACATCGCGTACCTTCCCCTTGTAAACGCTCTTTTGTCCGGGGAAATTGAAATCTGTCCGGGTAATAGTGTTCATCTTTGCAGTGTTTTTACCCTGCAAAAATAGCGGAAATAGTTCAATCTGCCAATATGTATTCAGAAAGGCCCTATTCGCCCAGGCCCAGCTTATTGAGCCCCTCTTCAACCTTGTCGGAGATCTCCTCGAACCTTTTCTGGTAGGCTTCCTTCGAAGCGCATTCCACATAGTTGGTCCAGTCGGCACCCCAGGTCGAAAGCTCTTCTGCCAGTTTGGTGTAGTCCTGTGAAAGTTCGACATTTGTCGGATCCTTGATCCAGGCCTCCACCACCTTCAGGTAGTCGTCGGTCCACTGGTCGTACTTGTCAAGGAAATCATCGCAGTCCTTGATGGTGGCATCGCCGGCTTCCATGCTTTCTTCCGTTTGCCCGGTGGCTGCCGTTTCATCGCTGCTTTCGGTTTGTTGTTCGGTACTTCCCCCGCAGGAAAAGAGGAAGAATCCCATCATGAGGAACAGGTAATAGTACTTTTTCATAAATCAGTTTTGTTTGGGTTAATAAGTCCTGGCAAACGCTTCAGGAAAGTGTAAATATACATTAAAATAAACTGAATATCAAAAATGCGGGATCATTTGATCCTGCTGATCATTTCCCTCGAAGGGTCGAAAAGGAATATCCTGTGGAATTCACTCTCGAATTGCCAGCTTCCGGTATTCTGGTGGATCATCACATCTCCGGGCCCTTCGAGGATGATGATGAGCCAGTATTGATCCATACGTCGTTTCCTGTAAAGCTTCAGTTTGCCGTTCTTCCTGGCAATGCATTCATCAATGGCCTCTTTTGTGAGGTAACGGCCATGGGCCTGGTTGATGATGATACTGGTAAGTTCTATTCCCGTGTTTGTTTTCCGGCTGCCGGCAAGGATAAAGTCCGGCGACTCGGCCGGGATGATCTTACCGCCGACGTGCTCATCGTACAGGTTGAGAAACCTGTCGAGCCAGGCTCTTTCGGCACGCTTTTTTATGTCCTGCTGGTCAGCCATAACGTGTGAACCTTACTTCCCTGTCCGCTTATTCCCTGCCTGTTGCGGCTCAGGAATCCTTCTTTTTCTCATCCCGGTCGCGGCCGTAGGCGGCGATGATCTTGCTCACGAGTTTGTGCCGGATGATATCGCTCTCGTCGAGGTAGATGAATTCAATATCCCTGGTCCCCTTGAGGATCTTCTGTGAATGCACCAGGCCGGAGATCTGTTTCGGGGGCAGGTCGATCTGGGTAATGTCGCCGGTCACGATGAACTTTGATGATCGCCCCATGCGGGTGAGGAACATCTTGAGCTGGTTGGGCGTGGTATTCTGTGCTTCGTCGAGGATGGCAAAGGCGTGGTCGAGGGTACGGCCCCGCATGAAGGCCAGGGGAGCCACCTCAATGGTGCCGTCTTCAAGGTATGCCAGCAGTTTCTGGGTGGGGAGCATATCCCTGAGGGCGTCATACAGCGGCTGGAGGTAAGGGTCCAGTTTGTCCTTGAGGTCGCCGGGCAGGAATCCCAGGTTTTCGCCGGCCTCCACGGCCGGCCTGGTGAGGATGATCCTCTTCACCTCCTTGTTCTTCAGGGCCCTCACGGCAAGGGCTACGGCGGTATACGTCTTTCCCGTCCCGGCGGGGCCGATGGCGAAGATCAGGTCGTTATTGTCGCTGCCCGTAACCATCTTCCGCTGGTTGGCCGTTCGCGCCTTAACCAGCAGTCCCTCGCGGCCGAAAACCAGCACGTCGCCGCTTTTCTCGACGACGGCCTGCTCCGTGGTGCCGTTATCGTCGGAACCCATGATCTGCAGCACATCATTCTCGGTGATCTTGCCGAAACGTTCGTAGGAGGTGAGGAGCAGCGAAAAGCGCCGTTCAAACTCATCCATCTCCTTTTCGGTTCCTGCTATCTTGATCAGGTCGCCCCTGGCAATGATCCTGAGCTGCGGGAACAATTTGATCATAAGGTTGAGATGGCTGTCGTTAACACCGTAGACCTCTAACGGGCTGTAGGCTTCAATGGAGATGGTCTTTTCGTTCATTCAGTTGTGATAAACAGATCTTATTACCGCTTGTGTTCGTATCCCAAAAATAATTAAAAAACGCATTGGTATATCCTAAATTATTACTTTTGATAGCAGTTTTGAGCGAGAAGACCGAACAGCAGCAACAGAGATCATACATGCCCGTCATCACACTGACCAGCGACTGGGGGATCAAGGACCATTACCTTGCATCTGTGAAGGGTGCCATCATGAAACAGGCTCCCGGTACAGGCATCGTCGACATCTCTCACATGATCACCCCGCACGATCTTACCGAGGCCGCATTTGTGATCAGGAATTGTTATCGTGATTTCCCTGCAGGGACCATCCACATCATCGGGGTCAGCACGGAGGAGTCGGAGCGGTCGCCCCATACGGCTATCCTGGCCGGAGGGCAGTATTTCATCGGGGCCGACAACGGCATTTTTTCGCTCATCTTCGACGAGCCTCCCGAAAAGATCGTGGAGATCACGCTTATGCAGGATTCGGAGTATTTCACCTTTTCATCCCGTGACCGCTTCGTAAAGGCAGCGGCCCTGCTTGCGCAGGGCGAGGATATTACCGCCCTTGGCCCCGAAAGGGACAGCATCAACGAAAAGATCCTTTTCGCCCCCGTGGCTGAAAAGGATGTGATCAAGGGGCTTGTCATATATGTCGACAATTACGGGAACCTGATCACGAACATCCATCGCAACAGGTTCAGGGAGGTTGGAAGGAACAGGGCATTCTCCATCATCGTGCGCACGGAGGAGATCCGGCGCATCCATGAATCGTACGCCGACGTTCCGGTAGGGGAGCTGCTGGCCCTCTTCGGATCGCACGGCTTCCTGGAGATCGCCATCAACAACGGTACGGCCGGCGGCCTGCTGGGCCTCAACCCTACCGACACGGTCAGGGTTGAGTTCAGGGATTGATCTTTTGCCTGATACTATATTCACGTTCTCTGCGTTTCCATAAAAATCACTATTTTAGCGCCCTGCTAAAGCACATCATCTGGGCACCTATGTTTGCATTATTACGTAAGGAAATATCCGGATTTCTCAGTTCACTCATCGGCTATGTGGTGATCGTCGTCTTCCTGCTGGTGGTGAGTTTTTTCCTGTGGGTGATCCGCTTCGGGCAGAATATCATTGCCAACGGCTATGCCAGCATCGACGGGCTTTTTAGCATTGCACCCATGGTTTTCCTGTTCCTCATCCCGGCCATCACCATGCGCATGTTTGCCGAAGAGAAGAAATCAGGGACCATCGAATTGCTGCTCACGCAGCCGCTTTCCGACACCAGGATCATCCTGGCAAAGTTCTTTGCCGGTTTCTTCCTTGTTGTTTTCGCCCTCTTGCCCACCCTTGTGTATTATTACTCCGTATACCAGCTGGGCATGCCCAAGGGCAATATCGATGCAGGGGCCATGTGGGGTTCATATATAGGTCTGCTTTTCCTGGGGGCAGCCTTCGTGGCCATAGGCCTCTTCGCCTCATCAATCACCGATAACCAGATCGTATCCTTTATCCTGGCAGCGCTGCTGTCGGCATTTTTCTATATCGGCTTTGAATTTCTCTGGCCGCTCGATATTTTGCAGCATGTAGGTCTGATCATCTCTTCCCTTGGCATTTATGCCCATTATGAGTCCATCAGCCGCGGGGTTGTCGATACGCGCGACCTATTGTATTTCATCAGCCTTATCGCATTTTTCCTGATGCTGACCAGGTTCTCGCTGGCCAGCAGGAAATGGTAGGATATTTACGAAACAATGAAACAGAAGCAATGGGCAAAAAGAAGATAAACCAGAAACGCAGCAGCTGGATAAGGCTTGCACTGGGTATCGTGATCATTGTGTTCGTGAATCTGATCGGCGCCCAGCTGTTTACCCGTATCGACCTGACGGCCGAGAAAAGGTATACCGTGAGCCCCGAAACCAGGGAGATGCTCCGCAACCTCGACGATATCGTTTATTTCCAGGTTTACCTCGAAGGCGACCTTACACCAAAGTACAAGAGGCTGCAGCGGGCTGTCAGGGAGATGCTCGACGAGTTCAGGGTGTTTTCCGACAGGGTACAGTATGATTTCATCAATCCCTCTGCCAGCGATGATCCCAAGGAACGCTTCAACACCCATGAAAACCTGAAGGACCGTGGCCTCATCGCCGCGGAGATCAGGGAAGATGATGCAGAAGGGGTCAAGTTCCGGGTGATCTTCCCCGGTACCATCGTATCCTATAAAGGCAGGGAAATGGCCGTTCAGCTTCTCCGCCCGGAGCGGGGTGCCACCGAGGATGAGATGGTCAACCGTTCGGTCGAGAACATGGAATATAACCTCGCCTATGCCATCAATCTGCTTACCAACGACGAAAAACCCCGGATCGCCTTTGTTGAGGGGCATGGGGAATATGAGCTGGAAAGGGTTGCCGACATCACCAGGGCACTACAGGAAAACTACCTCGTGGAGAGGGTAAGGCTGGCCGAACGGGTGAACGCGCTCACCGAAAGGGAGGAGACCGACACCGGCAAATACGTGATCAGGAACAAATACCAGGCCGTGGTGATCGCCGGCCCCGACTCGGTATTCAGCGAAAAGGACAAGTTCATCATCGACCAGTACATCATGCAGGGGGGGAAGGTGCTGTGGCTTGTGGATCCCGTGTTTGCGAGCATGGACAGCCTGCAGTTCGGCGGGGCCACCATGGGCATCACCAGCAACATCAACCTCGACGATATGCTGTTCAACTACGGGGTAAGGCTGAACACCGACCTCATCATGGACCTGGTTGCCCTGCCCATCCCGGTGACCACGGGCGAGGTGGCCGGACAGCCGCAGATCGACTTCTTTCCGTGGTTCTTCTTCCCGCTGGTGACGCCCCAGGTCAGCCACCCGGTGGTGAGCAACCTCAGCGCCGTGATGACCAATTTCGTGAGCAGCATCGACACCATCGGCATCCCCGGCATAACGAAGACCTACCTGCTGCATTCGTCGCCCTATGCCCGCAGCATGAACGCCCCGGTATACATTAACCTGGAGATCCTGGGACTTGAACCCGACCAGCGGCTTTACAATGAGCAGTATTTGCCGGTAGCCGTATTGCTCGAAGGACAATTCCCCTCGCTATACCGCAACCGCATACCCCCTTCCCTCTCCGGGGCGAAAGAGATCGGCTATACAGATATGAGCCGGCCCACAGCCATGATCGTGGTGTCCGATGCCGATGTGATCAGGAACCAGCTTCATTACTCCAGGGGGTACCCGCTGCCGCTGGGCTTCGACCAGTATACGGAACAAAGCTTCGGAAACAAAAAATTCATCCTCAATGCCATCGATTACCTTACAGAAGGGTCGGAGCTGATCACGATCCGGTCGAGAGACCTAAAACTCCGCCTGCTCGACAATCAATACCTCAAGAATAACGATCTGAAATGGAAACTGATCAATGTGGCCGTGCCCCCGCTGATGGTCATCATCTTCGGGTTGATCTATATCCTTTTCAGAAAGCGAAGATTCACCGTAAAAACCAGATCATAGCCCATGAAAAGAAACAGATCCCTGCTCATCATAACCATAGTGATCGTGATCATCGGCGTGTTGTTTTACATCAACCGCCGCTACACCACCCTCGATGATTCCGAAAGCGGATTTGCCATTGAAGATACCGCTTCGGTAACCAGGATCTTCATGGCCGATATGAACAACCGTACCGTGGAACTCACCAGGGAGGATGTTGGAAAATGGACCCTCAACGGTGAAAAGCCCGCGCACAACTATAATGTGACCATGCTGTTGCGGACCATGAAGGATCTCACGGTGAGGTATCCGGTACCCCTGGCAGCCAGAGACAATGTGATCAGGAGGATGGCCACCATTTCCCGCAAGGTGGAGATCTACCAGGAAAAATACCGCATCAACCTTTTCGACCGCATAAAGCTCTTCCCGCACGAAAAGCTGACCAGGACCTATTATGTGGGCGATGCCACACAGGACAACATGGGGAACTATATGCTCATGGAAGGCGCCGAACAGCCCTATGTGGTTTTCCTGCCGAGCCTGAGGGGTTATATCTATCCGCGCTATTCGACGGATGTGGACGACTGGCGCGACCATACGATATTCCGTACACCGCTCCAGGACTTTCGCTCGGTGAAGATCGAATTCTTTGAAGAGCCCGAAGAATCGTTCATCGTTGAATCAGACGATGAAGGCCACTTTTCGTTTACCACCCTTTACGACCAGCAGCAAAAACCTTACGACACGCTGCGCATGCTCCAGTTTGTTACGGCCTTCAAGGACATCCGCTTTGAATCCATGCTGAACAACAAGCTCGAACCTGAATATATCGATTCGATCGCTTCGGGTCCTGTGGCCCATATCATCACCCTCAGGGAAACCGATGGCGATGAGTTTGTGGTAAAGACCTTTCGCAAGGGCGGTATCAGCGAGTTGTACGAGGAGGACGGGGTAGGGCTTGAACCGTTCGATCTCGACAGGCTGTATGCCTTTATCAACGACGGAAAGGACTTCGTGCTGATACAGTATTTTGTTTTCGACAAGGTGCTTCGCAATGCATCTTATCTGCAGAACAGGGAATAGCGCACCTTCCCCCCGGGGATGAACCTTAAAGCTTTGAAACTCCTCATCGTTACACAGTACTACCCGCCGGAGACCGGTGCAGCACAAAACCGGCTGCATGAGCTTGCCATCAGGCTAAAGGCTAACGGGGTCGGGGTGAGCGTGCTAACAGCCATGCCCAATTACCCGCAAATGAGGGTTTATGACGGTTACCGTGGCAGGTGCCGCATGAAGGAGGAGATCGACGGGATCACGGTTTACCGCTCCTGGATCTTTGCCGGAAGCAGCAGGTCGATCTTCATCCGGCTGCTCAATTATTTTTCTTTGGTGTTTACATCTTTTTTTGCCGGTTGGTTCCGAACAGGCAAATGTGACCTCATTATGTGCGAATCGCCTCCGCTTTTTCTGGGTATTTCAGCCTACCTGCTGTCGAAGGTCAAACGGGCCGGATTTGTGTTCAATGTTTCGGACCTCTGGCCCGAAAGTGCCGAAAAACTGGGACTAATCAGGTCACGCTTCCTGCTGGGCCTCAGCACCCGGCTCGAAGAGTTTTTGTACCGTAAAGCCCTGCTTGTGACCGGCCAGACACGGGGCATTGTCGATAACATTTCAGGGCGGTTTCCGGCAAAAAAGGTTTACTGGCTTCCCAACGGGGCCAACCTCCGGCTTTACGAACCCGGGCGGATAAGAGGGAACTGGCGTAATGATCATGGTTACAGGGATGAGGATTTCATCATCTTCTATGGCGGTATACTGGGGCATGCCCAGGGACTGGAGGTCATCCTCAGGGCGGCCCACAGGCTGAGGGAACATAAGGATATCAGCTTCGTGATCATGGGCAATGGACCCCGGAGGGAATGGCTGATCAATGAAAGGGACAGGCTGGCGCTGAAAAATGTAAGTTTCTTCGATACCGTTATAAAATCGAAGGTCCCGGTCATTTTGAATACCATTGATGTTTCAGTGATCCCCCTCAGGAAACTCGACCTGTTCAGGGGGGCCATCCCTTCGAAGATCTTTGAGAGCCTGGCCATGAAGAAGCCCGTATTGCTCGGCGTGGAAGGTGAAGCGAAGCAACTCTTTATCGATGACGGGAAATGCGGCCTGGCCTTTGAACCTGAAAACGACCTCGATCTATCGGAAAAGATATTACTTTTATACCGCGACAGGCAAATGCTTTTGCAGATGGGTGAAAATGCCAGGAGCTACGTGGAGGAGAAATTCGACCGCGACGTCATCACCGACGACTTTTATCAGGTACTTACCAATATTGAACGATAAGATCTTGTTCCTCAGCAATAAATATATCGCCCGGCTTTACCAGTACGAACTGATCGCCCTTGCCTTCCTCCTTCCCATTTACAGGAAAGTGATCCCTTATGCCATTGCCCTGATCGTGGTCACCTGGTTCCTCGAGGGTGATTTCATGGCAAAGATCAAACGAGTGGTTAATTCAAGGCACAGGCGCTACACTCTGCTTTTCGCCTCCCTTTATGTTGTCTATGCCATAGGATTGCTATATACGGAAAACCTGGGTGTCGGGTTTTTTGACCTGGAGGTGAAACTATCGCTGTTTATTTTCCCTGTGGTGTTCAGCAGTTTACTGCCGGAAGTGTTCACTCCGGTGAGGGCCCGTGGGGTACTCTGGGCATTTGTTTTCGGTGTCTTTGCTTCGATGCTCCTGTGCTACGGCGTGGCCCTTTCGGATTACATCAAAAGTGGTTCGCTGACGGCTTTCTATTATAACCGGCTTTCGGTGCTTATCCATCCTTCTTACCTGTCGATGTATACCAGTTTTGCCATCGCCATATTATTATATTTTCTATACAGGGGATTTATTATCGGCCGCATCAGACAGGGACTTGCCATATTGCTTGTCATGATGTTCGGGTTTTTTGTGGTCATGCTGAGTTCCAAGGCAGGGATACTGGGCCTTGCATTCATCATCGCCCTATTTGCCGCCTACCTGATCCTTGCCGAACGAAAGCCGGTGAAAGGCCTTTTATCCGGTATGGCAATGACTGCCGGATTCCTCATACTACTGATGCTTTTTCCTGCCTCTTCGGCGCGTTTCGAGCAGACGCGCGACGCCCTGCAGCGGGCCGATGTCGCTGCTGATGAGATCGCCAACAGCTCAGGCGAACGCATCATGATATGGTGGTATTCCTTCGAGATCACCAACGAACATTTCCTGGGTGGCGTGGGCACCGGCGACGTGAAAGCCAACATGCTTCAGAAGTACCGTGAAAAGGGAATGGCCAATGCCCTGGCCCTGGAGCTGAATGCCCATAACCAGTACCTGCAGACCATGATCGCGATCGGCGTCATCGGGCTCATCGTGCTGATGCTCTGCCTGGTGCTGCCATTATTGTACAGCATGGAGCACCGGCATTACCTTTACCTTGCATTCCTCATCCTTGCCGGGTTCAATTTCCTCTTTGAGTCGATGCTCGAAACACAGGCCGGCGTGGTGTTCTATGCTTTCTTCAACGCTTACCTTTTTGCCATAATAAAAGATCCCGCCTCTGATGAAGCGGGATCATAATAAGATTTAAGGGTACCGCTATACGACCCCCTGGGCCAGCATGGCGTCGGCAACCTTAACGAAGCCTCCGATATTGGCACCCGTAACATAGTCGATGTAATCGCCTTCCCTTGGTCCGTATTTGAGACAGGTGGCGTGGATATCCTTCATGATCTGGTGGAGCCTGGCGTCGACCTCTTCCCTTGTCCAGGAAAGGCGCAGTGAGTTCTGGCTCATTTCAAGACCTGAGGTGGCAACGCCGCCTGCATTGGCAGCCTTGCCCGGGCCGTACATGATCTTGGCATTCTGGTAAACCTCGATGGCTTCCGGTGTGGAAGGCATGTTGGCGCCTTCAGAAACCAGGATACAGCCGTTGGCGATCAGGGTCTTGGCATCATCCTCGTCGACCTCGTTCTGGGTGGCAGCGGGAAGGGCTACGTCGCACTTGATGCCCCAGGGGCGCTTGCCTTCATAGTATTCGCAGCCGTATTTGTCGGCGTATTCCTTGATGCGCCCGCGTTTCACATTCTTCAGGTTCATCACGTATGCCAGCTTTTCGGCATCGATACCATTGGGATCGTAAATGAAACCTGATGAATCGGAAAGGGTCACGACCTTTGCCCCGAATTGTGTTGCCTTTTCGGTGGCATATTGGGCAACATTTCCTGATCCGGAAACCGTACAGATCTTGCCTTTCAGACTGTCGCCACGCATTTTAAGCATTTCCTCGGCAAAATATACCTGCCCGTAGCCCGTAGCTTCAGGCCGAATAAGGCTTCCGCCCCATTCGCGCCCCTTGCCGGTAAGCACGCCGGTAAATTCATTCTTCAGCCTTTTGTACTGGCCGAAAAGATATCCAATTTCCCTGCCACCAACACCGATATCACCGGCCGGAACATCCGTATTCGGGCCTATATGCCTGAAAAGTTCCGTCATGAAACTCTGGCAGAAAGCCATTACTTCATTGTCTGATTTCCCCTTGGGGTCGAAATCGGAACCACCTTTACCACCGCCCATGGGCAGCGTAGTCAGGCTGTTCTTGAACACCTGCTCATAGGCCAGGAATTTGAGCACGCCCAGGTTCACGGTGGGGTGAAAACGAAGGCCACCCTTATAAGGCCCGATGGCGCTGTTCATCTCGATTCTGTAGCCTTTGTTGATCTGGACCTCACCCTTGTCGTCCTTCCATGGTACCCTGAACAAGATCACCCTTTCAGGTTCGGCCAACCTTTCAAGGATCTTAGCAGCCTTGTATTTCGGGTTTTCTTCCACGTAGGGGATGATGGAGGTGACCACCTCCTCAACGGCCTGGTGAAATTCAACTTCGCCGGGGTTCCTGGCTATGATCTTGGCCATGAACTCCTTAACTAATGGCTCATACGCGTTGTTTGTCATAACTTAACGATGTGTTTGGTTGTCGAAAAATTGATTTTTGTGAAAATGATCACAATATTACTTAAAAAAAAACAAGTAAAGCAAGAAACACATATTATTTTGATTCTAAATAACATTGTACCTTAACACCTTCCATTCACAGGGAATTCGTAACTTTACGACAGGATAAACATGACCTATCAGAAGCCCATGGAAGAGCACAGCAAGCAGGATAAAGATCTTAAAAGACTACAGGCCGAAGCCCACGAACGGCTCAAGGAACTGGCCGCCATCAACCAGACCACACAGATCCTAACAGAAGGGAAAAGCATAGAAGAAACTCTTGGCAAACTGGTCGATATCCTTCCTCCTGCATGGCAGTACCCTGAATATACTGCTTCGCGGATCACTTTTGGCGACCTGGAATTTACCAGCCGGAATTTTGTACCCACCAGCTGGGTGCAGAAGCAGTCGTTCGAAACCATCGACGGCATCAAGGGGAACATCGAGGTCTATTACCTGCGTGAGTTCCCCGAACTTGACGAAGGCCCTTTCATGAAGGAAGAAAGGCACCTGATCAACAACCTGGCGGGGCTGATCACAGGCTACCTGAACAGCATCAAGGGCAAGAGCCTGCTCAGCAAGGAGCGCGACCGTATCCTCGAGGGCAATACCCGCAAATCGGTAACAACGCCTCTGGTCCACAGCAGGCAGCTGCTTCAGAAATTTCTCAACAAGAGTAATTACGACCGTGACATATACCACGACCTGATGCCTTTCAAGGTGAAGGAGATCCTGCTGGTGGCCACCCTGTACGATGCCTACAGCATCGAAAAGGAAGGCCGGTTCTCCGAACACGTCCTGGGAGAATATCACCAGCTGAACCTGACTTCCGTCCCCAGGATCACCGGGGTTTCCAATGAACAGGAAGCCATGGAGCAATTGCGGACAAGGCATTTCGACCTGGTGATCCTCATGATGGGAGCCGACAAGAAATCGCCCATGGCCCTGAGCTGCCAGATCAAGAACGAATATCCCTATATACCCGTCTTCCTGTTGCTCAACAACAACAGCGACATCGAATACGTGATGAAACGCAAGGCGTCCACGCAACATATCGATAAGGTCTTCGTCTGGAACGGCGAGTCGAAGGTGTTCTTTGCCATGATCAAGCACGTGGAGGACAAGATCAATGCAGAGAACGACACCAGCGTAGGAATGGTCAGGGTGATCCTCCTGGTTGAGGATTCGCCCCAGTACTACTCCCGGTACCTGCCCATGCTCTATAATATCGTGCTCGAACAGACCAAAAGGATCATCGACGATGTAAGTACGGACGAACTTTACAAGGTACTGAAACTCAGGGCCAGGCCTAAGATACTGCTGGCTTCAACCTTTGAGGAGGCCAAAGAGGTGATCGACAATTACAGGGATTACCTGCTCTGTCTTATCACCGACGTTAAGTTCCCGAGGAATGGGGAAGAGGACGAGGATGCTGGCCTCGAACTGGTGAAATATGCCCGCAAAGCCATTAAGGACCTTCCCACGATCATACAATCCTCCGATGAGTCGGTGCTCGAGAAAACTTACAAGCTGAAAGCGACTTTCATCAACAAGAACTCGGAAACCCTGTCGCAGGATTTCAGGAGTTTTATCACGCACTACCTGGGATTCGGGAATTTCGTCTACAGGAACGAGAAGGGCAAGATCTTCGGGGTGGCCAGGTCGCTGAAGGAATTTGAAAAACAGTTGCAGACCATCCCTGATGAGTCGCTGCTGCATCATGCCAAAAAAGACCATTTTTCACTGTGGCTCATGGCAAGGGGTGAAGTGCAGGCTGCAAAGATCCTCAATCCGCATAAGGTAAGTGATTTCAGCAGCCCGCAGAAGGTACGCGAATACATGCTTGAGATCATCACGAAATTCAGGAACGAGCAGGACAGGGGCAAGATCATTCCTTTCGACAAATCAGCCATCTCCGACGAATCCAATATCGTTTCCCTCATGGAAGGATCACTCGGGGGGAAGGGCCGTGGCATCGCTTTTATCAACACGCTGATCTACAATTATGAGTTCAGCCAGTATGTGCCCGATATCCATGTTAAAGCGCCCAAAACCCTGCTGGTCGGCACGGAGGAGTTTGAATATTTCATGGGGCGCAACAAGCTTTACGATCTGGTGCTCAACGAGATGGATTATACCGTTGTCAAGAAGGAGTTTCTCAGGGCACCCCTCACCGATACCCTGGTGAAAAGGCTGAAGATCGTTCTGGAAGATATCCGTAAACCCCTGGCGATTCGATCGTCGGGGTTGTTCGAGGATTCCCTCGTACAACCCTTTGCCGGGATTTTCGAGACCTACATCCTGCCCAACAGTCATCCTGACCCCAGGGTTCGGCTTGAGCAGGTGATGGACGCGATCAGGCTTGTTTATGCGAGCGTATATTCCGAAACGGCCAGGGGTTATGTCAAGGCCATAAACTATAAGATCGAGGAGGAAAAGATGGCCGTTGTGATCCAGGAAGTGGTAGGCAATCATTACGGGCGTTATTTTTACCCTCATATCAGCGGGGTGGCCCAATCTTATAATTATTACCCGGTTTCGCACATGCAGCCCGAGGAAGGCTTCGTGGTGGCAGCGATAGGCCTTGGCAAATACGTGGTGGAAGGGGAGAAGGCATACCGTTTCTCTCCGAAGTATCCCGAGATCGATATCAACAGTCCCAAGGACCAGTTCAAGAATTCGCAGGTACAGTTCTTTGCCGTGGATATGGAGAAGACCGAGCCAAACCTGCTCGAAGGCGATACGGCAGGCCTTGCCAGGCTCGACATCGATGATGCCGAGCAACACGGTACCTTGAAACATTGTGCATCGGTATTCAACCCGGACAACAACCAGATCATCCCGGGGCTGACGCATCAGGGCCCGCGCATCGTTAATTTTGCCAATATCCTCAAGTACGGGTATATCCCGCTGGCAAAGACCATAGAGGTGGTGCTTGATGTGGTGAAGGAAGCACTCGGGTCACCGGTGGAGATCGAATTTGCCATCGACCTGAACAAGGACAGGAGCGGTCTGGCATCTTTCTATCTGCTGCAAATAAAGCCTTTGCTCGGGAGTGCTTCCGATTACAATGTGAACCTCGACAAGATCAAAAAGGACCATATCCTCCTGTTTTCGGAAAAGGGCATGGGCAATGGTATCATCGAGGACATCAGTGATGTGGTCTATGTCAATCCCCAGGCCTTCGACAAATCGAAGACGGAACAGATCGCGAAGGAAGTGGATAAGATCAATACAGCCCTGGTGGCCGAAAACAGGAAATATGTCCTGATCGGTCCCGGGCGTTGGGGTACCCGCGACCGGTGGATCGGCATTCCCGTTGCATGGCCGCAGATCTCCAATGCCGGTGTGATCATCGAGACCAGCCTGGAGGATTTCCCGCTCGATGCCTCATCGGGCTCACATTTTTTCCATAACGTGACCTCCATGAATGTGGGATATTTCACGGTGCAGCCCGAATTCTCGAAAAGTTATATCCGTTATGAAATGCTGGAAAAGCAAGAACTTGTCGGGGAAACTGCATTTGTAAGGCATGTGCGCTTCCCGAAACCCCTCAAGGTGAGGATGGACGGTAAGAAACGTATTTCGGTGATCACCACGGAATAGATGCGTCATTTATTTAAAACAAATTTAAATAGATAACCTGGATGTAGGATAATTGTTTGTAACTCAAATCCTAAGATGCCCTATGCCAGGAAAACGCTAAAGTTAGTGCCGAAACCCCGATGAATTTAATAGGTGGGCTGCGGTAATTTTTTTATCATTGTGTTATAAATTAACGGAACCGTAACAATATTAAAATCAAAAACATGAGCTACGAACTGATCTCTCTCAAACTTAAATGTCCTGTTTGCGGGAAATCGCTGATGGATAGTGAACACCTGGTGGACAACGAACCCAGCATTTACCTGAATGTAAAAATGGCAGGGAAAAGCGGTGAGATACGCCTGAGTTCGATCTATGGCAGTTATAATTACACGACCAATATCGAGATGCCGAAGGGTGAGGTGGCAGAATTTTACTGCCCGCACTGCAGCGCAGAGATTACCTCGGATGTCGAGTGCCTGAGTTGCAGGGCCCCCATGGTACCTTTTTACCTGGATATGGGTGGGAAGGTGACCATCTGCTCGAGGAGCGGATGCAAGAACCACTTCGTCGAGTTCGAAGATCTCTCCGTGGCCCTCAGGAAATTATACCAGGAATACGGGCTTGCCGGAAAAGACAGTTTCAGGCCCGACAGGGACAGGGTCAGGGCGGAACAACCCGTTGATGAGGAAAAGGAGATCCTTGAATCGGGCACTTATCTGAATTCCTATTGCCCGCATTGCCACAAGAGCCTGATCGAGGAAAATATGCTGAAGCTGAAAATACACAACGGGGAGGAGGGTTTCCTTTTATTAAGCCCGTACCTCAATGTATTCACCAGCAAGTCGACCATCTTTCTCGAAGAGGACAAGGCATTAAAGGATGTGCGTTGCTGGCATTGTGGAAAAAGCCTTATCCCTGAACAAAAGTCATGTGGCAAATGTGGTTCCGATGTCGTCAAGATAGAGGTCAGTGCCCGCACCAAACTGATCGATTTTTATATCTGTACCAAAAAGGGTTGCCGCTGGCACGGGCTCAGCGACGATGATTATTACGATATCCGTTTGCAGGACAGCCTTGAATGGTGAGCATGGTATAACGAAATCTTGTTCTTATGTTCCAGATCGTCAGAAAACAGGAAATGGCCAGGGGAACGATCATACGTTTCGACCTGAGTGCCCCGAAGATCGCCAAAAAGGTCAAAGCCGGGCAATTTATTATCCTGAGGGTGAACGAAACCGGTGAGCGTATTCCCCTTACTGTTGCGGATAAGGACGAATTTGCCGGCATCATTACCATCATCTTCCAGGTGGTCGGTAAGACTACGGCCTTGATGCGCTCGCTTAACGAGGGCGACCTGATCAGGGACGTGGTAGGCCCCCTCGGGAAACCGGCTCATGTCGAAAAGGTGGGAACCGTGGTGATGGTGGGCGGCGGGACAGGTGTAGCCATCCTCCACCACGTGGCCAAAGCCTTTAAGGAAGCCGGCAATTTCGTGATCAGCATCGTCGGTGCCCGCGACAGGGAAATGCTTATCCTGGAGAATGAGATGAAGCAGATCAGCGATGAACTGGTGGTCACGACCGACGACGGCAGCTATGGTGAAAGGGGATTCGTTACGGATCCGCTGAAAAAGTACCTCGACGAACGCTACGACATCAAGCTTGTGTATGCCATCGGGCCCATCATAATGATGCAGAATGTGGTGAAACTGACAAAAAAGTACAAGATGCCCACCATGGTCAGCCTGAACCCCATCATGATCGACGGTACGGGAATGTGTGGCGGCTGCAGGGTTAAAGTCGGCGACAAGGCCCAGTTCTGTTGCGTCGATGGCCCCGATTTCAATGGCTTCGAAGTTGATTTCGAAGAATTGATCAACAGGAATTCACTTTATCTGAAAGAAGAGAAAGACTCACTGCTTTTCTCGATCAGGTAATATCATAAAGCATTTGCCATGTTAGACCAGGATGTTAAATACCTAAAATTTAAGACCTATCTTAATACTTACTGTCCGCATTGCCACGAGAGTTTCAATGTTGAAAAAAAGGACCGTAAGCAGATCAATTTTAAAGCGGTATATAAAAACGAAGACATCGACCTGGTCCTCAGTCCCTATCTCGACGTTTTTGAGGTGGAGGCCTCCACTGAGATTATCCTGGGTGATACTGTCGATGATATCAAATGCCCGCATTGTGGCAAAAGTTTGATCCATAAGGATATGCCATGTGGAGAATGTGGTTCTCCGGTTGCCGAGGTGATCGTGTCGGCAGCTTCACGGCTCATCCCGTTTTTCCTCTGTTCCAAATATGGTTGTGAATGGCATGGGCTGAGCAAACGCGACGAGCGGCATATCAAGCTGAAGATCCCGAGGCAGGAGATGCCTGAGCAGGATCAGACCCTTCGCGTGCACAACTGGCAGGAAGTGCCATACGGTTATACCTCCGAACTGGCCCTGCTGGAGGCGGGCCGGTGCCTGCAGTGTAAAAAGCCTATGTGTGTTGAGGGTTGCCCGGTAAATGTCGACATCCCTTCGTTCATTGCACTCGTGGCCGAAGAGAAATTCAATGATGCGGCCAAGAAGATCAAGGAAAGGAATGTTTTTCCCGCCATCTGCGGCCGGGTCTGCCCCCAGGAGAGCCAGTGCGAATCGAAATGCGTGCTGGGCCATAAGGACCAGCCTGTGGCTATCGGAAGGCTTGAACGTTTTGTTGCCGATTATGAACGTAAGATGGACCTGGTAAATGTTCCGACCATCACAGAGAATACAGGCCAAAAGATCGCAGTGGTGGGTTCGGGCCCGGGAGGTCTCACAGTGGCTGCCGACATGCGGCAACTGGGTTACAGCGTTACGGTTTATGAGGCCCTTCATGAAACGGGAGGCGTGCTTACCTATGGCATCCCCGAGTTCAGGCTGCCCAAATCCATCGTGCAGTTCGAGATCGAGTACCTGAAGCAAATGGGTGTTCGCTTCGAGCTCAACCACGTGATCGGCAATATCCTCACCGTTGATGAATTGCTCGAACATTTCGATGCCGTCTTTGTAGGTGTAGGAGCAGGATTTCCCTTGTTCATGGGACTTGAGGGCGAAAGCCTGGGTAGCGTCTTTTCAGCCAATGAATATCTCACCCGGATGAACCTGATGAAGGCCTACCGCTTCCCTGAATACGACACTCCCATGCCTAAAGGGCACAAGGTGGTGGTGGTCGGTGGCGGCAATGTGGCCATGGACTGCGCACGTACCGCTGCACGATCGGGGGCCGATGAAGTGACCATCGTGTACCGCCGCTCACGGCATGAACTTCCCGCCAGGGCAGAGGAGGTACACCATGCTGAAGAGGAAGGGATCAGATTCAAACTGCTGACCAACCCTGTCAGGTACATCGGTACCGACAATAACAAGGTAAAGGCGGTTGAATGTATCAGGATGGAACTGGGCGAGCCGGACGCCTCAGGGCGGAGACGCCCTATCCCCATACAGGATTCGAACTTTACGATTGAATGCGACATGGCCATCGTGGCTATCGGCAATGGCCCCAATCCCATCATCTTCAACTCAACCCCCGATATGGAACTCAACAAATGGGGCTATATCAAAACAGATCCCGAAAGCAATGAAACTACAAAGGCTTTCGTCTATGCGGGCGGCGATATCGTTACAGGTTCGGCTACGGTGATCCAGGCCATGGGTGCCGGAAGGATAGCTGCAAATGCCATGCATGAGCGACTGACTGCCATACGTGAAAAAAAGAAAAAACCTGCCCCGAAGAAGAAGACCGTTAAATAGCAGCCAGGCTTTCAACCAACCTGTAGCAGAGCCAGGTGAGCTCCGGCAATTCTTGTTTGTCGATGTTCAAGGGTAAATCGCATGGGCGCCTGACCCCCTTCCTGAACATTTTGCCCTTACAACTTGTTTCCTGAAAACAGCTTCAGGCATGAAAATACACCGGGCCATAGGTATTTTACTTCTCCTGGCGGGAATGGCGTTCGTCATTTCATGCTCCAGTAACGACGACCCTGTCTATACCGAAAAGAAACCCACCGCCCTTGAGGTGATCAATGCGCAGGGGGTGAGTGTTCCGGTGTATGATTTTGAGGGCTTCAGCCCCATGCTGGATTATTACAACGATACCCTCTATGTGTTTAACTTCTGGGCTACCTGGTGCCAGCCCTGCGTGAAGGAAATGCCTTACTTCAACATGGCAGACTCGGCCTATGCCGGTATGCCGGTACGCATCGTGCTGGTCAGCCTCGATTTTACCGAAAATGTTGAGGATGTGCTGATCCCCTTCATCCTGG
Source organism: Bacteroidales bacterium (assembly GCA_040775045.1). Lineage (GTDB taxonomy): Bacteria > Bacteroidota > Bacteroidia > Bacteroidales > B18-G4 > B18-G4. The sequence continues at coordinate 27,959 of JAXGTH010000001.1, forward strand.
AAAAAGAGCTGCGGCCTGAGGTGATCGTGCTTGATGACCCCGATGCCAACAGCTGGATACCCGAGATCGATCCCTCCTGGGAAGGAGCCATACCGGCAACGCTGTTTTTCAAGATGAAAAAGCGCAAGTTCATGAACCAGGCCTTCACCTATGAGGAACTTTCAAATGAAATTGACGAACTATTAAAACCTTGATAATATGAAAACTACAGTAATATTTTTCCTTTCCATGATCATCACCTCCTCCATGGCCTTTGCCGGCGGGTATGAGGTGGGCGACAAGGCCGGCGACTTCACCCTCAAAAATGTCGACGGCAAAATGGTTTCACTGACCGATTATCCCGAGGCCAAAGGTTTCATCGTGATCTTTACCTGTAACCACTGTCCTTATTCAAAGCTTTATGAGGACCGCATCATCGCCCTCGACGCTAATTACAGGGACAAGGGGTTCCCGGTCATTGCCATCAACCCGAACGACCCGGCCGTACAGCCCGAGGACAGCTACCCGCTGATGCAGGTGAGGGCAAGGGAAAAGGGTTTCACCTTCCCGTATCTTTTTGATGAGACCCAGGATGTAGCCAGGGCGTACGGGGCCACCCGGACACCGCACGTTTTTATCCTCTCCATGGATGAAGGTGACCTGATCGTAAAATACATCGGGGCCATCGACAACAACAGCAAGAGTGCTGCCGAAGCCAGCGAGAAATATGTTGAGGATGCCCTGAACGCCCTCCTCAGCGGCAACGATCCCGCAGTGAATTATACCCGGGCTGTCGGATGCACGATAAAGTGGAAAGCGGACTGACCTGCCGACCTCACAGGTCGCCCGACCTGTGAGGTCAGGTCGAAGCCATTTGACATATATCTGACAATATTTTCAATTCCCCTGCCTTCTGTTTTGCAGACCAAGTTTTATATCAATTCATTATCTTCATTATCAGTCACATATATTCCTTATTCGGGGCAATTTAGACCATATATAAATTATGGGGTTTAAAGGGCTGGCATGAAACATTTTATAAATTTGTCAGCGCCTTAAAACCTTTATAAAATGCGGATTGAAAGAATAGATGTGAAGCGGGAAACCGACGAGCAGGCTGCGGTCGATACCGGGTTGCTCAACCCCCTGATCGATAAGTATAAAAACCAGAAAGGAAATCTCATTCCCCTGCTCCAGGGGGCGCAGGATATCTACGGTTATATCCCGCGCGAAGCTTTTGAAAAACTTTCGGCCGAAACCGGGATACCCCTCAGCGAGATGTACGGGGTAGCCACCTTTTATGCGCAGTTCAGGCTGAAACCTGTTGGAAAGCATATCATAAAGGTTTGCCACGGCACAGCCTGCCATGTCCAGAATGCCAAATCGATCACAACTTCCCTGAAGGAGGCCCTCAAAGTGGACGACGGCGGAACCACGGAAGACGGGCTCTTCACCCTCGAGTCGGTAGCATGCCTGGGTTGCTGCTCCCTGGCACCGGTCATGATGATCGGCAACGAAACCTACGGCAAGCTTACAGGTGCCCAGGCTGTGAAGATCGTAAAGAACATCAGGATCAGTGAAAACAATTGATTTGACAACACTTTTGAAACAATAATATGGAAACAAAAGTAATCGTTGGTCTCGGAAGTTGCGGCATCGCTGCCGGAGCGGGAAAAGTGTACGACAAGATAGCGGCCATCAAAAAAGCGGAGAACCTCACCTTCGAATTGAAAAAGACCTCGTGTATCGGTATGTGTTACCGGGAGCCGCTGGTCGAGATCATCGACGATTCGGGAAGGTACCTTTACGGCGATATCGACGAAGAGCGCATCATTGAGGTGATCGATAAGCATGTCGGGCAGCAGAATCCCGTGAAGGAATTCGTGGTGCAGTCGGACCTCTTCGAGACCGTCGACAACGAATATACCAACGACCAGGTGAAGATCGCCCTCCGTAACTGCGGGTATATCGATCCGGAGAGTATAGAGGAATACGAGGCCAGGGACGGATACCGTGCCATCCGCAAGATCGCGGGACATGGCATGTCGAGGCTCGATGTGATCCAGGAAGTCATCGCTTCGGGCCTGCGCGGCCGAGGGGGCGGGGGCTTCCCGACAGGGTTGAAATGGAAATTTGCGAACAACAACAAAGCCGATGAAAAATATATCATCTGTAATGCCGACGAGGGCGATCCCGGTGCTTTCATGGACCGTTCCGTGCTGGAGGGCGATCCCCACTCGGTGCTCGAAGGGATGATCATCGGGGCATACGCCATCGAGGCTACCGGCGGGGTGATCTATTGCCGTGCCGAGTACCCGCTGGCCATCAAACGCCTTCGCATTGCCATCGGGCAGGCCCGCGAAAAGGGCTACCTGGGGAAGAACATCCTCGGGATCGAGGGCTTCAACTTCGACATCTATATCAAGGAGGGTGCCGGGGCATTTGTGTGCGGGGAGGAAACCGCACTGATCGCCTCGGTAGAGGGCCAGCGCGGCATGCCACGCAAGCGTCCGCCCTTCCCGGCTGCTTCAGGATTGTGGAAGAAGCCCACCAACATCAATAACGTGGAAACCTTTGCCAACATTCCCTGGATCATCCAGCACGGGGCTTCCGAATATGCCAGGTACGGTACGGAGAAGAGCAAGGGCACCAAGGTATTTGCCCTGGCCGGCAAGATAAAGCGTTCAGGGCTGGTGGAAGTGCCCATGGGCATGAGCATCAGGGATGTGATCTTCAAGCTTGGCGGAGGGATTCAGGATGACAAGGAATTCAAGGCCGTGCAGATGGGCGGACCCTCGGGGGGCTGCATCCCGGCACACCTGGCCGACACCATCGTCGATTATGACTCGGTGAATGCCACCGGCGCCATCATGGGTTCCGGCGGGATGGTCGTGATGGACGAAACTACCTGTATGATCGACGTGGCCAAATTCTTCCTCGACTTCACGCAGAAGGAATCCTGCGGGAAATGTACCTTCTGCCGCATAGGCACCAAACGTATGCTGGAGATCCTTACAAGGATCACTGAAGGGAAAGGTGAAGAGGGCGACATCGAAAGGCTGGAGGAACTGGCTTACCAGATCAAGGACAACTCGCTTTGCGGCCTTGGGCAGACAGCTCCCAACCCGGTGCTCACCACCATAAAATACTTCAGGGATGAGTATGAGGCCCATATCCGGGATAAAAAATGCCCGGCCCACGTCTGCACCAACCTGCTCACCTATACCGTCGATGCCGAAAAGTGCACGGGCTGTACCGTATGTGCCAAAAATTGCCCGGTAGAGGCCATCAGCGGCGAGCGTAAGGAGGTCCACTTCATCGACCAGGAAAAATGCATCAAGTGCGGTGTGTGTTACACCAAATGCAAGTTCGACGCCATAATCTTATCATAAACGAAAATCAAAGGACCAGCATAATGAGTGAAAAGGTAAATGTTATACTGAACGGAAAGATCGTTCCCGGTATCAAGGGGGAAACCATCCTCCAACTGGCCAAACGAAACGGGATCGAAATACCTACCCTTTGCAACGACCCCCGGCTTGAACCCTACACCTCGTGTTATGTTTGTGTGGTGGAGGTGGAAGGTCTCAGGGGCCTCCAGCCTTCATGCTCCACGAAGATATCGGAGGGGATGCGGATCGAAACGCATAACGAAAAGATCGCCGGAGCCAGGAAAACCGCCCTCGAACTGATCCTGAGCAATCATTATGCCGACTGTATCGGGCCATGCAAGCAAACGTGTCCGGCAGGTGTTGATGTCCAGGGGTATATCTCGCACATCGAAAAGGGACAATACCACGATGCCGTGGCACTCATCAAGGAAACGAATCCCCTGCCCGCCATTTGCGGCCGTGTATGTGTGCGCCCGTGCGAGGTGGCATGCCGCCGCAACCTGCTTGATGAAACTTCTCCTGTCGGGATCGACTACCTGAAACGCTTCGCGTCGGATTACGACCTGGAATCGGAAAATAAATGGAGACCTCAGGTCAAGCCTGAAACTGGCAAAAAGGTTGCCATCATCGGTGCCGGCCCGGGAGGCCTCTCTGCCGCCTTCTTCCTGCGGAAGGAAGGCCACGATATCGACATCTTCGAAGCCAGCCCCAAAGCGGGCGGATGGCTGAGGTACGGCATCCCTGAATATCGCCTGCCCAACGATATCCTGCAGAAAGAGGTTGACAACATCACGGAAATGGGTGTACGCATCCATTATAAGAAACGCCTGGGTGATAACCTTAAATATGCTGACCTGCAAAAGAAATACGATGCCGTGGTACTTGCCATAGGTTCGCAGAAAGGGACCATGATCGGGGTGGAAGGTGATGATGCCGAGCATGTCTTTTCAGGGATCGACTTCCTCAAGGAAATGGAGATGACCGGGAAACGATACGACTTCACTGGCAAAAGAGTTGCCGTGGTGGGCGGTGGGAATACCGCCATGGACTGCTGCCGTACTTCGATGCGTTGCGGTGCCGAAAAGGTATTTGTCATCTACCGGCGTACCGAAAATGAGATGCCTGCCAACCCCATCGAAATCCATGAGTCGAAACTCGAAGGAGTGGAATACATGCTCCTCACCAATCCGGTGAAGATCAACAAATCAAAGGACGGCAAGGTAAGGTCGGTCACCTGCCTGAAAATGGAACTGGGCGAACCTGATGCTTCAGGGAGGAGAAGGCCCGTGCCTATCCAGGGTTCGGAATTCGACCTGGAGGTTGATTTTGTGCTGGCCGCCATCGGGCAAAAGACGGATGTTGATTTCACCGACGACATGAACAAGGCCGTGAAGAAGGGTGAACTCAAGCTGAATCGCTGGGGCGATATCGATGCCGATCCGAAAACCTTGCAAACCGGTGTCGAGAACGTATTTGCCGCCGGGGATAGCGTAACAGGCCCTGCCACACTGATCCAGGCCATCGGGCAGGCCAGGATCGCAGCCCACAGCTGCGACCTCTATCTTCGTGGTGAGGAGGTCAGTCCCTTCCCTTATGAATTCTTCAGCAGGCGCGACAACTTCAAGACACAGGTTAAGGAAGATTATACCGGGAAATACAGCAAGCAGGAGCGGGAAGAAATGCCCACCCTCGACCCAAAGAAAAGAAAGAATTTCAAGGAGGTGGAGCTGGGATATGAAAGTGAGGAGGTGGCTAGACATGAAGCGCTGCGCTGCATGGAATGCGGATGTACGGAGCTGTATACCTGCGACCTGAAAAAATATGCCACCGAATACCAGGCCCGCCAGGAAGGAGTGAGGGGCGAATATAAGGAATACGGGGTTGATTTCCGGCATCCTTTTGTCGAGATCGACAACAACAAATGCGTACTGTGTGCCCGCTGCGTCAGGATATGCCGCGATGTGGTCGGGGCCAATGCGCTTGGCCTGGTCAACAGGGGCTTCGACACCTTTGTTGCCCCCAGCATGGGCAACACATTGCAGGATACCATGTGTGAAAGCTGTGGCATGTGTATCAGCACCTGTCCGACCGGAGCGATAACCGAGAACGTTCCATTCAAACCCGGCCCGGTAAGGCTCGAAAAAGTACAGGGCATCTGCAACTTCTGTTCCATCGGGTGTGAACTCGACTATGAACACAAAAGCGGTTTCGTGATGCGTGTCGAAGGTCGCGACGGCCGTGTGAATGCCAACGGCAACCTTTGCAAGTACGGCAAGTTTGGTTATAAAAACCTGAACGACAAGTCGCGCCTGACAAAACCCATGATGAAGATCAACGGACGGTTCGAGGAGATCGGTTTCGATGAGGCATTCAGCATCATGGCTGAGAAAATTAAGTCCGTCGCACCCGACGACAATGCCTTCTTTGCCGGTGCACGGCTGAGCAATGAGGAGCTGTACCTGATCCAGAAGCTGGCCCGGGCCGGTGCCGGGACCAATAATGTAACATCTTTCCATTACCTGAACAGGGGGATGGGTTATGCGGGCAATTCAAGGGCGAACGTCCCCTTTACACAGTTAAAGGACGCCAGCAGGATATACCTGATCGGGGCGGAATTGAACCGCGATAATCCCGTCCTGGGCTTCATGGTGAACAATGCGAAGGTGATGCATCATGTCCCCGTTGAGCTCGTTACTGTTCATGACCCGAGCAGCATGGAGCACAAGGCCGGCAAGACGCTGAAAGTTAAGTCATATTACCATTTCATCAAGGCAGTGAACTACTACCTCGTGGCCAACAATTTCCATAACGGGCTCTTCATCGGCGATCTTTGTGAAGGTTTTGCAGCATACAGGGAAGACCTGCTGAAAGAAAATTTCGTCGATCTCATCGAAAAGTCAGGGGTGCAGTTCATGGACAGTGTTATCGAGTTTGCCAAGGCATACAACAATGAGCTGAATGCCGTGATCATCTTTTCCGAGAAAGAACTGTGTTCAAATGCCTGCAGCGAGCTGTTTAATCTTGCCATGATCACCGGAAAGCTTGGGAAAACGGCCAACGGGCTGGTGAGCATCAAGGAAAAGAACAATGCTCAGGGTATCTTCGATATGGGCATTTGCCCTTTGCTGGGAGTAGGCGGCATTGATATCCTCGACAAGAAACTCCAGGCGGGCATGAAAAAACTCTGGAAGGTGAAATCACTGCCTTCGGATGTTAATGCCAGCCAGTACGAGAGGCTTGAAAAGGGTAAGCTGAAGAACCTGTTCATCTTTGGTGAAGACCCGCTGGGGTGTACCAACGACAAGGTCAAGGTGGCCGGCTGGCTTACGGTAGCCGATTTTGTGGTGGTAATGGACTATTTCATGACCGGAACCGCGGCCCAGGCCGACCTGGTGCTACCGGCAAGCTTCCCCTTTGAGTCGGGTGGTACCTTCACCAACACACAAAAGGTGATTCAGCACTTTGAGGCCGGTTTCGAGCCGGAAAACGGGATGACTACACTGGAACAGCTGGCCATGCTGATGAAACACCTCGACATTCAGCAGGAAAGCACTCCGGATTCCGTGATGGCAGAGATCACAAAACTGCTTCCCGGGACAGATATCGACGGGAAGTACGCCTTTGCGACCACCAGGGAAACGAACAACTGCCATATGTTCGATCACGGCTGCGATCATATCGTGAAGTATTTTGATGATGAATTCAACAACGCCTTTAAATAAATAACAGGAAATGAAAGATCTGACAACATTTGATACCATACTCGATTTTGCCATTGAGGAAGAACAGAAAGCGGTGGATTTCTATTCAGAACTTGCCGGACAGGCATCTTCCGACGATATGCGTCTTGTATTCGAGGAATTTGCACAAGAGGAGGTCAGGCATAAGACGAAACTCATGGAGGTGAAGGAAACAGGCATGACCAACATGCCGCCCGAGAATGTTGCCGACCTTAAGATCGCCGATTATACAGTCAATGTAAAGCCAACGCCCGGCATGTCATACCAGGAGGCACTGGTCGTGGCCATGAACAAGGAAAAGGCTGCTTTCAGGCTCTACACTTCATTATCGCAAAGGGCTGATGATCCGGTGCTTAAAGAGCTTTTTGCCGCTCTTGCCCAGGAGGAATCAAAGCATAAACTGAGGTTCGAGGTGGAATATGATGAGTATGTGCTGAGGGAGAATTAATAAGCTTGCCAATTAGGCCGCCAACCTTTTGAAGGTTGACAACCTAATTCGTACCTTTGTCCCGGATAATTCACAATCAGATTAAATGGCCGGGCCCAGCACCAACCTATCGAAGCATTTTTTTCACGACACTTCATTCGATACGCTGATGAAAAAGCGTATCTACCAAGTCCTGCTCATTTCCAGCGCCTATGATGCATTCATCCTCGAAGAGGATGGCCGTATCGATGAGCAGATCTTCAACGAATACGTTTCGCTCAACCTTCGGTACCCGCCTCAATTCATCCAGGTGACCAAGGAAGAAAAAGCCTTCAGGGAGCTGGAGGAAGAGAATATCGATCTGGTCATCACCATGCTTAGTGCCGAAGACGAGGATACTTTCGGCATCGCCAAGAAGATCAAAAAGAAGTATCCCAACATCCCCATTGTGGTGCTTACCCCTTTCTCGCGCAAGGTTTCGGTGAAACTCGACCAGGAAGACCTCGGCGCCATCGATTACGTCTTCAGCTGGTTGGGCAATGCCGATCTCCTGCTGGCCATCATCAAGCTGATCGAGGACAAGATGAACGTGGAGCATGATGTGAATGAGGTGGGCGTGCAAACCATCATCCTGGTTGAGGATTCGGTGAGGTTCTATTCAAGCTACCTGCCGCACATTTACAAGATCATCTTCAAGCAATCGCAGGAGTTCATGACCGAGGGACTGAACGAGCACCAGCAGATGATGAGGATGCGCGGACGCCCAAAGATACTGCTGGCCAGGACCTATGAGGAAGCGCTTGGTTTTTATGAGAAATACAAGAACAACCTGCTCGGGATCATTTCAGATCTCGCCTACTTGCGTAAGGGGGTCCACGACAGGGAAGCCGGTTTCCGTCTTGTAAAAAAGGTCAAGGCAGAAGACAACCTGATGCCGATCCTGCTGCAATCGTCGGAAGCCGGTGCGGCAGAGGTTGCCAAGGAACTCAGGGTGGGTTTCATCAACAAGCAGTCCAAGACCATCTCCATCGAACTTAAAAATTTTATATCGGCATATTTCGCTTTCGGCGATTTTGTTTTTATCGATCCCGATACCATGGAGGAGATCGATCGCGCTCCGGACCTCAAGACCCTGCAGCGGAAGATCCACAAGATCCCCGACAAATCGCTGGTTTACCATCTTTCGCGGAACCATATCTCGAAATGGCTGAGGGCACGTGCGCTCTTCCCCCTTGCCGAGCGTTTCAGGGATGTGACCCTCGACGATTTCGATGACCTCAGCGAAGTGAGGAAGTATCTCTTCGATTCCATTGGGAATTACCGTATGACCAAGGCCCGGGGCGTGATCGCGGAGTTCCGGCGCGACAGTTTCGATGAATATCTTTCCCTGTCGCGCATTGGGGAAGGATCTCTTGGAGGAAAGGCCCGCGGACTGGCATTCCTCGATTCCATGATCAAACGAAACCATTTTTACGACCGGTGGGAAGGGGTGAGGATATCAATCCCGAAAACCGTAGTGCTGGGTACCGACATCTTCGACCAGTTCATGGAAGAGAATGACCTTTACAAGGTGGCCATGTCGAACCTTACCGATGGCGAAATTCTGCAGAAATTCGTTGAGGCACGCCTGCCGTTCAGGATCAAGGAAGATCTGTATACCCTGATCTCCTTCCTCAAGAACCCACTGGCGGTAAGGTCGTCGAGCCTTCTCGAAGATTCTTACTACCAGCCCTTTGCAGGGATTTACAACACCTATATGATCCCGAACCTCGAGTCGGACGAGAGAAGAATGATGGAAATGCTTACCGAAGCCATCAAAAGCGTGTATGCATCCGCATACTATAAGGACAGCAAAGCCTATATGGCCGCCACCTCCAATGTGATCGACGAGGAGAAGATGGCCATCGTGCTGCAGCAGGTGGTGGGCAGGAGATATGCCAACAGGTTCTACCCTGTGATCTCCGGTGTGGCGCGGTCGATCAACTTCTATCCCATCGAGCCCGAAAGGCCTGAAGACGGTATCGTGAATATCGCCCTCGGCCTGGGGAAGTATATCGTGGATGGGGGCATGACCCTGCGGTTCAGTCCCAAATACCCCAAAAAGGTGCTCCAGACCAGTACGCCAGAGCTGGCCCTTCGCGAGACCCAGCGCATCTTCTATGCCCTCGACCTGATGGCCGACAGTTTCAAGCCATGTATCGATGATGCTGTTAACCTGCTTAAGCTGAGAGTGTCAGAAGCAGAGAAGGATAAGTCGATCAGGTATGTCGCCTCCACCTATGACTACCAGAGCAAGATGATCCGTGATGGCACTGCCACCGAAGGGAAGCGGCTGATCACCTTTTCGGCTATTCTTAACCATGATGTCCTTCCACTGGCCGACATCCTGCGGGTGGTGCTCGAAACCGGGCAGAGGGAGATGGGTAAACCCATCGAGATCGAGTTTGCTGTCGATGTGAACCCCGTGAAAGGGGAACCGCATATCTTCCACCTGCTCCAGATCAGGCCAATCGTCGACAGTGACGAGACCGTGGATGTTGATATTGAAGGGATTGATGCCCGGAATTCACTCATGGTCAGCAATTCGGCCCTTGGAAACGGCTATATCCGGGATATCCGCGATATCGTTTATATCAAGCCGGAAAGTTTCGATTCGGCGCGCACCCTCGAGATCGCTGAACTGATCGGACAGGTCAATGACCGTTTCCTGGCCGAAGGCAAAAACTATATCCTCGTAGGTCCTGGCCGCTGGGGCTCTGCTGACCCGCACCTCGGGATCCCCGTTAAATGGCCGCAGATATCCGCTGCCAGGCTGATCGTGGAATCCGGACTGGAAGACTATCATATCGATCCCAGCCAGGGGACCCACTTTTTCCAGAACCTGACCTCCTTCAGGGTGGGATACTTCACCATCAACCCCTTCTTCAACGAGGGAAGCTATGATATTGGTTTCCTGGAAGCCCGCGAAGCCATTTATGAAGATGACTTTGTCAGGCATGTCAGATTTGATGATCCATTGCTGATCGCCATCGACGGTAAGAAGAACAAAGGGATGGTAATGAAGCCGGGGACCACATCCTGAACAACCCACCCCGGCCCTCCCTTCCTGAAGGGAGGGAGAATTTCATCTGAACTCTTCTTTAATTCTTACGAGTACTTTATCAATATCGGCCAATTCCTCATTTTTGATCCTGATAATTTTTAGTCCTTTAGATTTCAATATCAGATCACGTTTCTCATCCCTTGATTTTTGTTTTCGATGAATCGGGCCATCCAGTTCAATGACCAGTTTTTCCTCTGCGCAGTAAAAATCAGGGATATAAAAGAAGTGGTTATTTCTTTTGGATTCATATATAATTGGGTGCTGTCGAAGAAACTTTTTCCCGCATAATTTCCTTTTTCGTAAAAATGACCAAAGAAATTTTTCGTGTATGGTTTGTCGGCTTCTTAGCCGCCGCGATGTATTAATTATTTCATGATATTTCATAGTGCTCTGTGAGGCCCTTTATTATATTAATACCATTTTTTGTGAAATGTCCCCCCTCCCTTCTGGAAGGGAGGGCCGGGGTGGGTTGGTAATGCACCCGGCTGGCAATTCACCAAACATTCGACCAGGCACAATATTTCCTCCGGAATCCTGTTATTTTTTAAATCATAACCGTCATGAAAAATGCAAACCTGATTTTACTGGCGCTCAGCCTTGTCCTTGTCTTTACCATGTGCAACCAAAAAACTGAAGACAACCGGACCCTGATCACCAAAAAGATCCAGTACGACGTACCCATCGTCAATACCGATGCCTCCTACGACTGGTGGATCGGCAACATTGCCGGTGCAGACCGCGAGACCCTGCTGAACAATATCTTCGAGCGTGTGCTCTCGGGTGATGTGCAGGCTTACGACTACTTCAACGAACCCCTGTCGGTGAACCAGGTCAGGAGCCTGCTGGTCGACAGTATCCACCAGACCCTGGTCCGCCCGGTAGATCCGTATCCCGAATACGATACGCTGATCATCAGCGAGATCACCCCGGCAGATATCAGCATGATCCGGTTCCTCGAAGAATGGAAGTATGACGAAAAGACCCTGAAACTGGATAAGAAGATCTTTGCCATGAGCCCTGTGATGATGGTAACGATCAACGGTCAGAAGATCACGCGGCCATTGTTCTGGATATACACTGACGAGGCGATCCTGAAATAGGTAACGCGTGGGGTCAGTGTTGAATTCTGGGTTTTAAGCCTCGTGCTTTGGGTGTTATTCTGATTGCTGTAGGTTCTCAAATCTCACATCTCAATACTCATATCTCAAAAAGCAAAGCTTTTAATACTACTTTTGCTTCATGCCCATGAAGCCTGAATATTATACCCTCGCCAACGGCATCCGTCTTGTGCATATCCCCTCCGCAAGCCCTGTGGCCCACCTTGGTGTGTTCATCAATACAGGGACCCGGGATGAACCCGAGGGGAAGGCCGGCCTGGCACACTTCATTGAGCATATGATCTTCAAGGGCACCAGAAGGCGTAAGGCCTTCCATGTGCTCAACAGGCTCGAAAGCGTGGGTGGTGAACTCAATGCCTTTACCACCAAGGAATATACCAGCATTTATGCTTCCTTCCTGAACACATGGTACCCCCGTGCCATGGAATTGATAGCAGACATCATCTTCCATTCGGTATTCCCCGAGCGGGAGATCGGCAAGGAGAAAGATGTGGTGATCGAGGAGATCAACTCTTACAGGGACAACCCATCGGAGTTGATCTATGATGAATTTGAAAGCGCCCTCTTCCGCGGCCATCCCATGGGAAGGCCGATCCTGGGCGAACCTGATGATGTAAGGGCATTCACCCGCGATGACATTACCGGTTTTTTCGCCAGGCAGTATGCCAGCGACAATATGGTGATCTGCTCAGTAGGTGCCATTGGCTTTTCAAGGCTTGTGAAATATCTAGAACATCATTTCGGTGTTTCAAACGGCACCTCAACACTTTCCCTGCGAACAAAAAGTGATGAATACATCCCTTTCAGGGAAATACAGCAGCGGCAGACCTACCAGAGCCACAGCATCATCGGTAACAGGGCTTATGCACGCAGCGACGGGAGACGGTTAACCTTCGGGCTGCTCAATAACATCCTGGGCGGACCCGGAATGAATTCAAGGCTCAATATGAGCATACGCGAAAAGTACGGTTATGCCTACAGCATCGATTCCTTTTACTTCCCATACTCGGATACCGGCGTGTGGGGCATCTATATGGGAACCGACAACGGCTCTACGCAAAAGGCTGTCGACCTGGTGATGAAGGAACTGAACAAACTCCGGCAGGTCAGGCTCGGAAGCCTGCAACTCTCACAGGCCAGGAAACAATACCGCGGCCAGATTGCCATCGCTTTCGACAACAATGTGAATGTGATGCTCAGTGGCGGCAGGGGATACCTGCATGACGGGAAGCTGTTGAGTGTTGAAGATATCTTCGACCGCATCGACAGTGTGACGGACTCCCATATCCTGGAGGTTGCCAATGAAATCTTCAACCCTGAAATGATCAGTACACTTACCTATACGTCAACATGGAATTCATGAACGATGAATTATGGGAGTACCTGGCAGGGCATTGCCAGCCTGAACCTGAATTGCTAAGGCGGCTTGACAGGGAAACCAATCTTAAGGTGCCCTATCCCAACATGCTGACCGGGCATCTGCAGGGGCGGTTTCTGGCATTTATCAGCGGCCTGCTAAAACCGAAGAAGGTCCTGGAAATCGGAACCTATACCGGCTATTCTGCCCTTTGCCTGGCCGAAGGCATTGCCGGTGGCGGGAGTCTCATCACCATAGATAATAATCCCGAAGTAGAGGATATCGCAATGCGCTACTTCCGCGAAGCGGGATTTGAAAACACCATCAGCAGGCTGCAGGGTAACGCCCTTGAAATACTCCCCACGATAAATGAAACCTTCGACCTGATCTATCTCGATGCCGATAAAGAGAACTATCCCCGCTATTTGTCCCTCTGCAAGGAAAAACTTAATCCGGATGGCTTGCTCATGGCTGATAATACCCTCTGGGGCGGGAAAGTGCTGGAGCCCGGCCATCCGGGCGACCAGGAAACTGCCGGGATTAAAACCTTTAACCGCATGGTGAAGGACGACCCCGCGATCGATGCTCTGATCCTGCCACTGCGCGACGGGATCACCCTGATCAGGTGGAAAACCGCCAATTAAATCTGAACCGATATCTGAAATCTGAACTATGAACCTGTACTCATATCTCAGGGCTCATATCTCAAATCTCTTGTCTCATTTTCTCATCAGTTCGTCTTGAACCTGTATTTTACCTCTTTCAACTCCTCGTTGGCCTTCACGATCTTTTTTTTCAGGTTTTCCTTATAGGCCATGGTCTTTTTCAAGAGTTCGCCGTCGCCGGAGGCGATGATCTGGGCTGCCAGGATGCCGGCATTCAGCGCCCCGTTGATGCCGACCGTAGCTACCGGGATGCCCGGGGGCATCTGCACGATGGCCAGCAGCGAGTCCAGCCCGTCAAGACTTGCATTGATGGGCACACCGATCACGGGCAATGGCGTCATGGAAGCGATCACCCCGGGAAGATGGGCTGCCATGCCGGCACCGGCTATGATTACCTTGATGCCATTGTTCATGGCATTTTTTGCAAACTTTTCCACCTCTTCGGGCGTCCGGTGGGCGGAAAGGGCATTGATCTCAAACGGGATCTCCATTTCATCCAGAAAGGCAGCGGCCTTCTCCATTACCGGGAGATCGGAGGTGCTGCCCATGATGATGCTAACAAGTGCTTTCATATGATTGCTGGTTACTGGTTACTGTTAGCTGGCTAATGGTTTCCGGTTGCCGATATTAAACCAGTGAAATATAGCCGGAAACCAAAAGCTAGTCTTACAGTGCAAAAATATCATTTATATTTGTAATACCGTTACCGTGCAAGATACAGCAATCATGAAGAAGATCAGGGTCAGGGACAGAGAATTCTCGCTCTTCCTCTCAAAGGAGAACATTACAAAAGCCGTCGATCAGGTGGCGGAAATGATCAATGCCGAACTGGCCGGCACCGATCCCATCTTCCTCTGCGTGCTGAACGGGGCCTTTATCTTTGCATCCGACCTGCTGAAAAAGATTAATTTCGACTGTGAGGTTTCCTTCGTAAAGTTGTCGTCGTATGTAGGAACCCAGACAACCAGCACGGTTCGGGAGCTGATCGGTCTCGACAGGGTGTTGACGGGCAGGACCGTGGTGGTGGTTGAAGACATCATCGATACCGGCATCACCATGGATTACACGGTTAACAAACTGAAGGAACTGGGTGCGGCGGATGTCAGGATCGCCACGCTCCTGTTAAAGCCTGCGGCATTCAGGATGAAGTACCCGATCGATTATGTTGGCATCGTAATACCGAATAAGTTCATCGTGGGCTATGGCCTCGACTATGACGGCCATGGCCGCAACCTGCCGGATATTTACCAGATCGTAGAGCACTAAATAATGGGTAACTCTAACTTCGTCGACTATGTAAAGATCAACTGCCGTTCGGGCAGGGGAGGAGCGGGATCAGCCCACCTCCGGAGGGAAAAGTTCGTACCGAAAGGGGGCCCTGACGGCGGCGACGGTGGCAGGGGAGGGCATATTGTGTTACAGGGCAACGCCCAGCTCTGGACACTCCTTCATATGAAATTTACAAAACATATAAAAGCGGCGAATGGCGAAGCCGGTGGCAGGCAGATGAGCACGGGCGCCAACGGTCAGGATGAGGTGATCGAGGTGCCACTGGGCACTGTGGCGAAACTGTCAGACACAGAACAAATGCTCTGTGAGATCACAGAAGATGGCGAACGCCATATCCTCCTGGAAGGCGGGAAAGGCGGACTCGGCAATGTGCATTTCAAGTCGCCAACCAACCAGACACCCCGCTATGCGCAACCGGGCGAAGCCGGACGAGAAGCATGGATCACCCTTGAATTGAAATTACTGGCCGACGTCGGGCTCGTCGGATTTCCCAATGCCGGTAAATCAACATTGCTTTCGGTGGTTTCGGCAGCTAAACCCGAAATTGCCGACTATCCCTTCACGACCCTCAGACCCAACCTGGGGATCGTTTCCTACCGCGACCACCGTTCTTTTGTGATGGCCGATAGTCCCGGTATCATTGAAGGTGCCCACGAAGGCAAAGGCCTTGGCCTTCGATTCCTTCGGCATATCGAAAGGAACTCGCTGCTGCTGTTCCTGGTGCCCTGCGATACGGACGACATTTCGAAGGAATACGATGTCCTTTTGAACGAACTGGATAAATATAATCCTGAACTGCTCGACAAGGAAAGGATTCTGGCCATCACCAAGACCGATATGATCGATGCGGAATTGCAGGCAGAGATCGAAAAAGAATTGCCGGATATTCCTTATGTATTCATCAGCTCCGTGGCCCGTAAAGGGCTCACGGAACTAAAAGACCTGATCTGGAAAAAACTTAATGGCTGATCTGATCGATAACCTTATACTATGGGACCGCAGCCTGTTCCTGGTCCTGAACGAAGCCCGCAGTGATTTCCTCGACTTCGTGATGTGGTGGGCCAGTGACAAATTTATCTGGATCCCTGTTTATGCCCTGTTCCTCTATCTTCTGTGGAGGCAATACAGGGGCAGGATTTGGATGGTGATCTTTTTTGCCGCCCTGCTCGTTTTTCTCAGCGATCAGATTAGCGTACACCTGTTCAAGGATGTGGTACAACGGCTTCGTCCCTGCCATGAACCTGCCCTGGAAGGTATGGTGCAGCTCGTGAACAATAAGTGCGGAGGCCTGTATGGCTTTTATTCCTCACATGCCTCGAACATCTTCGCGATCAGCATTTTCTTTCTTTTACTTTACCGGAAGCATATGAGGTGGGCCATCCCGCTGGTCCTGGCCTGGGCATTGCTCATATGCTACAGCAGGATCTACCTTGGGGCCCATTACCCTGCCGACGTCATTGCCGGAGCAATTGCCGGCTCCATCCTGGGTTGGATGCTTGCAAGGTTCCTCAAAAACCTGATAAAACGGCAAACAATACCTTTGCCGTCGGAGAAAAGAACAAGTCCCGGGCCTTAATCTTCCTCAGGGTTGATCAGCTTATCAATCTCTTCCTTCAGCCTTTTATTCTCTTCAATTATCGCATCCATCTCTTTTTGAAGACCCTGCATCTCTTTTTTATCTTTTTCAGCTTCCTTTGCCAGTTTCTGGATGGTACCAGACATTTCCTTCTTTTCGCTGAGATGGGCTTTTATCTCTGCTTCCAGCTTCTGGATCTCCTTGCGGGCATTGCCGAGATCTTTTTTATTCTGCTCACATTCCTTCCTTGAGCTGTCGAGATCGCCCTCCAGCCGCCGGATGTCCTGTATGCCTGATGTTAGCCTTTTCCTGATGATATCGAATTCTGTAATGATTGCCATGGCAGTGATTTTTTGATTATTGACGAATAATGAGTTCCCTGCCGGCAACGATGAGGTCGGGATCTGTAATTCCATTGTCGGCAGCGATTTCCGGATACCTGTTGCCATCGCCTAAATATTTAGCGGCAATATCGTAAAGGGTTTCCCCGGCCGCAATGATATGTTTGGTCTCCTTTGGCGTTGCGGCTTCCAGCCGGGCAAGCATCTCGGCCTCTTTCGCTTTCATCTCCGCAACATCTGATTTGAGTTGCTGGTTTTCGGCAGTGAGGGTCTGTATGGTGGTCTCGTAACCGGCCATCTTTTCCTGGTCCTCTGCAGAGGTGCCGGACGGCCCGGCAAAAAACAGGATCAGCAGGCATGCCACCAGGGCAATGAAAAACAGTATGATGAAGATCAAACTGGTCGTTTTTTGTCTTCGAAATGCACCTGCTGCTTTGTTCAGCGACCAGTATGCAGTCAGGTCGGTCTTGCACGAAGGGCAGGCAGACGTTCCGGCCTCCAGCCCTTTGTGGTTACAAATAGGACAGTCCATAGTTCAGGGTTTGTTTGGGTTAAATCGGAAGGATATAAATATACGATATATTCGTGTTGTTTGCAAGTGTATATGATGCGAATGCAAAGTGCTAAGGATGACGATGCCTTGCTGCGCAAGGAAACTCTAAATCCTAAGCCTTGCTGTGCAAGGAAATCCTAAATCCTAAATCACTACTGTCCGGGATAATTTATTGCGAAACGATATAGTCTTTTATTGGAAGGGCTTTGGTGAGGGTAGACTGTTTAGAGCCTGCTTTGATGTTTTATTGTCTGCAATGCCTCGACTACCGCTCGGCATGACAAGGCACTGTTTTTTTAGGGAATAAGGGCGCGGCACTCAATAACTTGATTTCATTGGTGTGCCGCGCCCGTATTCCTATTTTATTGACTTTGATTTGTCACCGCGAGCGAAGTCGAGCGGTTCTAACAATTACGCGTTTTTCGCTGCTTAGAAATATCCCGGACAGCAATGATCCTAAATCCTAAATCCTAAATTCTAAGTTCAAAATCATAAGCCTTGCTGCGCAAGGAAACCCTAAATTCTAAATTCTAATTCCTAAAGAAATTTAAAATACAAAGGTTAAAGGCTAGAAAGTTTTGGGCGAACCTGAATTTCATCTGGTCTTGGTAACTATAGAACCGAATATTTTAGTCAGTTCCATTGCTTCCCTTACCAGAGATGCCCTTTCCATTTCAAGCATTTCATTTTCATACATATCCAGCAGGCGTAAAAAAAGCACACACTCCTTGGCTTCCTTCCTGCAAATCATGCTTCTGTACACGAAGTCCTTCCTGCTGATTGCCTCCCCAGCTTCAATATAATTGGCCGCGACAGATCCTGAAGCCCTGATCAACTGCTTTCCGTCTTCAATGTTTGCCCTGGTCTTCATGATCTTCTTAAGGAATGACCTCACACTGATCGCAAACTTTTGCGTACGTGCCTCAAGATCAAGTTTTCTCTCAGTTGTAATAGTATCCTTTTCTTCCATGATTTATTAGTTTTGTTATTACCCCGCTTATTATATTAATACCCAAAAATTGAAAAAGTCACACCCTAAACGAGATTTTTTTTGAACTTAAAGCCTTTGGCCATTTGATTTTTATAATGATTTTGAACTTAGAATTTTGAATTTATTTAGGATTTAGAATTTAGAGTTTGGGATTTCTTTTGGATTTTGGATTTAGGATTTAGAGCTTCCTTGCGAAGCAAGGCCCATGCTTCAGAATTCCTAAAATACTATCTTTGCGTTATGGAACCACGGCATCGCCAGATCATCACTGCATCATGGGTGAGCATTGCAGGAAATGCGCTGCTTTCGATCATGAAAATCACCGTTGGATTACTGGCGGGCAGTATGGCGGTAGTGGCCGACGGGGTGGACTCCGCCGGCGATATCCTCACTTCGGTGATCACGCTCATTACGGCGCACATCATGAGCCGGCCCCCTGATATCAAATACCCATATGGGTATGAGCGTGCCGATACCGTGGCATCCAAAGCCCTTTCCTTCGTGATTTTCTTTGCCGGTGCGCAGCTTGCCATTGCCACAGTGGATAAACTTCTCGAAGGGGGTCATGAAAAGGTGCCTGATATCTTTGCCATATGGGTGATCGTTGCTTCGATCCTCGGGAAGCTTCTGCTTGCGCTGTATCAGTTCCGGGTAGGGAAGAAGACCGGCTCCTCCATGCTGGTGGCCAACGCCCGCAATATGCAAAGTGATATGCTGATCTCCATGGCTGTGCTCATTGGATTGTTGTTCACTTTTATCTTAAATCTGCCCTTGATCGACAGCATTACGGCCCTGGCAGTTTCATTCTGGATCATGGCCACCGGTATCCGCATCTTCTTCCAGACCAACCGTGATCTTATGGATGGCATGGACAACCCGGAATTATACAAGGAAGTATTCAGGCTGGCCTCAGAGGTTGAGGGCGCATTTAATCCCCACGGGGCAAGGATCCGAAAGTCGGGCAATAAACTGGTGATCGAGATCCATATTGAGGTGTCCGGCTCCATAAGCGTTACGGAGGCACATGATATCTCGCACCGCGTGGAAGCAAACATCAGGAAAAGCGTAAAGGATGTATACGATGTGATCATCCATGTTGAGCCATACGGTAATGTCGAAGCCGACGAGAAATTCGGCGTGTCGAACAAGGACGTATAAGGTTAACACCGGCCCTTAGGAAAATACTGGCTTCCCGCAAATGCCATGATCAAATTCATTGATGTGCCTGAAGCCCAATGCCTGCGGCATTCCGGCGGGCGATGATGTTAATAATTCCCTTAAAAACTCGGAAGTGCAAGATACCCCAACCGGAGAATTATATATAATTTTACGCCTGATTTGTTTGAGTTATTGACCCAAAACCAACCCGGACATGATCATTTTTTACCAGGTAACTCCCAGAAAGTTTTATGCGCTCAAGGTGAAATCGGCCTTGTCCAGGACCGACAAGGAAAAACTTTCATGGTTGTTTGAAGAGTGTGAGCCCGTTCCCGGGGAAAAACTGTCCGGCACTTTTATCGGTCCGCGTAAAGAGATGATCACCCCATGGAGCACCAATGCAGTGGAGATCACCAGGAACATGGGTGTACACGGCATCGAGCGGATCGAAGAGTTTTTTCTCACCGACGATGCCGACCCGGCTTACGACCGGATGTTGCAGGCCAGGTATACGGGCCTTGACCAGGATATCTTCACGATAAACCGTAAACCCGAACCTGTGACCTTCCTGCACGATATCAGGGCCTATAACGAAAGCGAAGGGCTTGCGCTCAGCGATGAAGAGATCGAATACCTCGACGGGATCAGTGAGAAGATAGGCAGGAAGCTCACCGACAGCGAGGTTTATGGTTTTGCACAGGTAAACTCGGAACACTGCCGGCATAAGATCTTCAATGGTACCTTCATCATCGACGGAAAGGAGAAAAAAGAATCCCTGTTCGCACTCATCAAGAAAACTTCAAAAGTAAATCCCAATAAGCTGGTTTCAGCTTATAAGGATAACGTTGCGTTTGTCCTGGGCCCTCCGGCCGAGCAATTTGCGCCTGCAAACCAGGATAAGGCCGACTATTTTGAGATTACCGATATCGATACGGTGCTGTCGCTCAAGGCCGAAACACATAACTTCCCTACAACGGTCGAACCTTTTAACGGTGCATCAACGGGAACCGGCGGCGAGATCCGCGACCGGCTGGCAGGCGGAAAAGCCAGCATACCACTGATCGGCACTGCCGTATATATGACCTCTTATCCCCGCCTGGAAGGGCAAAGGAGGTGGGAATCATTCAGCAAGGCAAGGCCGTGGCTCTACCAGACTCCGGCAGAGATCCTGATCAAGGCCTCCAACGGAGCAAGCGATTTCGGGAATAAGTTCGGCCAGCCACTGGTTTGTGGCAGCCTGCTCACTTTTGAGCATGAAAGCAACGACAAGACCTTCGGCTATGATAAAGTGGTCATGCTGGCTGGAGGAGTCGGCTTTGCAAGGAAAGAAGACAGCGAAAAGGAAGCCCCGGAAGCCGGCGACATCATCGTTGTGCTTGGTGGCGATAACTACCGCATCGGGATGGGCGGGGGAGCCGTATCATCGGTTGATACCGGTGAATACGGCAATGCCATCGAACTGAATGCGGTTCAGCGTGCCAACCCCGAAATGCAGAAAAGAGTGGCCAACGTCATCAGGGCCATGGCCGAGCAACAGCGCAACCCGATCATCTCCATCCACGACCATGGTGCGGGTGGGCACCTTAATTCCCTGTCGGAACTGGTAGAAGCTTCCGGCGGAAGGATCAACATCAGGAAACTACCCGTCGGTGATCCCACACTGTCGGCCAGGGAGATCATCGGAAATGAATCACAGGAAAGGATGGGACTGGTCATCAAGCCGGAGAATATTGAATTGCTGGAAGAGATCGCCGACCGTGAAAGGGCTCCTATATTCAAGGTGGGTAAAGTTACCGGCGACATGAAACTTGTCTTCGAAGATGAAGCGAAAAATCCCATCGACCTCAAGATCGAATATCTTTTCGGCAATCCGCCCCGGACAACCCTGAACGACAATACTGCAGGTAATGCTTTCAGCGCTCCCGAATATGCGACTGAAAAGCTCGGGGATTACCTGGAAGACCTGTTGCAGATGGAAGCCGTGGCCTGCAAGGACTGGCTCACCAACAAGGTCGACAGGTCGGTTACCGGTCGTGTGGGCCTGCAGCAGTGCACGGGCCCCATCCAATTGCCACTCAACAACCTGGGTATCGCTGCCCTCGATTACCGTGGCATCAAAGGCATTGCAACGGCCATCGGCCACGCCCCCGTGGCCGGACTGGTATCGGCCGAAAATGGTTCAGTGCTGGCGGTGGCCGAAGCACTCACCAACATTGTATGGGCGCCCATAACCGATGGGATCAAAGGGATCTCCCTCAGTGCCAACTGGATGTGGCCTGCCAGGAATGCGGGTGAAGATGCACGTCTGTACCATGCCGTCAAGGCAGTGAGCGATTTTGCCATTAAACTGGGGATCAACATCCCGACAGGCAAGGACAGTCTCTCGATGACACAGAAATACCCTGACGGGAAAAAGGTATTTTCACCAGGAACGGTGATCATCTCGGCCATGGGCGAGTGCACTGATATTAAAAAAGCCGTCAGCCCTTACCTTGCCCTGCATTACGATGCCCCGGTCATATATGTTGATTTCTCGGGCGACAGCCACTGCCTTGGCGGAAGCAGCTTTGCCCAGATGGTGAACGGATTGGGCCCAACAACGCCGACAGTTAAGGATCCTGACAGATTCATAAAGGCTTTCACTGCCCTGCAGGAATGTATCAAGGCCGGGCTCATCCTCGCCGGACATGATATTTCGGCCGGAGGACTGATCACAAGCCTCCTGGAGATGACTTTCCCGGTCAACGATATGGGCCTTGACCTCAGCCTCGACAGTACAGGTGAAAAAGATATCATTAAACTGCTCTTCAGTGAAAATCCGGGGGTGATCATGCAGGTAAAGGATAGCGGGAAGGTGCTCGAGCTGTTTCAAAAGCAGGGTATCGCTGCCCACCTGCTTGGCAAGACCATCAGGGAACTCAGGGTGGATATTGCCCATGAAGGAATGAAATATTCCTTCGACATCAACAGGTACAGAAAGATCTGGTATAAGACCTCCTACCTCTTCGATTCCCTGCAGACCGGGTCAGGCCTGGCCGTTGCGAGATATGAGAATTATTGCAGGCAGGATCTCAGGTTCAATTTTCCGAAAACATTCGGGGGAGGGTTAACTGAATACAGGATCAGTCATGAGCGCAGGGACAAAAGTGGTGTCAGGGCTGCCATCATCAGGGAGAAGGGTGTGAACGGCGACCGTGAGATGGCTTACTCCATGTACCTGGCTGGATTTGACGTTAAGGACGTGCATATGACCGATCTCATTTCCGGCCAGGAAACCCTCGAGGATATCAACTTCATCGTGTTTGTTGGGGGCTTCTCCAATTCCGACGTTCTGGGTTCGGCAAAAGGCTGGGCAGGCGCATTCCTGTTCAATCCCAGGGCAAAGGAAACCCTGGACATGTTCTATTCGAGGAATGATACCCTGAGCCTGGGCATATGTAACGGTTGCCAGCTCATGGTCGAACTGGGCCTCATTTATCCCGATCATCCCGAACAGCCAAAAATGAAACCGAATAAATCGGGTAAATTCGAGTCAGCCTTCCTGAATGTGAGCATCGAAGAGAACGAGAGCGTGATGCTCGGGAGCCTTTCGGGTTCCAGGCTGGGTATCTGGGTTGCCCACGGTGAGGGAAGGTTTTGTTTTCCTTACTACAACGATAAGTATATTATCCCTGTAACATACACTTACGAGGCTTATCCGGGAAATCCGAATGGTTCTGATTTCAATGCGGCAGCCATTTGCTCGAACGATGGCCGCCACCTGGCCATGATGCCGCACCTGGAAAGGGCTGTATTCCCGTGGCAATGGGCTTACTATCCTGAAGACCGTACTTCTGATGAGGTTTCGCCATGGATAGAAGCTTTTGTGAATGCACGGAAATGGATCGAGAAAAATACCTGAGCTGAAATGAGAAAGACAGTTTTCATTACCGGTGCCACAGCCGGGATAGGAGAGGCATGTGCAAAGAAATTTGCCTCGATGGGATATCAGATCATTATCACGGGAAGGAGGAAAAAGCGCCTGGACAAACTGGCTGCCATGCTGGAAAAAGACTTTAGGACAGCCGCTCTTCCCTTGGTTCTTGATGTCAGGGACAAGGCCAGGGTGAAAGCCATGATAGGTTCGTTGCCCGATGACTGGAACAGTATCGATGTGCTCATCAATAACGCCGGCCTGGCATTGGGCCTGGATCACTTCCATGAAGGGTCGGAGGATGACTGGGATGTCATGATCGACACCAATATCAAAGGATTGCTTTATGTCGGGAGGGCGGTCGCACAGCTGATGGTCTCACAGGGATACGGGCACATCATCAATATCGGTTCCATCGCCGGTAAGGAGGTATATCCCAAAGGCAATGTATACAGTGCGACGAAACATGCTGTTGATGCCATTACCAAAGGCATGAGGCTCGACTTGCTCGGCAAGGGCATCAGGGTGTCCCAGCTGGCCCCCGGAGCTGTTGAGACAGAATTCAGCATGGTGCGTTTCAAGGGGGATGAAGAGAGGGCAGCCAGGGTGTACAGGGATTATATACCGCTTAAGGCTGAAGATATTGCTGAAGTGGCTTACTTTGTAACAACACTTCCGCCACACGTCAATATTAATGATGTAGTGATCATGCCTGCCGACCAGGCGAATGCCGTCACGTTCGATAAAAAAAAATAAGATTTTAAGGTTTTTTTCTAATATTGTATCCCGAATCCATGTTGAATTAATCTGATGAGGATGGAAATCAAGCGGATCTTCGATCTCTTACCCTACTACAAAAGCAACTTTGAACCCAAAGACGATGTCCTTGCCGGAAAGGAAGACGGCATCTGGGTAAAATACAGTATCGACCAGTATATCGAAATCGTTGACCATATCAGTTACGGTCTGATCAGCTTAGGCATCATGCCCGGCGACCGCGTAGCCACCATATCCAATAACAGGCCTGAATGGAATTTTCTTGATATGGCCATTTCGCGTATCGGCGCTATCCACGTGCCTGTATACCCCACCATCAGCGAAGCTGACTATACCTATATCCTGAACCATTCGGGAGTCAAGCTGGTATTTGTGGCAGGTAAGGAACTGCTGAGAAAGATACAGCACATCCTGCCGGAGGTAAAAAGCCTTGAAGGGCTATACACCTTCAAGCACATTGACGATGTAAAACACCTGGACGAACTCATTAATCTGGGAAAGGAAAATCCCGTCCCGGAGGAAGTACATAAGCGAAGTGAAGCGATCAACGAGCACGACGTGGTTACGATCATCTATACTTCGGGGACTACAGGTATCCCAAAAGGGGTGATGCTGTCGCACCATAACCTGCTCAGCAATGCCATGGCGGTGTACCACATATTCCCGATCGACCAGTATTCGCGCGGCCTGAGCTACCTGCCGCTATGCCATGTCTATGAGCGGATGAACATCTATACCTACCATTATCTCGGCACCTCGATCTATTATGCCGAGAATATGGGGACGATAGGCGACAATATCAGGGAGATCAGCCCCCACATCCTTACCACGGTACCCCGTTTGCTCGAAAAAGTATATGACAAGATCATGGCAAAGGGGCACAAGCTCTCGGGGATCAAAAAGAAGTTGTTCTTCTGGGCAGTAGGCCTGGGCCTGAACTATGAGGTGAGCGGGAAAAGCATGTTTTACAGGATACAGCTTGCCATTGCCAACAAGCTTATCTTCAGTAAATGGCGTGAAGCCCTCGGCGGACAGATGCGGGTGATCGTGTCGGGTGGTGCTGCCCTTCAGCCGAGGCTTGCAAAGGTCTTTACTGCCGCCCGCATTCCTGTGCTCGAAGGTTATGGCCTTACCGAAACCTCACCTGTTGTCGCAGTGAATACTTTCGACAAGGGCGGGACGGCGTTCGGAACCGTAGGGAAGCCCCTTGCCAATGTAGAGGTGAAAATCGCCGACGATGGTGAGATCCTCGTTAAGGGTCCCAATGTGATGAAAGGTTATTACATGGAGCCCGATCAGACTGCCGCAGTCATCGATACCGATAACTGGTTCCATACCGGTGATATCGGAAGGCTTGAGCCTGAAGGACACCTGCGCATCACCGGAAGGAAAAAAGAGATCTTTAAAACCTCCCTGGGCAAATACATCAGCCCCGCCCAGATCGAAAATAAATTCACCGAATCACCAATGATCGACGCCCTCATGGTGGTAGGGGAGAACCAGAAATACGCGGCAGCGCTCATCGTCCCTGATTTCACCTACCTGCGCACCTGGTGCCAGGAAAACCAGGTCAAATACAGCACCAACGAGGAAATGGTGGGGCAAAAACCCGTCAGGGACCTTTTCAAGCGGGAAGTCGATCACTTCAATACCTTCCTTGGAAATACCGAAAAGATCATGAACTTTGACATCATGGGGAAGGAATGGTCGGTTGAGAACGGAGAACTTACCGCCAGCCTCAAGCTGAGGCGTAATTTCATCATGGAAAAATATGCCGGAGAAGTGGAAGGACTTTTTAAATAATGGTACTGAACTCAGTGCATGATCCTGAAAACCATTTCCCTCAGAAGTTCTCCTTCTGAAGCCGATACATTGTTCAGCCCTTTTGATTTCAGGTCATACTCCCTCAACATCTTTATGGCACGAAGGCTTCTTTCGAGCGTAAAAAACCTTGCCGCATTCCGGTAATCACCCACGAAGAATGGACTGACCGAAAGCTCGGCAGCCACCTTCTTGTTATCGCTTTTATCTTTCAGGGAATGGAAGATCATGATCTTGGCGAAAAACTGATACAAGAGTGTCGTGGTGAGCACAAGCGGATTACTCCTGGGATTGGCTGCAAAATGCTTGCATATGAGGTTTACCCGGTAATGATCATTTTCGCCCATGGCCTTTTGCAGTTCGAACACGTTAAAGTCCTTACTGATGCCTATGTTTTCCTCAATCACGGCCTCATCGATCCTTTCGCCGGGTTTCAGGCTTATGGAAAGCTTACCCAGTTCCATGCTGATCCTGGTGAGGTCGTTGCCAAGATGCGCCGTCAAAAGGCGCGCGGCACCAGGGGTGATCGTCATGTTACTGCTCTTCAGATAGCTTTCGATCCATGCCGGGACCTGGTTGTCGTACAGCCGGTCGGACCTGAACCAGACCCCTGTTTTCTGGATGCTTTTGGCCAGCGTTTTCCGTGAATCGTAGGCCTGGTGCTTATGGCATATCACCAGGATGGTGGACGGTACCGGGGCATCTGCATAACGCACGAGTTCATCCAGCTTGTCGATCACCTGTGCTTCCCTGACGATCACCACCTGGTAGTTGGCCATCATGGGGTAACGCCTGGCAGTGTCGATGATCGTCCCTACGTTGGTATCCTTGCCGTAAAGGATGGTCTGGTTAAATTCCCTGTCGGCCTCTGAAAGCACATGGTCGGCAATATAATCGGTGATGATGTCGATGAAATACTCTTCTTCGCCATGCAGGAAATATACGGGTTTGTATATTTTGTTCTTCAGGTCGTTAAGGATCTCGTGGAATTTCATATGCCGTCCTGGTCGTCCTTATAGTCGAAATAGAGATGTTTTACCGTCAGGCCCTTATTGATGAGCATTTTGAGGGCATCGATGCCGATCCGGAGATGATTTTCCGTGAATTTTTCGCTCACTTCATTATCGCTTTGCTGTGTCTTCACCCCGCTGGAGATCATGGGCTGGTCGGAAACGAGCAATAGCGCTCCCGAAGGGATCTCGTTATGGAAACCAACGATGAATATGGTTGCCGTTTCCATGTCGATGGCCATGCTGCGCGTGCGCCGGAGGTGTTCCTTGAAATTGTCGTCGTACTCCCACACCCTGCGGTTGGTGGTGTAAACGGTACCGGTCCAGTAGTCGAGCCCGGAATCGCGTATGGTTGTCGAAACGGCTTTCTGAAGGTTAAAGGCCGGCAGGGCAGGCACCGACTTGTGCATGTAATCGTCTGAAGTACCCTCACCCCTGATGGCCGCGATGGGGAGGATGAGGTCGCCTACCTCATTTTTTCGCTTGAGGCCGCCGCATTTGCCGAGGAAAAGTGCGGCCTTGGGTTGGATGGCGCTCAGCAGGTCCATGATGGTGGCAGCATTTGCACTGCCAATGCCAAAATTGATGATGGTGATGTTATTGGCCGTGGCACAGGGCATGGGCCTGTTCATGCCCCTGATCTCCACATTGTTCCATGCGGCAAAAAGCTCGACATATTTCGTGAAGTTTGTCAGGAGAATATATTTGCCGAAATTCTCGAGCTTTTCTCCCGTATACCTCGGGAGCCAGTTTTGTACGATCTCTTCCTTTGTTTTCATGCCGGCACGATTTTTAACAAAAATAAGGCTTTTATGACATTAGCCTCCCTGCAGGATGACCGAAAAACCTTCCTTCCGAAAATTTTTTTGCAAAAAAGGTGCGACATTTTTGCATTTTCGGTATTAATAGATATGGGGTGGAAGGTTTTTCTTCCTGAAAGGTTCTTCGAACCTGTGGAAAACAAGATCCATGAAATAGCTGGATCGGTCGGGGACTGTGTCCCGGAAGGGCCGGGATTGATGGGTGGAAAGGCAGGTTTGGCTTGTTTCTATGCCTGCTATGCCGACTGGACAGGGGACCGGGCCGCCGACGGGCTGGCAGCAGACCTGATTGGGCAGGCGCTCAATCCTGCTGCCGGCCGTTTTCCTTCCTTCAGCCATTCCGATGGACTGGCAGGCATAGCCTGGCTCATCCATGTCCTGGCAAAAGAGGGGATCCTAACACACGACGCTTCTTCCGTGTTTGATTACCTTGATGGCCCGCTCTATGAGGCCATGATGGCCGAGATCAGGGCGGGGAATTATGATTTCCTGCACGGGGCTTTAGGCATTTCCCTCTATTTCCTGAGGCAAACGAACAACCGGAAATACCGGCTGTACCTTGCGGAAATGGTCAGTGTACTCGGGAATAATGCGGAACAGGATGACGCAGGCGGCCTGAAGTGGATGTCTGTACTTGAGCCAGAATCCGGAAAAACAGGCTATAACCTGAGTTTGTCTCATGGCATGGCCTCGATCGTGATCATGCTCGCCAGGTTTATCCATGCCGGCATTTCTGTTACCGATTGCAGCGTGTTGCTTGCGGCTTTAATGAAGTACTTCGACCGCCAATGGCTTGACCCCGAAGAGCATCAGTCTTGTTTTCCGGCCTGGGCCATCGAAAGCATGGACGAACTTCATGCAAGCCGCCTGGCCTGGTGCTATGGTGATCCGGGGATTGGCCTGGCGTATTATGAAGCAGGAAAATGCCTGCAGGGAACCTCATATATGAGCCGTGGACTGGATATCCTGATGCGTTCTGCGGAAAGAAGGGATCCTGCCGACAATGGGGTGAGGGATGCAGGGATCTGCCACGGCGCTGCCGGTCTGGCGTTATTTTACAACATCCTTTATCAGAAAACCGGGTACACGGTCTTCGCTGAAGCTTCATTGCACTGGCTTGACGTTTGCCTGAACATGGCCGTGCACGATACCGGTATTGCCGGATATAAGAGTTGGTACCTGCCGGAGTATGGAGGTTGGAAGAACAATGCCGGATTACTCGAAGGCGCCGCAGGTATCGGGCTTGTGCTCTTGTCATTCATTCACCAGCGAAAGCCTGCATGGGCCGGTGGGCTGTTATTATCCGTTGAAAATGCATAAATCCAAAGACAGGGCATTATCAGTCGATGAAACCTTCATGCTGAGGGTGCCTTTCCTGCCCCTGAGCATACTGGGAGAAATATCGGATACGGCTGATATCGAAACACTGCTCAGGAAATATTATTCCCTGCCCATGGTTGCCCGGGCCCTCTACCTGGCTTCACCGGATCTTTATGACCGGGCAAGGGAATGGCTTGGCAGCAAGGGATCATGCAGTGCGGACAATTCCAGGATCAGGAATTCGCTGCTGAAATATCTTATCAGGATGTCGTCGAGGTGCACCCCTTTCGGCATGTTTGCCGGCATATGTTCGGGGAGTCTTTCCGATGAGACGCGGATTGAAATTGCAGCCCCTGAAACCCATAGCATATTTACCAGGCCCGACATGCATTTTCTGTGCGGCCTTGCGTCGGCAATAAGCGGAACGGAAAAGATCCGCAGGCAGCTGTTTTATACCGTCAATACAAGCCTTTACAGGGTCGGTGACGAGTACAGGTATGTAGAATATTTCGTGGATGAAAACGGCCTGCGAAGTTACCGGCTCCAGAGCACTCCGCATACCCCGTATCTCGAACAGGTGTTCGGCAGGGCATCGAGGCCTGCCGGCATTGCTGAACTGGTGGATTCGCTTGGGATTTTCGGGCCCGACCATACCGAGGCTGAAACCTATGTGAGGATGCTGATCGATAACCAGGTACTTGTTTCGGACCTTGAACCCAATGTAAGTGGCACAGGGTTTTTTGAAAAGATCCTGGAAAAGACGCAGGAAGCCGGGGATGACAGCCTTATGCTGTTATCCAGTAAACTGAATGAAATCCATGACCACGCCAAGGGGTGTGATCCTGAAGCAGGCATTGCCGGCTTTCGATCCCTGGAACGGGAAATCGAAAGAATGAATATCCCCTTTTCCCGCGGGACACTGCTGCAGGCCGACATGTGCATTTCCCACCATCATTGTTCCCTGTCGAAAGATATCAGTGATTCTTTGCTTGATGCCATGCCGCTGATGATGCGGCTTGCTTCTTCACCCGGGCACAGCTTACTGAAAAATTTCAGGGAGAACTTCGTCAGGCGGTATGATGATGCGGAGGTTCCCCTGGCGCTTGCTCTTGACGCAGAAGCAGGCCCGGGTTATTTGCCGGAAGATATCATTGCAGGCGATTCCTCGCTGCTGCACGGATTAAGGCTGCCGGCCATGGGTAAGGGGGAAAAGACCATTCACTGGAATGATGCCGACCGAATGTTGTTGAGAAAGATGCAGGGATGCCTGCTTAACGGTGATCTGGAAATGGAACTTACCGAAAAGGATTTGCTTTCATTGCCCGGGCATCAACATCCTTTGCCTGATAGTTTTTCACTGATGGCACGTATCACGGGAAGAACGACCCCTGACAGCGGTAAACCGATCATTCAAATCGTTTCCATGGGCGGAACAAGCTGTTCAAACCTGGCAGGAAGATTCTGCAATTATGATGACAGACTCAGGAAAGCCATTGAAAGGATACACCGGGCCGAACAATCCCTTTACAGCGATTCCATACTTGCGGAGATCGTACACCTCCCCCAGCAAAGAACGGGCAATATTTTGATGCGGCCCGTGCTGAGACCGTACGAGATCCCCTATCTGGCAAGCCCGGGCGTAAGACACGATCACACCATACCGGTTACCGACCTGATGGTATCGGTCAGCAGGGACAGGGTATTGCTGAGGTCGAAACGGCTTGATAAGTTCATCATCCCGAGGATGTCGAATGCCCACAACTTTTCGGTAGGATCACTGGCCGTATACCGTTTCCTGTGCGACCTTCAGGCGCAGGATGTATGCACCATGCCTGGATTCTCCTGGAATATCCTGGCGCAGGATGCGGTTTTCCTGCCCAGGGTCACGTTCAGGGAATTCATCCTGTGTCCGGCATGCTGGAACCTGGATCAGGACGAAGTCCGTGCTTTCAGGGATGCACGGACCGAAACTGAGAGGGCTGTGACCATGCGTACTATTCGCAGCGCATACAGTATCCCGAGATATGTACTTCTGTCGCATGGCGACAATGAACTCTGGCTCGACCTTGAAAATGAAGCATGTGTCGCAGTATTACAGGCAGAGATGAAAGGCAGGCGGGATTTGCGCCTGCAGGAATGGCTTTATGAAGAGGACATGAAAGTTGTCCGCAGCCGGGATGGCGGCTACGCCAACGAATTTGTTCTCTTTTTTTATCAACAGGAGGTGTGAATGGAAACACGCAATCATTTTCCCGGGGGTGAATGGCTTTACCTGAAAATATACGGAGGCCATAAAACGCTGGAGAGGGCGCTTGTGGAAAAGTTGTGGCCGTTAAATGCGGAGTTCTTGGATAAAGGGCTTGCCAGACTATGGTTTTTCGTACGATATACAGACCCTGATCTACACCTTCGATACCGCTTAAGGTTAAATGAAAATGCCTGCGATGAAGGATTGATCCGGGCAGTCAGGGAAGCACTGGAACCTTTTTTATCGCAGGGGCTGATATGGCGCGTAGAGGTGGCAACCTACCGGAGGGAGATGGAACGCTATGGATGCCATACCATGGAATTTGCCGAGCAGCTGTTCTTTCATGACAGCCGGGCCTGCCTGGATTTTCTCCGGGGTGAAGCGGATCCGGTCGGTGATACCCGCTGGCTCTATGCCCTGGCATCTGCTGATGCCTGCCTTTGTGATTTCGGTTATGACCTGCAGGCCAGGAAGGAGATCATGATGAGGCTTAACCGTGGTTATGGGACCGAATTTGGAAAGGATGGCACGCTGGCAGGACAAATATCTGAACGTTTCCGCTCCTATCGGGACATGATACAGGAAACCCTTGACCGGACATCGCATCATCCAATAAGCGCGATCCTGTCAAAACGCTCAGAGGCAAATGCAGATCCGGTAGAATCGATTAGAAAGACTTACACCTCCGGTGCTAAGGTGCCCGATATGGACGATCTGGTCAGCAGCATCATCCATATGTCGATGAACAGGATCTTCCCGTTCAACAACCGGCTGCATGAAATGGTCATCTACGACCTGCTATTCAGGTACTACAAATCGGCCCTCGCCAGGACCGGGAATATTGCGGGTTGAGCCCATTGCTACCGCCCTCCCGTCCATACTTCTCAGTACTCATATCTCAATACTCATATCTCAATACTCATATCTCAATACTCATTTCTCATGTAACCATAATCCGCCTGATCGAGTATAAGGATAATTGCAGTATTATTATGGCAAAGTTTCCATTTTATAAGCAGCTTGATGCAATGGATTGCGGTCCCAGTTGCCTTCGCATGATCGCGAAGTACCACGGGCGCAATTACAGCGTGCAGACCCTGCGTGAGCGAAGCCATATCACACGTGAAGGCGTGTCGCTGCTGGGCACCAGCGATGCTGCCGAATCCATTGGCTTTCGGACCATGGGTGTGCGTGTCGGCTTGGATCAGCTTGCGAAAGAGTCGCCTCTGCCATGCATTGCCCACTGGAAACAAAACCATTTTGTGGTGATTTACCGCATCACCCGGAAACATGTGCACGTAGCCGATCCCGCCCATGGCCTGATCCGGTATACCCGGCAGGAGTTCCTGGCCCAGTGGGCCAGCACGAAGTCGGAGGGCGAACCACAGGGGATCTGCCTGCTGCTGGAGCCAACACCTGATTTTTTCAGGCAGGAGGGAGAGGTCAGGGACAAGCGCACTTTCCGCTTCCTGTTCTCCTATCTCAAGCCCTACGGGCGTTTTATTACCCAGCTGGTGCTGGGGATGGTCCTTGGTGCGTTGCTGCAGCTCATCTTCCCCTTCCTCACCCAGGCCATCGTCGATATTGGTATTGCCAACCAGGACCTTGGCTTCATCACCCTCATCCTGATCGCCCAGCTGGTACTTTTCATCAGCCAGGCCTCGGTCGAATTTATCCGGAGCTGGATATTGCTGCATATCAGCACCAGGGTGAATATTTCACTGATCTCCGATTTCCTGATCAAGCTCATGAAATTGCCGATAGGCTTTTTCGACAGCAAGATGATCGGCGACCTCATGCAGCGTATCGGTGACCATACGAGGATCGAGAACTTCCTCACGGTTTCCTCGCTCAATATCCTGTTCTCCATGGTCACCCTGCTGATCTTCGGCATAGTGCTGGCCATATACAGCCTGGATATCTTCCTGATCTTCGTCATCGGCAGCGGTCTGTATATTGCCTGGGTGTTGCTCTTCATGAAAAAGAGGCGCGATGTCGACTTCAAGCGCTTCGCACAGATGGCCGACAACCAGAGCAACCTGATCCAGCTCATCACGGGCATGCAGGAGATCAAACTCAACAACTGCGAGAAACAGAAGCGCTGGGACTGGGAAAAGATCCAGGCCCGCCTTTTCAAGATAAACATCCGGGGCCTTGCCCTCAACCAGTACCAGCAGGCAGGGGCCGTGTTCTTCAACCAGACCAAGAACATCCTGATCATTTTCGTGGCTGCCGATTCGGTGGTGAGGGGCGACATGACCCTAGGTATGATGATGGCCGTGCAGTATATCATTGGCCAGCTCAACAGCCCCATCGACCAGATGATCACATTCTTCCGCTCGGCGCAGGATGCCAAGATCAGCCTTGAACGTCTTGGAGAGATCCACCAGCAGGATGAAGAGGAAAAGGCCGACGAGCCCAAGGTGGCCTCCCTGCCTGCCAGGAAAAGCATCAGCCTTCACGATTTGAGTTTCAGGTACGCAGGTCCGCAATCCCCGCCGGTATTAAAAAACCTGAACTTCGAAATCCCGGAGAAGAAACTAACTGCCATCGTGGGGCCCAGCGGGAGCGGCAAGACAACCCTGGTAAAGCTGTTGCTCGGTTTTTACCCTCCGGAGAGAGGAGAAGTCAAGGTGGGTGAACTCAATATCAGGAACATTAATGGCCGCTACTGGCGCCAGCAGTGCGGGGCCGTCATGCAGGACGGTTTCATATTCTCCGATACCATCGCCCGCAACATTGCCGTAAGCGATGAATATATCGACCGTGAGAATCTGCTTCATGCCGTAAATGTTGCCAACATCCAGGATTTTATCGAATCGCTTCCCCTTGCATACAATACAAAAATTGGCCAGGAAGGTATCGGACTGAGCCAGGGTCAGAAGCAACGTATCCTCATAGCGAGGGCAGTTTACAAGAATCCTGAGTACCTTTTCTTCGACGAAGCCACGAACGCCCTCGATGCAAATAACGAAAAGTTGATCATGTCGAAACTCAATGAGTTCTTCGAGGGGAAAACGGCCGTGGTGGTGGCCCACCGGCTCAGCACGGTGACCAATGCCGACCAGATCATCGTGCTTGACAAGGGTGAAGTGGTGGAAAAGGGGACGCATGAAGAATTGACCCGCCTGAAGGGAGCTTATTACGAACTGGTGAAAAACCAACTTGAATTAGGCAATTAGTCAGAATAATATGGCAGAAGATACCCGGCATAAGACCATTGAATTCCGCAGTGAACCTGTTCAGGAGATACTGGGCTCGGTACCGTCGTGGATCATCAGGTGGGGAACCACCCTGTTCTTCGTAGTCGTGGCGCTGCTCATCATGGGGAGCTGGTTATTCAAATACCCCGAAGTGGTTCCCAACCTGGATATAGAAGTAGTGACCACACAACCACCCGCCTTTGTCGTGGCAAGGTCGACGGGAAAGATCAATGAGTTTTTCATCACCGATAAGCAAAAAGTGATGCAGGGCGACAGCATTGCCGTGATCGAGAATCCTGCTGATCATCATGACATGTTTTTCCTGAGGGATGAGATGCGCAGGTTTGGCAGGCTTCTGGATGAAAATGATGTCAGGGCGATTACCGGGTTCGATTTCATGAATAACCTGCAGCTGGGCGATGCCCAGGATGAATATGCCGATTTCCTCAAGGATTTCCTTGACCTGAAGAACTTTGTCGAACTTAATTACTACAACAAAAAGATAGCCACGATCGAGCAGCAGATCAGCGATTACAACCTCTACTACAATTACATGTATACGCAGAAGCAGACCCTCGAAGAGGACTACAAGCTGGAGGCAGGCGATTACCAGCGTTACGAGGCACTTTACGACAGTAACGCCATTTCCCGCTCTGAACTCGACAACCTGAAAAGTGAGCTTCTGCAAAAGCAGCATGCCTATGAGGGTGCACGTACCAACCTGGCAAATACACAAATAAAGATCGAAGAATTGAGAAGTGATATTCTCGACCTGGGACTGCAATACGAAAAGGAAAAGAATGAGCTTGAACTGGCCATCAGGCGGTCGTTCAACAACCTCCAGGGGGCCATCAGCAAATGGCAGCAGGACTTCCTGATCGTTGCCCCGATAGAGGGAAGCGCAACCTTCAATAAATTCTGGTCGGAGAACCAGAACATTACGGCAGGTGAAAAGATCATCAGCATTGTACCGGCCGATTCATCCAACATCATTGGTAAACTAACCATGCCCATCTACCGTTCGGGTAAGGTCCGCGTGGGACAAAAGGTAAATATCCGGTTCGATAATTACCCTTATATGGAATTCGGGATGGTGACCGGGTACGTGGAGAAGATCTCGATCGTTCCGGCCGACAATACGTATGCCGTCGATGTTGCCTTTCCTGAAGGATTGCGGACCAACTACAATGTTGACCTGCCCTTCAACCAAAAGATGACCGGCAAGGCGGAGATCGTCACCCAGGACATCAGGTTGCTGACCCGGATCATCCGGCCGATCAGATCGCTGATACAGAACCGCTCAATGAGGTCGGTACAGGAATAAGGTTGTCACATGATGCATGAACTCAATCTCCCATCGTATGATTTTCGTGTTCGAACGGAAGGCGGGAAGCCCAGGATCTTCGACGAGGTTCGGAAGAAATTCGTCGCCCTGACCCCCGAAGAATGGGTCAGGCAGCATTTTATCATGTTCCTCATTCATCACAGGTCTACACCCGCGGGACTCATCATCATGGAGAAGATCCTCACCATGAATACCATGACACGCCGACCGGATATCCTGGTCCACGACAGGCGCGGAAGGCCCCTGATGATCATTGAATGCAAAGCTCCCGGCGTGAAAGTAACACAGGAAACCTTCGACCAGGTAGCCAGGTATAATGCTGTGCTGCATGTGCCCTACCTGGTGGTGACAAATGGCATGGTGCATTATTGTTGCCGGATGGATTACCGGGATAATACCTTCCATTTCCTTCAGGACATCCCTGACTATAACGAGATCGCCTCCGTGGCCGATTAAATTTCCTTGATCAACTCAAGGAATTCCTTGTACGGGATTGCCGGCAGGCTCTCAGCCTGCAGGGCGCCGTTGGCCTGGCTGATCATCGACACCTTGGCGGCCGTTTCGATATCAGGGGCTTCGTAGATATCAAGAAAGTCATATTGCCCAAGCAGGGCATAGTGGGCAATGAACCTGATCTCGGGGCATTTTTCCTTAACGAGTTCAAGCCAGGTGCCACCGATGGCGGAGCGGTCTTTCATGCGCTTGGTCAGTTCCGGGCTAAGTTTTGTAAGCAGGATATACGTTTGCATGGTGCATTTTTTTAAATTCCCCTTAAGATAGTAAAATTTTCTAAAGATGTCAACAAGCGGCATATAATTCATGCAGAATTGCAAAACACTAATTCACAGGCTTTAATTTTTTGCAAATAATTAGGCCCCGGCACTCTTGCTAAATAAAAATTTTTAACTTTGCGTGTATTCAAAAACCTCCTGCAATGAAAAGAATCATCATCCAGATCTTACTCCTGCTCGTGATCCTTGCCCTGATCTACTTTGTTTATGAGAGCGTTAACAAACCCCTTAAATTCAATGCTGAAAAGGAAAAGCGAGAAGCAGCAGTCATCCAGGACCTGAAAGATATCAGGAGTGGGCAACTTATCTACAAGAGGATGTATGATAAATATGCCTCCGACTTTGATACACTGCTTACTTTCCTGAGGGAAGGGCAGATCCCCATCGTGAAGAAGATCCCCGATCCTGAAGATACCACTTTCACCAAGACGATAAACGATACCATCGGCTACGCCATCGTTGCCGACTCCCTCTTTGGCCGAAGGACCCACTTTCAACTCGACTCCCTGCCTTATATTCCCGGCTCCGGCGTCAAATACAATCTCGACGCGGGTGAAGTAGAAAAAGGCGGACTTAACGTGCACGTGTTTGAAGCATCGGCACATTATAATGATATTCTCAAGGGATTAGAGAAGCAGATGATCGTGAACCTGATCAAGGCCAGGAAAGACATTAATAAATTCCCGGGACTGAAGGTTGGGTCCATGGACGAGCCTTCAACCGACGGAAACTGGGAGTAATCATTTAGCCACCATATATGGCTGATGCACTGAAGCCAATACACTCTTATTCAGATCCCGGTTTTAACCAGCAGAGATTTTATGAATACGAACTGATCATCCG
Organism: Bacteroidales bacterium; assembly: GCA_040775045.1. Taxonomy (GTDB): domain Bacteria; phylum Bacteroidota; class Bacteroidia; order Bacteroidales; family B18-G4; genus B18-G4. The sequence continues at coordinate 65,741 of JAXGTH010000001.1, forward strand.
AATGGCTGCAGATGGACTGGTATATTGTATCAGGGATATCAATACCAATAAGTTCCTGCACCTGGAAGCTTTTGATCTTTCCGATCCTTCAAAAAAACCTTACATCCCCGGCGAACAGCTTCATTCCGATACTGCCAGGGTCAGGTACCTGCTTGAAGATAACCTGAAATGGCTCGGCAATCCTTTCAGCAAAACCATCGTGATGCTGGAGCAGGGTAAATCCACACTGGTACCCGAAGCCCTTTACAGTGAAGAGGAAAAGGAAATCATTTATAATTTCAACATCGCCGGGGGGCCTTTCGAAAACAGCGAACTCGGGCAGGACACGGTGAGACATGCCAATGCCTTCACCATCTATCATGTTGACAGGCCGCTCATGCAACTTATAGCTCATCATTTCCCGGGGGCTTCGATCAGGCATTATTCCGGGCTTATGATCCAGCTGCTGCTGATGAAATTCAGGAACCGCGACAACCATAACACCCTGTATGTAAATACCGGAACCAGCCATGTCGACATGCTGAGGATCAGGGATAAAAAGCTCGATTATTTCAACTCCTTCCTTTATAATACTGCCGAGGATTTGATGTATTACCTGGTATTCGTGGTAGAGCAACTGAAACTAAACCCTGAAACGGTCGAACTCATCATGATGGGGGAGGTTGAGAAACATTCGCCGCTTTCGGATACACTGCATAAATACATCAGGAACATCAGTTTTATCGAACGCAATGCTGATTTCAGATACAGTTTTGTGTTTGATCAACTGCCGGGCCATTATTACTATAACCTTTTCAATGCTTCACTGTGCGAATAATCGGGGGATCGCATAGGGGCCGCAGGATCAATGCACCTGCCAGCCTTCCGGTCAGGCCAACCACCGACCTTGCCAAGGAGGCCCTTTTCAATATCCTGCACAACCATATCGACTTTGAAGGCATCGAGGTGCTCGACCTTTTTGCCGGCATCGGCAGTATCTCATATGAGTTTGCTTCGAGGGATGCTGCTGCTGTTTACAGCGTGGAACTGAATGCGCGCTGCGCATCCTTCATTGGTGAAACAGCCCGTAAGTTGAACCTGAAAAACCTATTCGTGATCAGGGCCAATGTGTTTTCATTCCTGCGCCGTGGTTCCCGCAAATATGATGTCATCTTTGCTGATCCGCCTTACGACCTGGAAGGGATTGCCTCGATCCCGGGGCTTGTTTTTAACAATGATCTTTTGAAAGGGGATGGATGGCTGATCATAGAACATTCCAGGGCCACCGTATTCGAGGGCCATCCCATGCTGGTGCAGCAGCGAAAGTATGGAAAGGTAAATTTCAGTTTTTTTCGTTGTTCTCTCCCGCAGGATGCCGGGGAAGAATAAAAAAACCGCCCTGCATCTGCAGGACGGCATGTTAATATTTCTTGTGTTGGTTGAGGATCAATATTCATCTTCGTGGAAGAAGAAATCTTCCTTGGTGGGGTAATCCGGCCAGATATCTTCAATGCTTTCATAGACTTCCCCTTCATCCTCAATTTCGCGAAGGTTTTCGATCACCTCCTGTGGCGCTCCAGACCTGATGCTGAAATCGATCAATTCCTCCTTGGTGGCAGGCCATGGGGCATCCTCGAGTTTTGAAGCTAATTCAAGAGTCCAGTACATATGTATAGATAAGGTTAAAATTTTTGCAAAAATAACCTATTTTTAATAAATGTCAAGCACTTTTTTGGAGGCTGGAAATCCTGCTCAAACCCTTGGTATCCAAGGTGTTTCAGTGGCGTCGAAGTCTTTGGATATCTTCCGGGCCAGCACGAAGAGGTAGTCGGAAAGCCGGTTGAGGTACTTGATATTCAAAGCTTCTACCGGGTGTACCTCTGAAAGCCTGATGGTAATACGTTCGGCCCTTCGGCATATGCAACGCGCCACGTGGCAATGCGAGGATACAATTTGGCCGCCCGGAAGGATGAATGACCTCAGGGGATCCAAACCTTCGTTCATCTGGTCGATGGCCTGTTCAAGTTTTAGTATATCTGCTTCTTCGATCCGGGGAAGTGGCCTTGTGAGTTTGGTTTCGGGGTCATGAGCAAGCTGCGATTCCAGTGTGAACAGGCGGTCCTGGATCTCGAGCAGCATTTCCTTAAGATCCTGGTCAATATCATGGTCGCGGATGAGACCAAGGTATGAGTTCAGTTCATCAACGGTACCATACGCTTCAATGCGGGGGTGGTACTTAGGCACCCGCGTACCCCCGATAAGGCTGGTCTCGCCCTTATCACCTGTCTTGGTATAGATCTTGAACTCTCCCATCTTATCCCTTAACGCTAGCGTGATCCTTGTAATAACTTATGGTACGGATGTTTTTATTGACCTCGTCGGAAGAGATATTCCCGTCGATAAGCCTGATGATACGATGTGCATGCTGCGCAATATCTTCTTCATGGGTCACCACGATGATGGTGTTACCCAGTTTGTGGATCTCTTCCAGCAGTCCCATGATCTCGATGGATGTCTTCGAATCAAGGTTACCTGTCGGCTCATCAGCCAGGATGATGGATGGTTCGTTCACAAGTGCCCGTGCCACAGCAACACGCTGGCGCTGCCCCCCCGACAATTCATTCGGTTTATGGGTCATTCGGTCGGCAAGCTGGACGTCATGCAAAACCTTCCGTGCCCTTTCTACCCGTTTTGCCTTGTTCAGGCCGGCATAGATCAGTGGCAGGGTCACATTCTCCAGTGCCGTTGAACGCGGAAGGAGGTTGAAGGTTTGAAAGATAAACCCGATCTCCTTGTTCCTGATCTCGGCAAGCTGGTTGTCGTTGAGCTGGCTCACATCATTGCCGTTCAGATAATAATGGCCACTGGTTGGTGTGTCGAGGCAACCCAGGATGTTCATCAGGGTCGATTTTCCCGAGCCGGAAGGCCCCATCAGGGCAACAAATTCGTTCTTTTTGATCGAAAGAGAGATCGACCGAAGGGCTTTCACGGTTTCTGTGCCGACAACAAAATGCCTTGCAATTTCCTGTAACCTGATAACTTCCTGATTCATGGATGTATCCTTTTGTGCAAATGTAACAAATAATCGTTGTGGTTGTTCTTTGACATGATCTGTTTAAAAGGGTTTATTCGCGAAACCCGGGTTTAACCCCCCCGTCAGTACTAAAACCTTAGAACGAAATCCTGCTTTGCAATATTTTCCCTGAAAAGCAAAATGCCGGCCCTGAAAAGGTCGATCGAAATTCTGACTTCAGGCCTTGCCTTGATATTTTTCCATGCTGCCTGCATGCCCCTCGACCAGTTGATGTCGTCGATCACGACCATGCTCCCGGGATGCATATATGGCAATAGGCGGTTGAAATAATCTATGGTCGACTCTTCGCGGTGGTTGCCGTCAATAAAAATAAAATCGATCATGCCGGCCTTCTTAAGGGCAGGGCCGAGGACAGTGTCAAAATTTCCAATGATCAGCTCAACATTCATTATTCCCAGTTCGCTGAAGTTTTTCTGGGCGATCTCCGCTACCGAAGCACATCCCTCCATGCTCACGATCCGGCTCTGCGTTGAGGCCAACCCCATGTACATGGTGCTTATCCCAACCGATGTCCCTATTTCGACAATTTTTTCCGGCTCCAGATCTTTCACCAGCCTGTATAAAAGCCTGCCCAGCATGGGTTCGACCGAAGAATGCCTGGTGATCTCACCCAGGCTCCTGAGCCTGGTCACATACTGCCTGCTGGAAGCCCCTGTCCCAAAATCCGTCGTTTCAATGAGACTTTTCCTCTCCTGCAAATGCTTGCGGCGAAGTTCAATAATGTCGTAATCGGCATAGTTGGTCTTATCGCGGATCACCCTGGTATACAGGTCAAATACAAAAGGGGAATGGATCTTGTAAGCCGAGTTTGCATTCCACAAGTAGCGTAAGTATCCGGAAATTATGGCGGCATTCATTTGCAGGAGATCAGTTAAATGCCATTTTGCTGATATAAAACACGGTACGTTTCCCTTCCCCTACCCGGTTGTTCCGGATCTTCTGGTACCCATAACAGAGAAAGTAGTTACCATACCAGTGTGAAATTTTCGAGCCAAGGTCTTCCATGACCTTATCACCCCTGTATTTGCTTTCGATGACCACATGCTGCAGCGGCCCGTTATCTTCCCCGTGGCCTGCTATTTTGTAATACAGGTGATTCGTGCTGGAGTAAAAAAACGCAATCTCATCCCCGCTGACATATGCACTCAGATATTTATCCAGGTCAAAGGTCATGATATCGTGAATATCAATGCCATCATCCCAGACCAGGCTGCCATCGGCCGAGAAAGCGGCTGCAACACCAGAGGTGTAATGATAGCCGTCAAACACGGTATAAGTCTGGGGGATAGGCCTTCCGTAATAATCGTAGTACATGTTGGTAACCGTCCTGTATTCAGGGTAATAGGCTTCGGCCAGGAGCACGAAATCTTTCCCGAAGGGGATGACATCATGCAGCAGCAGTGTATAGTCAAGAGAGAATTCTTCACCACGTTTCTTGTGTTTCTGTGCCTTCCTGTTAACTTCGGAAAGCGCGTTGCTGTTCAGCGCACGATACATCTCTTCAAACTCCAGGAAATTATAGTAGTTGATAAAGACCTCTTTATCATCGATGAACTTAGAGATGAAGTATCCGGTATTTTCCTGCCCTGTTTCATCGGTGTTTTCCGATACCCTCGATGCAAAATTGCTGTATGTACCCATGATAATCAGGGTATCGCGGTCTGCGCCTGCGATCCTGGCCTCGTTGATCACTTTGTTCTCAAGGGCAGGATTGATCCGGTAGGTCTTTATCGCCTCTGCATTCATGCCGGTTTCAATCACATAGATGGCATTTTGCCGTTTCTCGATATAATTATCGACCACCAGCATCAGTTTACCGCTTTCCTCACTGTCATATACCTGCTGAATGAGATTCATCCCTTCGATATCCGGCACGAATTCTTTTGTTTCCTCCTGACCGGGTTTCAGGAATATCATAAACGGTTCGAAGGATTCATTGTTGAATGTGGCCAGGACATGCTGGTCGACGATCCTGAAATCCATAAGGTCAGCCTTCTCCCTGACCCGGTAGTTCAAGATCTCAAACCTGTTAAGTTCGTAATCAACTTTCAGGACCTGCAGGTTTGGTAAGGTTTTTTGCTTTCCGGCATCGTGAAAGACAAGATAGGTGTTTGTTCCATCCCGGTCGTAACCTGAAAATTTGACACCGCTGATGAGTGCCGTATCGGCAAGCCATTTTTGCCTGAACAGCTTGTCGTAAAAGGCGAAATGCCAGATATAGGTGTCAGGTTCACTTCCTTTGTCGGGGCTCTCATAGAACACCAGCAAGCCTTCTTCACCGCAAGGGACTAGGTTGTAGCTTTCCATATCGAGGTTGGCATTCAGTTCAAGGCGCAGCGGATTGTTCTGCTGGGCGGATGATACATGAAAGCAGGCTGTAAAAATCAGGAATATGGGCAATATCCTCTTCATCTGGTATGGCGTTGCCTGACACAATAATAACACATTTTTCGCTGAAATATTTGAAGGTTTATTAAAAAAAGGCCCTGCCGGAATGGGCCGGCAGGGCCTTTACAGGGGTTTCCTTAGAGATTATTTGTCAATGATCAGTTTTTCAACAGCAGAGTTGCCCCTGCTGTCGGAAAACTGCAACATGTATATGCCATTGTTCAAGCCTTCCAGGTCGAGCCTGTACGTGCCGGTGAAAGTAATGGTTTCGCTAACCTCCATGCCCGTGAGCGAGTATACGCTGAGATGAAGGGCTTCTTTCGTTGCAGCGTTTACCGTAACCTGGCTTCCGGCCGGGTTGGGGTAGATGCTGATCTCAACATCCAGGTTGTTCTTCTCTGAAATCCCGGAGCTTCCTGTCCCGGTGAGCAACACATCATCCACCTCCCAGGTGGCCGATTCCTGGCTTGTGGAAGTGAATTTGAATGCGATGTATACCTGGGTGCCGTTGATATTCGAAACATCGATGTTACCGCTGGAGATCCATTCAAAATACCCGGTTGATGTTTCAAATTCAAGGTTGGTCCACGTTGCTGTCGTGGGATCGCTACCATCATAATCATTCGATATCAGTGCCTCGAGTGCAGGCCCGTCATAGGCGTCGGCAGTATAGAAGCTCAGGACTTCAGCCCCGAAATTGTCGAAATTGACGGGAGGGGAGATGAGCCAGTCTTCATTTTCAAAGGCCTGACCTTCATAGCCGCTGCATTTCGCACATGGGGTTCCTCCCATACCGTGGATATCGTCGATCTCCCACTCCTGCTGTCCGGTAACGCTGATGCGGTCCCATCCTCCCCATCCGTTGTTGAAGTTCTCGGAGAGGATGACGGTGATATCGGCGGTTGTGGCAGTGGCTGCCGGTGCCGTGCCGTCATTCTTGTAGTCGATATTGGCTCCGCCATTGGTATATGGAAAGATCATGAAGAAATAGTCGGCATTGGGCTCGAGGTCCCCGAAACTGCAGTTTTCCTGACCGTAAGGGATATTCAGGGCTCCTGTACCATCACTAAGGTCAGTGTCGTCGGCAACAGGAGTGCCGTCGACGGGGGCAGTGATGTTGTCTTCATCGCTGGCCAGCACCAGGTAACCGCCGGGCAACTGTTCTCCCGTGGCATCGGTCCAGCCGAGGTTGATGATGATACCCGAAGCAGTTGCCGTAAAATCAGTGGGGTAATTCGTGGGTTCGGGTGAGATCCCTGCAGCCATCACACTGAAATCGTCATAATATACCAACCCGCCAAAACTGCCGTCTTCCTTGTAAACCCTTACCTCGAAGCGGAAACCGTCGGCATTGGCCGGGGCTGTCAGCGAAACGGAATAATGCTGCCAGTCGGGGCTGTTGCTGGAATAGGTGGTGGGGCGGAGTTCTTCTTCATTGTCGTCGAGATAGGTGTCGCCATCCAGCCAGTATGACCAGATCCTGTGACGGGCATCCGTCACGTTGTCCAGGAAATAATAGCTTATCGTGTAATTTGCTCCGCCAACGATACCTGTGATGTCCTGCTGAAAGTCCTGGGTCCCGTCGGCCGACATATGGCCTGCTGAATAAGTGCCCCCGTGTACCGGGTCGGTGGCCTGGCTGATGTTCTCAGCCTTGGGCCAGTCGGTGGGGGTGTTCGCGTCATCCCAGAGTTCAAGGTCTCCGTTGAGTACCAGCTCCTGGGTAAAGCCCTGGCCTGACGGAACCATGATAAACGTGGCCAGTGCAAGTAAGATGAGTAGATTTTTCATGATATTGAAGTTTTAATTGATAATCCGGGGGATGATCCCGACAGGGCAGGAAGGCCGGCGTAAAAGAACACGCTGGCCTTCCTGCTCTCCGGGAATATTTACCTGACGACCAGCTTGCCGGTCTTCAGTATATGGCTTTCCGACAGGTACCTCACAAAATAGACACCTGCATCGAGATGGTCGACATTCAATGAGGTATTCCCGGCGGGTATCCTGTTTTCCAGTACTTTCTGCCCGCTCAGGGAGAAGATGGCGATGGTAATTGTTTCGTTGCTCCTGTTCTCAACGGTGAGGGCGTCGTATACCGGGTTCGGATAGATGCTGATCAGCCCTTCGGCCTCAGGCTCGCTGATGCCAATGGGATGAACATCGATATAATCCTCCTTCACCATGGTATCCTCACCATAATCGTTGGCTACCGTCAGGGTAACATCGTAGAGGCCCACAGCGGCATAAACGACGGGTTCGGGATTCTGGAGCATCGATCCCGGCGGTGTGCCGCCTTCGAAGGTCCATGACCAGCTGGTGATGGTGCCCGTTGAGAGGTCAGTGAAATTCACCTGCTGACCGACAGCCGGGTTGGTGGCATCGGCTTCGAAATCGGCTACCGGGGCATAATCGACCGAAATGTAATCGATGCGCGTAAGCGTTGAAGTTTCGCCAAAGTCGTTTTCTACTTCAAGGGTTACGTCGTAGGCCCCCTGGGTATCGTAAAGGATGCCTGTCGGGTTTTGGTCGGTCGATGTTCCGGGCGTACCGCCTTCAAAGGTCCAGAGCCACGAAATGATGGTGCCGCCACTCGAAAGGTCCGTGAAATCAGTTGTTCCACCTACAAGTACCGTAGTGTCGGCAGCCTTGAAATTGGCTGTGGGCATCACGAATGAGCATCCTGCCATGGGTGTGGCAAAGATGGTGTCGCCGTTTCCGTTCACGGCTGCAAACTCGGTGGAGGCAATCCAGTTCTCGGCCAGCGCATTGTTCAGTGAAGGATCGCAGAAGGTGAGCGAGGGACCGAAACCGTCGGCCAGGGTATCCCAGGGGAGGGCATCGTCATAATGAACTGAATCGACGAACATGCCACCGCCATCGAGAAGCTGGATAAGCTCGCCCGAATTGCTGAGGGCGCCGCTGCTCCACTGGTATGCCGTAACCCCAAAGGTGTTCAGCATGGCCAGGGAGTCGATGGAAACCAGCACATACTCTGCCGGGTTGAGCACCAGTGACGGGAAGGTATAGGTCACCCCGTCGCTGAAAGTGAACCCTGTCATGTCGACAGCCTCTGTGCCATTGTTATAAAGCTCGATGAATTCGAGGGAGTCGTTGCCGCTTTCCGGGGGGTTGTACATGATCTCCGTGATCACGATCGGTGGCTGTACATAAGGTTCAACAATGGAGAAAGTGTTGGGGCTTTCTCCAACGGGACCGCTGTCGAGGTCGGAGATCCGGATAATATAATCATCGCCCAGGGCCTGTGTGCTGAAGATGTTCCAGGTCCAGGAGTTCAGTGATGATGAGATGTTCGATACCAGCAGTTGCGGGAACCAGGTGTTGGTGTCGATGAGTTCGATCTTGATCTGCCCGGTGTACACGATGGTGCTCCAGGTGATGTCGTGGGTGCTTCCCTGTTCCCAGGATTCGCCGCCCATCGGGGAGGAGACCAGGATGGTAGGCACGGGCGGGAAGTTCTCGGCCCCCGGGGAGCCCAGTTCATTCTGGATACTGCGTGCCCAGTTTTCGCCAAGGGCATTGTCGAGGTCAGGGTCGAGCAGAGAAAGCCACGGGCCGTTGCCGTCGGGTTCCGTCGGCCAGGGCGCTGAGTCGGTATAAGGCACGAAGTCGGCTTGCAGCCTGCCGAGGTTGAAGAGGTTCACCACGTCATCGGTATTGTTGAGGCTCCAGTTGGCCTGCAGGGTGCCGTCGAGGTCGGGCACGAAGGGGAAGGCACCATCGGTATCGATGGAGATCGTATAATACTGTCCGGGGCTGAGGATGGTACCACCCGGTATGGCGATTGGGATGTTCGATGCGGTATTGTCCTGCACGTACCAGCCCGAGATATCGATGTTGCTGCTGGTGTTATTGTACAACTCGATCCATTCTTCATCATTGCCTGAAGAGTTGTACATGATCTCATTGATCACCACGCCAGCCGGGTCGGGGCCGTTGCCCGTGACCAGCACATTGTCGACTTCCCAGAGGGCCGCTCCTGATGTTGTGGAGTTGTACACGAAAGCAATGTAAACGGCACTGCCGCTGACGCCTGACAGGCTGATGTTGCCCGAATGGGTCCAGGCATAGCCCCCCGACGAAAGTGTGGCCGAGAGGTTTGTCCAGGTAGCGGTGGCAGGGTTGCCGCCCCCGTCATAGTTGTTTGAGTATTTTACTTCAAGGTCGGGACCTGAAAAATTCTTTGCGGTATAGAAGGTCAGTACCTCACCGGTAAAAGCGCCCAGGTTCATGGGCGGGGAGATAAGCCAGTCTTCATTGTTCTGGGCTCCACCCGAATAGCCGTTCATGTAAGCACATGGTGTCCCGTCGGGACCGAAGCTGTTGTCCCTTGTCCATACCTGATCGCCCACCACGCTGATGGTCTGCCAGGCCATCCAGCTCCAGTTGAAGTCTTCGTACATCACCACCGAGGTAGTGGTGGCGTTGGCTTCAGGAGCTGTGCCATCGGTCTTGTAATCGATGGTGGCACCGCCGTTGGTATATGGATAGATGGCAAAAAAGTACTGGGTGTTGGTGGCCAGGTTCATGAAGGTATATGTTTCCTGCCCGTAGTTCACGTTCTTGGCCCCTGCGCCGTCGCTAAGGTCAAGGTCGTCATCGACAGGGGTGCCATCAACGGGAGCAACAATATTGTCCTGCTCGCTGATGAAGACCACATAGGCTCCCGGGAGCTGCGCACCTGTTGCGTCTGTCCAGGAAGTCTCGATCATGTTACCGGCAGCCGAGGCTGAAAAAGCGGTCGGGTAATTGGTCGGTTCAGGCAGCGGGCCGCTCGAAAGGCTCTGTCCGCTGTTCAGCGCGCCAACGGTGGCCGTCACCGGACCGGTCCAGTTAAAGGCGCTGTATTGCGTGCCACTACCGGTTAGCTGAAGCGATTCGGAATCAAGTGTTGCAGATCCTTCAGCAACGCCTATGTCGGTTGAGGTCACCCCGTCGGCAGGGCCGCCTACTCCGGCAAATGTTCCTTCATAGCTCAGGAACTGCCCGCTGATCAGGGTGCCGTTGTAACTGAGGGCAAGGCCATCAGGCGCTCCATTCTGTATCCCGGTAATATACTTATAATAAATGGTAAAATTTCCGACAGTGGCTCCGGCCGTATATCCGTCGAGGGTATGGGTGCCATAGACCGCACCGCCACTTCCATTATACAGATCAACCTGGAACAGTGAAAGTGTGTAGCTGCCCGGGTTTTCGATGATAACTTCGACAACCTCATTGACATCGGTGCCTGCATTATCATAATGGATCTCGTTGATCCACGCGTTCTGGCCCTGGAGGCCAAGGGTAAAGATGGCTGCAAAGGCCACCATCAGGGTAGTGATCTTTTTCATAGTGATAATATTTAATGACTAATTGATTTCGCTGAAAGCCTGATCTTGCAATATACAAAGATGTGGATTTTTGTGCAATTGATCCATGCAGGGGGGTTAAATATTTGTTAACAAAAAGTGGAAAAACCCTGGAAGGATAACTGCTGCTGGATCCCTGTCCCTGAATTTGAATATTACATATTGAATACTGCATATTGTATATAAAAAAAACCCGCCATACAGCGGGTTTTTTTTATGGTTACTTCTTATCGTCAGGCGGTACTTCCTCGAAGTCGACATCGGTCACTTCATCGTCGCCTGACCGGCCACTGCCACCGTCACCTCCCGGAGGTGTCTGTCCGCCCTGGCCGCCGCCGGCCTGCTGGGTGTTCTGGTACATCTCCGAGCTGGCTGCCTGCCAGATGGCGTTCATCTTTTCCATGGCTGCGTCGATGGCCGGGATATCCTGGTTCTTGTGCGCTTCCTTGAGCTGCCCCAGGATGCCTTCAAGCTCGGCCTTTTTGTCGGCCGGGAGCTTGTCGCCATATTCCTTAAGCTGTTTTTCGGTCTGGAAGATCATGGCATCGGCGCTGTTGAGCTTATCCACTTTTTCCCTGGCCTTCTTGTCGGCGTCGGCATTGGCTTCGGCTTCCTGTTTCATCTTCTTGATCTCTTCCTCGTTAAGGCCGGAAGAGGCTTCGATGCGGATCTGCTGCGATTTGCCGGTGCCCTTGTCCTTGGCCGACACGTTCAGGATACCGTTGGCATCGATGTCGAATGTTACTTCGATTTGTGGCATGCCCCTGGGGGCTGGCGGGATACCGTCGAGGTGGAACCTGCCGATGCTCTTGTTGCCGGCTGCCATGGGCCTTTCGCCCTGCAGCACGTGGATCTCCACGCTGGGCTGGTTATCGGCTGCGGTAGAGAATACCTCCGATTTCTTGGTGGGGATGGTGGTGTTTGACTCGATGAGTTTGGTCATCACACCACCGAGGGTTTCAATGCCCAGCGAAAGCGGGGTAACATCGAGCAGCAGCACATCCTTGACCTCACCGGTGAGCACACCACCCTGAATGGCTGCTCCAACAGCCACTACCTCGTCGGCATTAACACCTTTGGAGGGCTCCTTGCCAAAGAAATCCTTCACGACCTTCTGGATGGCCGGGATACGCGTGGAACCGCCCACGAGGATCACCTCGTCGATATCGGAGGCACTCATGCCCGCATCCTTGAGGGCCAGCTTACAGGGCTCAATGGTGGCCTGGATATATTTATCGGTCAGCTGCTCGAATTTGGCCCTGCTCAATTTCCTCACCAGGTGTTTCGGTATGCCGTCGACAGGCATGATATAGGGCAGGTTGATCTCGGTTTCGGTTGAACTCGAGAGCTCGATCTTTGCCTTTTCGGCAGCTTCTTTCAGCCTTTGCATGGCCATGGGATCCTTGTGCAGGTCGATCCCCTCATCCTTCTTGAACTCTTCGGCCAGCCATTCGATGATGGCATCGTCGAAATCGTCGCCGCCGAGGTGGGTATTCCCGTTGGTCGACTTCACCTCGAACACGCCGTCGCCGAGCTCAAGGATCGAGATGTCGAAAGTACCGCCCCCAAGGTCGAATACAGCGACCTTGATATCGGCCGACCTTTTGTCGAGGCCGTAGGCCAGCGAAGCAGCCGTAGGCTCGTTGATGATCCTGCGGACTTTCAGCCCTGCGATCTCGCCGGCCTCCTTGGTGGCCTGGCGCTGCGAGTCGCTAAAGTATGCCGGAACAGTGATCACCGCTTCGGTGACATCCTGTCCGAGATAATCCTCGGCCGTTTTCTTCATCTTCTGAAGGATCATGGCAGAGATCTCCTGCGGGGTGAACTTCCTGTCGTCGATCTGGACGCGCGGCGTGTTGTTGTCGCCCTTCACAACCTTATAAGGTACACGTTTGATCTCGGTAGCCACCCTGTCATAGGTTTCTCCCATGAAACGCTTGATGCTGTAAACGGTTTTCTCGGGATTGGTAATGGCCTGCCGTTTGGCCGGGTCACCGACCTTTCGTTCACCGTTTTCGGTGAATGCAACGATGGATGGCGTAGTCCTTCTCCCTTCACTGTTGGGGATGACAACCGGTTCATTGCCTTCCATCACGGCAACGCATGAGTTGGTGGTTCCAAGGACTATTACTATTATTTTTCCCATTTTATCATAGATTTTTTTGTTTGACACTTAGTTTTCTGCTACGGGTATGTCAATTATTGTGCCAAGCCCGTTTATGTCATGAAAACAGGGCTTATCCTGAAAAGATGTGACAAAACGACAGGAATAAGTGTGCCGGGATGAATTGCAGATGTATTTCTCCCTGCCTGGAAAAAGCTTACTAGAACTGGAATTTCAGGTAATAGAAATCTTCCTTGATGAGGGCTACCGTCTGGTCGTTCAGTTTTTTGGTCTTTACGGCCCTGGCCCTGGTGGAGAAAATGCCGATGCCGTTTTCGATATTGGAATATTCCGGCCGGTCCTGGATGATGCTGCTGGATGGCTCATTCACTTCCATATAGGTGTTCAGTTCGGTTCCACCGGCCTCCACGATGAAATCTAAATCATCGGTAAAGCGGGCAACGACTTTTGCCTCCTCGGCGGCATCGTCATAAGGAACAAACTCGGTGAGTGCGTTGTAAAAAATATTCCCTGTATAAAAGGATTCAACTTCAGCGCCTATGCTCGACTTCTGGGTATCCCTGAACCATACGAAGGAGCGGTATACCG
>JAXGTH010000002.1:0-69017 GCA_040775045.1 Bacteroidales bacterium
GAAGGGTACCTGCATCAGGCCGCCGCCGTTATACCTGCAGATGCCCAGGTTCATGCTCAGCACCCTGCCGTTGAAAACCTCGCTGCCATCCAGTGTAATAATGAAATGGACATAGCGGTACTGGAAAAGACCGGTAAATATATTCAGGAGATAAGAAAGGGTGCCGCCCTTACCTTTCTCCTTCATCCTGTTGGTTTTTTCTGCCACCAGGGCATCATATCCCATCCCGCTGACGTTGACGAAATAGCGCTCCTGTTCCCCTTTTTCATCATGGTAACGGATATGACCCACATCCTGCGTGAAATGCCGGCCCTTCCTGATCAGGTTCACGGCCTTACGGTATTTTTTCGGAAAGCCGTACATTCTGCCCCAGTCGTTACCCGTGCCCACAGGCACCATGGCGATCAGGATCTCCTTCGGGTCGCAGGTCTTCTGCCTGAACACACCATTGACAAGCTCGTTGAGTGTGCCGTCGCCGCCCACAACGATAAACTGCCTGAAGCCAGCAGCAATGGCATTCTCGGTCAGTTCGATGGCATGGCCACGGTGACCGGTCAGTACGTGATCATACCCGATTCCTGCTTCATCCAGGAGCCTGCTGATCCCGGGCCAGTCTTTCTCGCCTTTTCGCCCGCCTGCGTTCGGGTTGACCACTGCCATCCACTTCCCGGTATCTGTTTTGCTATGATTTCCCGACAGCATGCCTATATCAGTGTTTTGTCCTTTTTGCCAAACAGGAACAGGGAGGTGAAGAATGCAAAGATGGTAGCTCCTGCCTGGGTTTCAATGGTATCTTCCGATAACATCGAAACGATCATGATCACAAAGAAAGTAAGATAGAAATAATCCGACAACCTTCCCAGTTTTATTGGCGGGTAGATGAGCCCGAACAGGAACCAGATCAGTCCCAGCACCCCGAAACCTACGGCGATCGAAAGGAACTGGTTGTGCGATCTCCAGCGGAACTCCGGTTTCAGCGGGCTGTCCATGATTTCATACTGTCGCTGGAAAGCGATGTTCATATCACCGGTACCGACACCAAGCCATGGGTGATCCCTGATGATCAGGATGGAGGTTTTCCAGAATTCGATGCGTTGCATGGCGGAATGCCCGCTGGGATCCCCGGTCCGGAAATACTGCTGCGTTTCCCAAATGATCTTGTAAAGCCTGATGTAGAAGTCGGAACGCTCGTGATAGTGCACGCTTGCTTCCCCATCCTCAATATGGGCGATGTCCTCTTTGCTGAGTTTTTCCACCCCGCTGGCATCTTTCCTGAGCCCTTTGGATGTCAGATACCTGATCAGGGTGAACTTCAGCATCTGTCCCTTATTGTCTTTTCCGTCGAAATCGAGTGTGCTCCGCTGGTTCCAGGCTTCCCTCAATTCGTCTGTGGCAATATAGAGCCATACATAATGCCCGTTTTCTGTTTGCAGGTTCGTGGTATCGTGCCAGTAAAGCGTTCCCTTTTCGGTCCGTGGATCGAGGCTTGAAAAGTCGACCCGGTGTACCTTGTATACGTCGCTCACGATGCCCAAAAGGTAGAGTACCAGGATCACAGGGGCCAGCAGGAGTGCGACGGTTGCCGTGCGTGAGTATATGTTCTTCTTCTTCCGGCTGTAATATAGGGCCAGAACGAATACGGCCAGCGAAAGTACCACGAAGCCGGTCATGGAGGCGGAGATCACCAGGTAAAAGAGCAGCCAGAGAATGGCCAGGAACATCATTCCCTTCATCCATCGCGGCAGGGTGGTTTCCCTGATGCTGAAATATCCCAGCGCAAAGATGGCGATGCTGATCAGCAGGCTGAACCTGATATGCGAGATGTAGACTGAAATGTCGCGGATATTATCTATATCACGGCTGATGAGAATGTAGGTGCTGATGAAAGTGCCGGTGATCACGGCCCCGATAAAGAACATCATGATCGCCCTGAATGCTTTCCATTCGATAGGGCGCGATACCGACAGGATGACCGGGAGGGCAAGGATCGGGAGCTTGATCCTGAGGTCTTTGAGGGCATAATCAAAGTCAACGGTCAACAGCAGTCCGAGCAAATGCAGGATGTACAGGGAGAAGAAAACGATGGCCGGCATGTTTTCCCTTCGGAAGAAACGACGGAAAATATCAATGAAACTCTTAAATATCCATTGCAGCCCTGCCGGGATGATCACGAAATAAAGCCTGAAACCGGGATAGCGTTTTTTGAGGTTGATGTAGCTGTCAAGCTTCATAAATCCGAGGATAAGGATGCCGGCAAGCGTGAAATGGGCAACACTCATCATGAATTTCGAGAAAGGAAGTGAAATGACCATGAGCACCAGTCCCCAGAAATACATTTGGGAGAGGATGGTCATCCGGTTGCTTTGAACGGTGCTCACGTGCTTTTCTTTCTTTTCGGCCGTCAATATTACATAATTAAATTGAACTTTTTATATATGAACGACGATTCCCCTGCTGTTTATTCCTGGAGGAGGTTCCTGATGATCCCGGGACTGATCTCCTTCATGCAATGGCACTCGTGGTTGGTCCGGCAGTCGTTGCATTCTTTTTCCATCACGGCATAGGTGGCATTGTTGCCGATCGGTGCCCATCGGCCCGGATGCATGGGTCTGATGGGCGGGTATATTCCTACTGCCCTTTTCCCGAGTGCAGCGGCCAGGTGCAGGGGACCGGTGCTGGCTGCCACCAGCCCGTCGCATGCATTGATGAAGGAAATGAACTGGCCAAGCGTCATGCGGCCTGTCAGGTCTGTGATTCCCTTCAGGCCGAAAAGCCCCGAACCCTTTATCATATCACCTTCCAAAGCTGTTCCGCTGACAAAGACATTAAATCTATCGGGGGGAAGCATCCTGCAAAGTGCCGTGAAATTATCAAGTCCCCATTCGCGCGCACTGCCTTTGGATTTGGGATGGATGATCAGGTTGAACTTTGCCGGGTCAATCAATGCCCTGAGATCACTATGCAGTTCTTCTGTATGCGTCAATCCGTAAAGGGATGGGATGTCCTGTAAAGGGATGGTATGCGCTCCGGTAATTCCCTCAACCAGCTTAAGGTTGAGCTGGGCTTCGTGAAGTGCTGATCTTCTCCTGCTCAGCCGAACCAGCTCATTGCATGTATTCCAGTGGTAGAGCCTGTTGGTGGTGCCCATGCGCACGGGGATACCTGCTTTCCGGGCCAGCCTGGCAATTTCGGGCCTCGGGAAGACATGGATGATCAGGTCGGCACCATGGTTCTTCAGGCTCTGTACCGCAGCTTCCTCCTCCATTTCCCGGAGCAGGTCCCAGTCGATGAAAGTATCGATATGCCCACAGGCTTTAACGACATCGCGGGTATACGATCCTCCGAGGAAAAGGATGGATGTGTGGGGGAAGATCCTTTTCAGCAGGCCTGCCACGGGAAGGGTGAGCACCACATCACCGATGCTGTCGGTACGGCTGATGATAATGCGGTTGTAATTCCTCATAGGACGTTTTTTAGGCCTTCACCGACTTCCTGATCTGCCTGATCTTTGCATATTTCATGAATGTGGCCTGGGCGGAGATCCTGCATACCACAAAACCATAATAACCATCGAGAAAACCGCCTTTAAGGAAATAGTCCCTGATGAATTTCAGGGCGGGGCCCAGCAGGAGTTTCATTATACCGGCCTTCTTGCCCTTTTCCACGGCCAGCGCAGCTGTCATGTCGGTAAAATGGTTGGCCTGTGCATAATGCCCCGAAATGCTGTAATAGGAATAGTGCAGCAGGTCGCCTTTGAGGTGCCTTATCCGGGCATCATCGACCTTGCATACCAGGTGTTCATGGATCCTTTCGCCTCCCCACTCGAATTTCTTCCTGTCGAACAGGCGGAGTTTCCTGTCGGGGTACCATCCGCCGTGCCGGATCCACCTGCCGCAATAGTTGGTCAGGCGGTTCATCTCGTAACCGTCGGCAGCGGGTGAATTTTTGATTTCCAGGATCGACTTCCTGAGATCGTCCGATAAGGCTTCATCGGCATCGATCGAAAGGATCAGGTCGTGAAGTGCCAGGCTGTTGGCATGGTTCTTCTGCCCGATATATCCCGCCCAGGGATGAAAATAGAACTTTACACCTTTTTCTTTGCAGATCTCCTCGGTCCTGTCGGAAGAACCCGAATCAACAACCACGATCTCGTCGGCAACCCCCTGCAGGGAGGTGACGCACCGGCCAATGTTCTTTTCTTCGTTAAAGGTGATGATGACGGCTGAGATCCCGGGCATATCGAAGGCTTTTTCTGGTGCATCCAAAGATACTACATTTCCTCAAATGCTTATTTTTTCCAGAAGGCGGGGGAGAATAAGATAAGCACGGTAAAGAGCTCCAGGCGGCCCAGCAGCATCAGGAATGAGAGCACCCATTTCCCGCCGTAGGGTATGAAGGCATAGTTGTCGACAGGCCCTACCATCCCGATCCCGGGTCCGATATTTCCAATGGTGGCTGCCGAGGCCCCGATGGCTGTAGGGGCATCAAGACCGATCAGTGCCATCACCGTGGCCCCGATGAGGAATATGATGATGTAGATGAGGAAAAATGCCATCACCTTGAAGATGATGTCCTGCGACACCACCTTGGCATTCATCCTAACCGGTATGATCGCCTGCGGGTGGATGAGCCTCTTCAGCTCGAGCAGGCTGTTTTTGAGGAGCAGCAGCTGCCTGATCACCTTGATCCCTCCGCCTGTCGACCCGGCCATACCCCCGATGAACATCATGAGGAAGATCAGGAACCACATGGCCCCCGGCCAGTTCAGGTAATTGTCAGTGATATAGCCCGTGGTGGTGATGATCGAAACGACCTGGAAGAGGGCCGACCGCATGGCTTCTTCAAATGCCATCCCTTCTGTTCCAAAGGCAAGGACCAGGGTGATGATCAGGGTGCCACCCAGGATCAGGTAAATGAAATAACGGAATTCTTCGCTTTGCCAAACCTTGCGCAATTGGCCGTGCAATGCGAAATAATGAAGGGTGAAGCCGGTCCCCGCCATGAACATGAACACCACGATCACGTACTGGATATAGGGAGAATAGGCAGCAATACTCGCGTTTTGCGTTGAAAATCCGCCGGTGGCCATGGTACCGAAGGTATGACAGAGCGCATTGAACAGGTCCATCCCCCCAAACATCAGGAGGATGGTTTCCAGGATGGTGAACAACAGGTAGATACCCCACAGCCTTTTGGCTGTGGAAGTGATCCGGGGATGCAGCTTGTCCTTGGTCACCCCGGGCATCTCGGCAGCATAAAGCTGCATGCCGCCAATGCCAAGGATGGGAAGGAGTGCCACTGTAAAGACGATAATGCCCATACCCCCGATCCAGTGTGTCATGCTTCGCCAGAACAACAGCCCTTTGGGCATGGCTTCGATATCGGTAAGAATGGTAGCTCCCGTGGTAGTAAAGCCCGACATTGTTTCAAAGAAGGCATCGGTGAAGTTGCTGATCATGCCGCTGAAGATGAATGGCAGGGTTCCGAACAATGAGATGATGATCCAGGTCAGGGCCACGATCACATAGCCTTCCTTCTTACCGATATTTCGGGGGTGCTTCCTGGTCGAGAACCACATGATCCCGCCTGCGAACATGGTGATAAGGCCCGAATAGAGCAGTGAGAGATAAGTGCTCTCACGGTAGTAAAGGGAGAAAGGAAGTGCGCTGAGCATAAAGGCCCCTTCAATGACAAGCAGGAAGCCGATCACCCTGATGACCACCTTTACGTTGATGCCCTTCCAGTCCCTCATGCCTTAGTTGAAAAGTTTGCTTACCTTATGGATAGCCTCAGGCATGCTGAAGACAACCACCTTGTCGCCCTCCTCGATCTGGAAATCCCCAACGGCGATAAAACTGTCGTCGCCCCTGATGATCCCTCCGATGATGGCCCCTTTCGGCATATTCAACTTCCTGATGGGCTTACGGGTCACCTGGCTGTGGGGATTGGCCAGGAGTTCCATCACCTCGGCATTGATCCCGCTGAGACATTTGATGGAAGTGACCACTGCATTGATGGTGAACCTTACAATATAGCTGGCCGTGCTCAGCTTCTTGTTGATGATGGTGTCGATACCGATGTTCTGGGAGATGTCGATGTAGTCGATATTCTCCACCAGCGCGATCGTCCGCTTAACCCCGAATTCACGGGCATGCAGGCAACTCAGGATGTTGGTCTCCGAACTGTCGGTCACGGCGATGAAGGCATCCATACCCCTGATGTCTTCGTCTTCCATCAGCTGGATATCCCTGGCATCGCCGTTGATCACCAGCGTATGCTCAAGGGTGTCGGCAAGGTACTGGCTTTTATCCCTGTCGACCTCGATAAGCTTGATATGCATGTTATTCTCCAGCTTCCTGGCTGCCGTCCGGCCAACCCTGCCCCCTCCTACGATCATCACATTCCTGATCTCAAAGGTTTGCTTGCCACCAAGCTTGAGAAGGTCATCGATACCTCCCGGCTTGGTGATCACATACGACAGGTCGTTGGTGAGGAACTTGTCGTCGCCCTTGGGGATGATGGTGCGGCCATTCCTGTGGATGGCAACTGCCCTGAAATCAAGGTGAGGGAAGAGCCCCACGATATCGTTGAGGGTCTTGTTCACCACAGGGGCGTTTTCCTCGAGCTTGATCAGGAAAAGAAAAAGTTTCCCTTCGGAAAAGTCGAAGATCTCCGTTGCAGCCGTCTGGCTTAAAAGGTGGGCCACCTCATTGGCCACAATGTCCTCCGGGCAAACCAGGGCATCGATACCCATGTTCCTGAAGCGGGTCTCGTTTTCAGGCCTGAGGTATTCGAGGTTATTGACCCTGGCAATGGTCTTTCTGGCGCCAAGTTGTTTGCCCAGGGCCGCGGTCACGATATTGGTGCGCTCATCATGGAGCACAGAGATCAGCAGGTCGGCCCTCCGTACATTGGCGTTGAGCAATACCTCTATGGAAGTTGAATCACCTTTGATGGCAAGGACATCGGTATGCGATTCAACCATTTTGATAAGGTCTTCATGCGGATCGACGATCGTGATGTTATGGTTCTCCAGTGCAAGTTCCTTTGCAAGGTAAAGTCCCACTTCCCCGTCACCGGCGATAACTATATTCATATAGCGAGTTTAAAAACCGGGTGCCAAATTACTACAAACCCGACCTAAAAAGCAAATGAAAACGATCAAATGTTTCCTGCAGGTCAAAGATCAGCTTATCGTGAAGTTGTCCCAGTCGTTACCCACTCCCAGCCTCGACCGAAGCTGGCTGAGGGCCTCCGCCTGCAGGCGGCAGGTAATCATGCCCTCATGGCCCGGTGCGGCGCTTGCCAGGATATTTCCATCAGGACCCACAATACGCGAATCACCAGAATATTCATAACCCCTCCCGTCGCGGCCGGTACGGTTCAGCCCTGCAGCATAGGCCATGTTCTCGATGGCCCTTGCCGCGATCAGGGTTTTCCATGCGGTTGAACGTTCGGCGGGCCAGTTGGCCACATATATGAGCAGGTCGTAAGCATACTGTCCCTGTGTGTATAAGTTCTTGCTCCAGACAGGGAAACGCAGGTCGTAACAAACCAGGGGAATCACTCTCCAGCCTTTGATCTCCACGATAAGTTTTTCCTTTCCGGGGGTATAATGCAGATGTTCCTCGCCCATCCTGAAGAGGTGTTTCTTGTCGTAATGCACGTAACTGCCGTCGGGCCTCATCCAGATAAACCTGTTGTAATATTTCCCGTCTTCCCTGATCACCACGCTGCCGCAGATCACGCATCCCGTTGCGGCAGCCTTTGTTTTCATCCATTCCATTGACGGTCCTTCCATCTCTTCGGCAATGTTTTCGGGATTCATGGTAAATCCCGTGGTAAACATCTCCGGCAGCACAATGAGGTCGGTAGGGTCAACCAGTTCCCTTAACAGGGCATCGAAGCGGGAAAGGCTTGCATCCCTGTCCTCCCAGGCCAGGACGGCCTGCACTAAGGTGATGATCAGATCTTGCATAGGATGTTGGCGGCCTTTTCAAGGGTTTCTTCTTTCTTTGCGAAGCAAAGCCTCAGCAGCTTGTGATCGTCGCCACCATGGTAAAAGGGCGACACGGGGATCGTTCCGATACCATGCTCACGGATAAGCCTTTCCGCAAAATCCATATCATTTTCATCAGAGATGGCGCTGTAGTCGACGAGCTGGAAATAGGTCCCGTGCGACGGGATCAGGCGGAAGCGTGAAGTACTGATCATATCTGCGAAAGCATCGCGCTTGGCCTGGTAAAAGGTTTCGAGCCCGGTATAGTTCTTTCTGTTCCCGAGAAATTCGGCGATGGCGTACTGTATCGGCGTGTTGCACGTGAAGACGATGAACTGGTGCGATTTCCTGAATTCGTTCATCAGGTTTTCGGGAGCCAGCACGTAACCCATCTTCCAGCCTGTTGCATGAAAGGTCTTGCCGAACGATCCCGTCACGAAACTACGCTCCGCCAGACCGGGAAACCTGCATACGCTTTCATGGGTTGCGCCATCGTAGATCAAGTGTTCATAAACTTCATCGCTGAGGATGGTGATGTCGCTCTTCCTGGTGAGACGCTCCAGTTCCTGAAGGTCCTCATGCCTGAGGATGCTGCCCGTGGGATTGTGGGGACTGTTTATGATGATCATCCTGGTGCGGTGGGTCACCATTCGGGATACCTCCTGCCAGTTGATGCGGAATTCCGGGGGCTCTAACACTGCATATTTCACAATTCCACCGGAAAGCTGCACGGCAGGGGCGTAGCTGTCGTAGGCCGGCTCGAAAATGATCACCTCATCGTCATCGCCGACCATGCTTGCAATGGCAGTGTAAATACCCTGTGTGGCACCTGCCGTGATGGTGATCTCCTTCTCAGGATCGTAACGGATGCCATAGGCCTTTTCCAACTTCGCCGAGATCCTGTCCCTCAGCAGGGGAACACCCGGCATGGGCGCATACTGGTTATGGCCATTCTTCATGTTTTTATTTATCAACGCGATAAGTTCCGGTGAAACCTCAAAGTCGGGGAAACCCTGCGACAGGTTAATGGCCTTGTGCTCACCCGCAAGTTTCGACATGACGGCAAAGATGGATGTGCCGGTGCGTGGCAGTTTCGATTTGATGCTCCCTGGGAAATAGGTCATGGGCTGGTATATTTGGCTCAGGACAAATGTACTGATAATTGCCCTGTTTTTTGTAATTTTGTGGCAGGACTTATTACTTTCAATAATTTTAAATACGTGAATATGAACACAATAAATAATTATAGCTTCAGTGGCCGCAAGGCGTTGATCCGTGTCGATTTCAATGTTCCGCTCAACGACAGATTCAAGATCACCGATACCACCAGGATCGATGCCGCCATACCGACCATTCGTAAGATACTTGACGGCGGCGGGGCCGTGATCCTGATGTCGCATTTGGGCAGGCCTAAATCCGGCCCCGAGGATAAGTTCTCGCTGAAGCACCTCCTGCCTTACCTTTCTGAGCAGCTCGGGCTTCAGGTGCAATTTGCCGACGACTGTGTCGGTCAGCAGGCCAGGGAGAAGGCCGGGAACCTGAAGCCAGGCGAGGTGCTGCTGCTCGAAAACCTGAGGTTCTATCCTGAAGAGACCAAAGGCGATGAGGCTTTTGCAAAAAAACTGGCTTCCCTGGGCGATGTGTATGTCAACGATGCCTTCGGAACGGCACACAGGGCGCACGCATCCACGGCCATCATTGCAAAATTCTTCCCGAACGATAAACTGTTCGGGTATATCATGGAGAATGAGGTGAAGAGTATCGATAAGGTGCTGCACGAACCCGGAAAGCCTTTCACGGCAATCCTGGGCGGGGCCAAGGTGAGCGGCAAGATCGAGATCATCAACAACCTGCTTGATAAGGTTGATAACATGATCATCGGCGGGGGCATGATGTTCACCTTCCTGAAAGCGCTGGGAGGGGATACCGGCAACAGCATCGTGGAAGAAGACCTGGTGGAAACTGCCATGAAGGCATTGTACAAATCAAAGGAACTTGGGGTGAACCTGTACCTGCCCATGGATACCATTGCAGCCGATGCCTTTGACAATGATGCAAACCGCAAAACAGTCGCATCCGACAAGGTGCCTGAAAATTATATGGGACTCGATATCGGCCCCAAAAGTATCCGCTCATTCCGTAAGGCCATCCTCAATTCATCCACCATACTCTGGAACGGGCCCATGGGAGTTTTCGAGATGCCCAACTTCGAAGAGGGGACCAGGGCCATCGCTGAGGCAGTGGCCAAAGCTACCTCCAGGGGCGCCTTCTCGCTTATCGGCGGTGGCGATTCGGTGGCAGCGATCAATAAATATGGCCTGAAGGACCAGGTCAGCTATGTATCCACCGGCGGTGGCGCCATGCTCGAATATATCGAAGGGAAAGAACTTCCGGGCGTGAAAGCCATCAAGGAATAAAGCCAGTGGCATTGCTCATTGTCGGTTGTTCATGTTAAATGTAAAATGGAACATGGAGCTGGTTGTTCACATGTCACCTATTTATATATTGAATGATCAGGAGGCTTTCTCACAAGTCTTTGTTAATAATGGTGGTGTGCTTTGAGGCCTTCGTGGTTATTTTTATTCATTACGGCCCAAAAATTCGCAGAGGATACTCAAAGGCATGCCAGGTTATCCTGGCGGGTTAATTGCAATACTATAACTATTGGGATAGCATCACGGTACTGATCCTAGAAACTGTATGTTAATAATATGCCCGCGAACATGCCGGGGAGCCATTTTTCCTTCCGGCTGGCCTCCGGGGGATCATAAACAGTCCAATCCCTGTCGCTGTTGCAATCACAGGTATCGTATTTTCTCCTGTATACAATAGTTTCTTCGTTGCGGTGCATGAACCCGATGCCCCCGAAAAAGTCGGCCTGCCATTGAGGCCTGCGTTTCGATAAATTCAGCTTTTTCCCAACCAGGAACTTCATCCCGTATTCTTCCCTCGAATACGACTGCTCTTTTACATAACTTTCCTTGGTCATGCCCGTGCAGTATTCATAGAAAAGCTTCTCGTAGGATTCATCGGAAAAGAATGCTTCGGCACTGATATAGAACCCGTGTTCGGGTTTGAGATAGTAATTCATCCCCAGAGCAGCGGAGTATCCATGAGTAAAAAGAAAGTTCTTGTCCAGACGAATGGAAAAAAATGTTCCCCCGTCCACCCTGTAAGGCCCTCCCGACACCGGGAATTTCCATCCCCCCCGGGCAATCAGCGACATCCTTTTCGACAGCGCCCTTTCATAAGTTATCTGGGCCTCGAAAGCTGCCAGTTCCAGGACGTTTAAAGAGATGGAATTCTTTCTTTCTCTTTCAGGTGCCGACTGCGGGAACAAAATATACGGAACACCTGAAAGGATCATAAAAATCAAAGGGAGCAGGCTTCTAACCATAAGACCGGATCAATTGGATGCACCCAAGATAAGGAATTTTATGGAAATCGGCCGGACACGGCATCATCATGGCAAACAGTCGTTATACCAACTAAATCTTAATGTCATGAAAAATAAGAGGAACAAAAGGAAAACCACGGGATTTCTTCAGGGATTAATCATGTTGCTGACAGCACTGATGATAAATGCAGCCACCGGACAGCCCGGCGGGTCAGACGACCGTTGCGGGTCGCCCTATTTCATGGTCCCCGGAGGGGATCCTTCAACCGATGCTATTCCGTTATTATCAACTTCCGCAGAGGTTAATATCGCGGGGGTGATCGCCGATGTCAGGATCGTGCAGGTATATAAAAACGATGGCGAACGGCCCATCGAGGCCATATATGTATTCCCGGCTTCCACCCGTGCCGCCGTGTACGGCATGAAGATGACCATCGGCGAGAGGGTGATCGAGGCCAGGATCGCTGAGCGCAGCAAGGCCAGGCAGGACTACGAGGACGCCCGGCAAAACGGGCAGACGGCCTCATTGCTCGAGCAGGAAAGGCCCAACGTGTTCACCATGAATGTGGCCAACATCATGCCGGGCGACAGCATAAGGGTGGAGATGAAATATACCGAGCTGCTCGTCCCTGAGTCCGGGATATACGAATTCGTTTATCCTGCCGTGGTGGGCCCAAGGTATTCGGGAAATAATGATGAGCAGGTCCCCACCGGCGACAAATGGGTCAGGAACCCATATACCGGTGAGGCACAGGCTCCCTTTTACGATTTCCATTTCCATGCAACGGTATCGGCCGGGTTGCCGATACAGGAGGTCAGCTGCGGTACCCATGAGATGGATATCAACTATGAGGATCCTTCCAGGGTGGTCATGGAATTGAAGGAAGGCATGAGAGCCTCCGGTAACAGGGATGTGGTCGTCCGCTACCGCCTGGCTGGAGGCCAGATCGAGACCGGGCTGCTGCTTTTTGAAGGCGAAAGGGAAAACTTCTTCCTGGCCATGGTCCAGCCGCCTGCCAGGCCCGACATCAGGCAGATCCCCCCGAGGGAATATGTTTTCATTGTTGATGTTTCGGGCTCGATGTATGGCTTCCCGCTTGAGATCTCGAAAAAGCTGATGCGCGACCTGCTGGGGAACCTGCGGCCCGTCGACCGTTTCAATATCCTGCTTTTCGCCGGTGGGTCGAGCCTGTTTTCCGAATCTTCGGTCGAAGCCAGCGAAAACAATATCAAAAGGGGCATAGACTTCATGGATAAGCAGCAGGGAGGAGGAGGAACGGAGCTTCTGCCCGCTTTGCGCAGGGCCCTGGCCCTCGAGAGGAGCGAAGAGAGCCTGAAATTCAGTGCAGGCAGGACTTATGCCAGAAGTTTTGTGATCCTCACCGACGGTTACGTGACGGTTGAAAAGGAAGCCTTCGACCTGATCCGCGACCGCCTGGGGGAAGCCAGTTTCTTCCCCTTTGGCATTGGCAGTTCGGTGAACAGGTACATCATCGAAGGGATGGCCCGGGCGGGCCTGGGAACACCTTTCGTGGTCACCTCTGGGGAGCATGCCGCCGCAACGGCCGAGCGGTTCAGGAAGTATATCAGCTCACCGGTCCTTACGGATATAAACACCAGCTTCGAGGGCTTCGAGGTGTATGATGTCGAACCCCGGGCCATGGCCGATGTGTTCGCCGAACGCCCGCTCATCATCTATGGGAAATGGAAAGGACCTGCCAGGGGAACGATCCGCATCAGCGGGGTTTCGGGTGAGGGGAAATATTTGAAAACCCTCGACGTTTCTTCCATTGCTCCCGACGAAAAGAATGCCGCCCTCGCCTATCTCTGGGCAAGACAACGGATCGCCATGCTCGACGATTATGCTTCGCTCAATATGGATGGTGGTGACGCCGAAAGGGAAGTCACGGCCCTTGGCCTGAAATACAGCCTGCTGACCCGCTACACTTCGTTCGTGGCCGTCGACAGCAGGGTGAGGAACGATGGGGGCACATACACTACTGTCAATCAACCCCTGCCGTTACCGGAGGGAGTGAGCAATTATGCTGTGGGTGGGGTGGCCGCATACGGGGCTAAGCAAACAACGGCCGTTAACGGAAGGGGAATCCTGCCTGCGTCCTTATCGCTCGACCGTGAGGAGAATGAATCCCTGCCGGTACATGAATACGATGAACCTGATGATGGGCTCATGATCGTTGACCATATGGCTGAATTCACCGGGCATAAGGAAGGGGTTGAGACATTTATCCGGAAACACCTCACATACCCGCCCGAAGCAGCCGTGAGGCAGTTGGAAGGATATGTTTATGTATCATTCTTCATCAATGAGGATGGCAGCATCAGCGAACCGGAAGTGCTCAGCAGCACTGACAGGATATTCGAAACAGAGGCCCTCCGCGTCGCAAGGCTGACCAATAAACTGTGGACGGCGGCTGTTCATGCCGGAAAGCCTGTCAGATCGCGGATGATCCTTCGGATAGAATTCAGTACCGGCACCTGAATCAGGATCTTATGTAAATGACGAAAAATCCGGCCTTTTCTGGAAAAAAGAGGGCCGGATTTTTTGCTGCTTTGAAAAAACCCCTACCTTTGTGAAAAATTTAACAATAAAGATTTTCTGCAAATGAAAGTATCTCATATTGAACACATTGGCATAGCTGTGAGGTCGCTCGACCAGGCCATCCCCTTTTATGAAAAAATGCTGGGGACCGAATGTTATGCGATAGAGGAGGTGAAGGACCAGAAGGTTAAAACGGCTTTTTTCAGGTTGGGGCAAACGAAGGTCGAGTTGTTGGAGCCCACTGATCCTGAAGGTCCTATAGGCAAATTCATCGAAAACCGTGGCGAAGGGATCCACCACATCGCTTACGCGGTAAAGGACCTTGAAGAACAGCTCAGACAGGCCGAGGAGGACGGCATCAGGCTTATCGACCAGAAGCCCCGCAAGGGAGCCGAAGGCCTCGACATTGCCTTCCTGCATCCCAAATCCACCTTCGGCGTACTGACCGAATTCTGTGAACACAAGGATTAAGCCATAGCCTGAAATTTTCGATCATGATGTCATTTGTAAACAAGATTCAACAGCTTCTCGACATGCGGGAAGAGGCCAAGGCCGGCGGTGGCCCGAAGCGGGTGGAAGCCCAGCATGCCAAAGGCAAATATACGGCGAGGGAACGCATCGATATGCTTCTCGATGACGGCAGTTTTGAGGAATACGATATGTTCGTCACGCACAGGAGCCAGGATTTCGGACTCGACAAGCAGCGTTACCTCGCCGATGGGGTGGTAACGGGCCACGGCACCATCGACGGACGCGTAGTGTACGTTTATTCACAAGATTTCACCGTTTTCGGGGGGTCTCTTTCCGAGACCTTTGCCCAGAAGATCTGCAAGATCATGGACATGGCCATGAAAGTCGGGGCACCCGTGATCGGCATCAACGACAGCGGGGGGGCAAGGATACAGGAAGGGGTGAGGAGCCTGGCAGGATATGCCGAGATCTTCGAGCGCAATATCCTTGCTTCGGGCGTGATCCCTCAGATATCGGCCATTTTCGGTCCCTGCGCCGGTGGTGCGGTCTACTCGCCTGCCCTTACTGATTTCATCATCATGAGCGAGAAGACCAGCTATATGTTCGTCACGGGCCCAAAGGTTACCAAAACGGTGACCGGCGAAGATATTTCGACGGAAGACCTGGGTGGGGCGGAAGTTCACGGCAGCAAATCAGGGGTGGCACATTTCATTGCTGCCCATGAGGAAGAAGGCTTGCTGCTCATCAGGAAGCTGATCAGCTACCTGCCTTCGAACAACCTTGAAGATCCTCCTGCCATCGAATGCAGTGATCCGATCAACCGCCGTGAGGACTTCCTCAATGAGGTGGTGCCGGAAGATGCGAACCAGCCCTACGAAATGCTCGACATCATTCACTCCATCATTGACAATGGGGAATTCTTCGAGATCCAGCGCAACTATGCCAGGAATATCATTACCGGTTTTGCACGTTTCGACGGCTTACCGGTTGGCATCGTGGCCAATCAGCCCAACTTCCTGGCGGGAGTGCTCGACATCAATGCCTCGCGCAAGGCAGCACGCTTTGTCAGGTTCTGCGATGCTTTCAATATCCCGATACTTACCCTGGTGGATGTGCCAGGATTCCTGCCGGGAAGCGGACAGGAATATGCTGGGATCATCACGCATGGGGCCAAACTGATGTTCGCATATGGAGAAGCTACGGTTCCCAAGATCACCGTCACGATCCGGAAATCGTACGGCGGGGCCCACGACGTCATGAGTTCGAAGCAGCTCAGGGGCGATATCAATTATGCATGGCCCACGGCCGAGATCGCCGTGATGGGCCCGGCCGGGGCCATCGAGATCCTTGATGGCAAAGCACTGGGTGAGATTGAGGACGAAAAGGAAAAGGCCGAATATATCAGGCAAAAGGAGCAGGAGTACAAGGATAAGTTTGCCAATCCATACGAGGCAGCCCGATACGGCTATATCGATGACGTGATCGAGCCCCGGAATACCAGGTTCAGGGTGATCAGGGCGTTGCGAACCCTCGCCACGAAAAAGGAAACCAACCCGCCCAAGAAACATGGCAATATCCCTTTATGATCATTCAATAATCAAGACATGAAGCTGATCAATATGAGTTTCGATATCACGGCACTCTTCCCGGAGGGGATCATCATTGCCGTAGTCGGTTATATAACGGTATTCATTGCCCTGGTGGTACTTTATACCGTGTTCACCTACCTGTCGAAATCGCTGAACTTCACTGCCAGGCGGAGGCTGATCAGGCAGGGTAAACACCAGATGGCCGAAGAAAAGCAACTCTTCATCCCCGGTGATATCGCTGCGGCCATCAGTATGGCCATATACCTTTATAATGAACTCCATGATGAGGAAAGCAATGTGATCACCATAAAAAGGGTGTCGAAGACCTATTCACCCTGGAGTTCGAAAATATATGGATTAAGGGAATACCCCGGAAAAAACATTTAAACGATGAAAAGTTTCAAGTTTACCATTAAAGGGCATGATTACGAGGTGGAAGTGAAGAACTTCGAAGAGCGTACTGCAGAGATAGAAGTGAACGGGACCTTGTACGAGGTGGAGATCAAGACTGAAAAGCGTTCGTCGAAAACGCCAAAACTGGTACGCAAAGATATCCCGCGACCCAAAGACGCCCACCTGATCAAGAAGGATCCCTCGCTTTACCAGGTGAAGGCGCCCCTGCCGGGAATCATCATGCAGGTAAAGGTAAAGGTTGGTGATGCTGTGAAGCGCGGCGACAACCTGCTTGTTTATGAAGCCATGAAAATGGAGAACAATCTCCTTTCGGAGCGTGAAGGCAACGTGAAAGCCGTAAAGGTTGCCGCAGGCGACAGCATACTTCAGGGCGATGTACTCCTCGAAATCGAATAGGCCATGGGAAAGAGAAAAGCTGTAACCGTCCTGGCCGTCGTCATTTTCCTTGCCGTATTAACGGCCCTGCTCCATCGGTGCGATGCCTATGATACTCCGGTACAGACCGTGCAGACCGAACAGCTTGATGCGGATAGCAGTTCGGATATCCAGAACGGGGCAATGAGCGGGTTCAGAAAATTTTTATCGTATACCGGTTTTGCCAACGCCACCCTGGGGCATATCATCATGATCCTTGTGGGGCTCGTATTTATTTATCTTGCCATCAGGTACGACTATGAGCCCCTGCTCCTGGTGCCCATCGGCACCGGGATCATCATCGGCAACATCCCGTTTTTCCAGTCTCCTGACATTAACCTCCAGCTGGGAATATACCAGGAGGGCAGTGTGCTCAATTATCTTTATTACGGTGTGACCAAGGGGATATACCCTCCCCTGATCTTCCTTGGTATTGGTGCCATGACCGATTTCTCATCCCTTATTTCAAACCCCAGGCTGATGTTGCTCGGGGCTGCCGCACAGGTGGGGATCTTCCTGACCCTGCTTGGGGCGCTTGCCATTGGCTTTAACCTGCCGGAAGCCGCCTCGATCGGGATCATCG
Organism: Bacteroidales bacterium; assembly: GCA_040775045.1. Classification (GTDB taxonomy): domain Bacteria; phylum Bacteroidota; class Bacteroidia; order Bacteroidales; family B18-G4; genus B18-G4. The sequence goes on from JAXGTH010000002.1 coordinate 17,428, forward strand.
GCGGGGCCGATGGCCCCACGGCCATCTTCCTTTCGTCGAAACTTGCCAACGGGGGGATGGTCAACGGCATACAAACGGCCAACCTCATCGGCCCCATTGCTATCGCGGCCTATTCCTACATGGCCCTGGTACCGATCATACAGCCCCCGATCATGCGCCTGCTAACCTCCAAAAGGGAGAGGAAGATCCATATGAAACCTCCCCGATCCGTTTCGAAACTTGAAAAGGTGATGTTCCCCATTGTTGGACTGATCCTGACAGCCTTCATCTCTCCCGGAGCTTTGCCCCTGCTGGGCATGCTTTTTTTCGGAAATATCCTCAAGGAAAGCGGGGTTACCAAACGGCTTGCGGAGACGGCCCGCACCTCCCTCATCGATATTGTGGTGATACTGCTCGGACTTACTGTCGGGGCCTCCACACAGGCGGATGTATTCCTCACCACGGAGTCGTTGCTGATCTTCGGACTGGGGGCCATCTCCTTCATGATCGCTACGGCCGGAGGCGTAATCTTTGCCAAGGTCATGAACCTCTTCCTGTCGAAAGAGAACAAGCTCAATCCCCTGATCGGGGCTGCCGGGGTTTCGGCCGTGCCCGACAGTGCCAGGGTGGTGCAGAATGAAGGCCTCAAGAACGACCCCAAAAACCACCTGCTGATGCATGCCATGGCACCCAATGTGGCCGGGGTGATCGGCTCCGCCGTGGCCGCCGGTATCCTGATCAGTTTTTTGCTGTAAAAGCTTCAAAGCTTTTTATTAATTTCGGGTAGATAATTTCCGGGGGGCAATACGATGGTCCTGCATCTCATTATCCTGTTCTTTGTGGGCTCACTCGGCCTGTGGATGGCCATACCCGTGGGGCTGGCTTATGGTTTTGATCCTTACGTCATTGCACCGACGATCATCCTGGGGTCCTCCTGCAGCACCTTCCTGGTCTATGTCTTTGGCAATATGGTGCGCAGGTATGTGCAGGGTAAAAGGGGAGAACGCTACCTTGGCAGGTCAAAAGCAAAAATGCACATGTACCTGAACCGGTACGGTGTGATCGGGTTGGGATTGCTGCTTCCGGGGATCTTTGGCCCCATGCTGGGAATGGCCATAGGCGTTACCGTTGTCAGCGCCACCAAACGCTTGCTGGTATGGTCACTGATCGGCAACGTGATATGGAGCATTGGCCTCACGGGTATAGGTACGCTGGGGATCACGATATTTTAGCTTGCCTGCCCTGCCGAATTTACTATCTTAGCAGCAATAAACTTTCGAGTATGCTGATCATAGGTATTGCAGGGGGTTCCGGCTCAGGGAAAACCACGGTAGTGAACCGCATCATCGAACTGCTCCCTGCCGAAAGCGTTTCGGTCATCGCACAGGATTCCTATTACTGGGATAACGGACATCTTTCGCCCGAAGAAAAGAAAAAAATCAACTTCGACCACCCCGATTCCATCGAATGGGAGCTGCTGGCCCGACACCTCGACCTGCTGCGCGATGGTCATTCCATAGATATGCCCACATATTCCTATGTTGAATGTGCAAGGCTGGATGAGATCATCAGGGTAATGCCACGGAAGGTGACCATTGTGGAGGGTATACTGATCTTCACCAACCCGGATCTCAGGCCCAGGTTCAACATCAAGGCTTTTGTCGATGCCGATGCCGATGACCGCTTGTCGCGCATCATGAGAAGGGATATCGTTAAGCGTGGGAGGGACGTGCAGGATGTACTGCGCCATTACCACACTTTTGTTAAGCCCATGCACCTGCAGTTCATCGAACCCTCAAAGCGCTACGCCGATATTATCATCCCGCAGGGGGGCGAAAACCTGGTGGCCATCGATATCCTGGCTTCCAAGATCAGAACAAGGCTGTCGGAACTTTAAAAAAGGCTGACCGGTACTTCGCGGGCCTGGAAGAGATCCGACTTTCTCAGATCAATAGTAATGCTCATCGTATCATCCGTAATGCTCATCAGGGCATGCTGATGGTCCCTTTCAACGATCACTTTCTTCAATCCCCCGCCTTCCTGTTCCATAAGACCCAGGATGAAAGACCTGGTCAAAGGCTGTTCCCGGATCCTTTTGTCAAGGTCCATAAAGCGATGTTCGGCCTTTCCCAGGGGAATTGAATCGCTGATATGCCTCAGGGTGAGCAGGCGGGCATAGTTCGGCCCGTCGACGATCAGGGAGGGAGGGTCGGGGGTATAAACCCTTTTCTGCCCTTCCACATATTCGAAACAGGCCGTAGCCCCGGTCGAATCATGCAGGACTATGCGAAAAGGCCATCCGGAAGAGGCTGCCAGGTCGTCAAACAGGCGGATATCCCATATGGCCAGTAAGGCGGTATCGACACTATTGAAATGGTCGATGAAAAAATTAACCGACAAGGATACAGCTATAGGGATATGGACCTTGTCACTGCCAGGAAGAACACTGTTTTCGAGAAACATCAGGGATGCTGAAAAACCCTGGTCGTTCATGCCTTCAACAATGAGGCCTCCGGGTAGTTTCACGTATATGTTGTTGTATTTCGATTCCCAGTCGAAAGTATGCCGTTTCCTGACATCATTGGGCGATGATCGCCTGATGCCGGCAGGGCAGTACACAACTTCGGCCCCGGAAAACATTGGCCTGCTCCAGGTCCTGACAGAAAGAGCATATTGATCAATAAACAGGATATCAGCACCGGCCTGCATTGCTGATCCATTGGAATTGAAGCCGGCCTGTCCCATGATGATCTGTGCAGCAAACATCAATGCCATGGTAATATGGAGCGAAAACCTGACCATATCACAAAGTTACTTATATTTTTTCATTATATAACATGCACGAAATCAATGATAAGAGACCGAAATGAGCATAAAAGTCAAAAAAAAACTTGACAAGGTACATTAAAATTTTATACTTTTGTCCAATCGGTTAAACCAAACGGTTAAATTATCTAGTTAAACTAAATGGTCAAGCCAATGACTGATATAAGTGGTAGCACAGAGGAAACCATTCTGAAGGTTGCCAGAGAAGTATTCATGCAGCACGGCTATGATGGAACAAGCATGCAGATGATCGCCGATGCGGCCGGGATCAACAAATCCCTGCTTCATTATTATTACCGGAGCAAGGAAAAACTTTTTGCGCAGATCTTCTCGCATGTGTTCAGGCAGTTCGTCCCCCATCTTGGCGAAGTATTCCTTTCGGAGATGCCGTTGGAGCAAAAGATCAGGGTTTTTACAGAACGTTATATTGATGTTTTCATCCAACATCCGCTGATCCCCATCTTCGTGATGCAGGAGTTGAGCAAGAACCCGCAGCACCTGGCCGATCTCATCAGGGATGCCGGCCTCAACCCTGAGATCGTGAAAAGCAGGTTACAGGAAACCCTTGAAAAGGAAGATGTGATGCTGAAGGACCCCCGCCAGTTCATGGTCAACCTCCTTGGATTATGCATCTTCCCCTTTGCGGCGCGACCACTGATCCAGCGGATGTTGTTCGACAACGATGAAGTGGCCTATGATGCCTTTCTGCAGCAAAGGAAAAATGAGGTGGCTGAATTTATCATCAACGCAATCAGGAAACAATGAAACGCTTAATAATTTTATCGGGGATGATCATGGCACTGGGCGCATACGGGCAGGTCCCGGATACGCTTAGCCTTGAATTGTGCCACGAAATGGCCGTTGCCGCTTATCCTGCCAGCGCACGTGCAGACCTTATCTCTGCAGCCAGTGATATCCAGCAAAAGAAGCTGAATGCCAACTACCTCCCCCAGGTCCAGATCAACGGGCAGGCCAGCTACCAGTCGGATGTGACCAAGGTTGATGTAGAAATACCGCCATTTTACATCCCTCCCCCCATCGACCTGTCGGTGCAGCCCACACCGTTGAACACCCCCGTTCCATCAAAAGACCAGTATAAATTCACCATGGATGTTTATCAGGTGATCTACGACGGTGGGGTTACCGGGAACCGGAAAAAGCTGGAAATGGCGGGTTATGCGATAGAGGAACAGAAAGTGGAGATCGAACTGCATAAGCTCAGGGAGAACATCAATACGGTTTTTTTCAGCATCATCCTTATGCAGGAAAATGAAAAATTACTGAATGTCCTCCTGGATGAATTGAACAGCAAGCTTGAGGAGGTGGGATCGGCAGTTGAGCACGGGGTGGCCCTCAGTACCGACAGGGATGTGCTCAGGGCCGAGATCATCCGGGTGGAGCAGCAGCTGGATGAAACCAGCATACAAAAACAGGCTTTTACCAGAATATTATCCCGGCTTATCTCTGTAGAATTGCCTTTTAATGTTATCCTTGAAATGCCGCGAACGGATAATCCCCTGCCCGGTGCGGCTTCTGAAAGGCCTGAGCTGGCCATGTACGAAATACAAAAGAACATGCTTGAGTCGAGCAAAGACCTGGTCACCAGCAGCTGGATGCCGAAACTTTCGGGATTCGGCCAGCTGGGTTATGGCAATCCGGGACTCAACTTCCTGGAAGATAAATGGTCGCCTTTTTATATCGTTGGTGCAAAATTGAACTGGCAGTTATGGAACTGGAACCAGAACAGAAAAGAAAAGCAGATACTGGGATTGAAGCAGGGCATGATCGACAGGGAAAGGGAGGCTTTCACTATAAACCTCCAGATCGCCTTGGAGCAGCACCTTGCCGATATCCGGAAATATGAACAGTTGATCAGGAGTGATCACGAAGTGATAAAACTCAGGAGTGATATAGCACGAACGGCCTCATCGCAATATGAAAATGGTGTGATCACCTCATCGGAATATGTGAGCAGGCTTAACGAGGAAGCACAGGCAAAACTGAACCTCGAGATCCACAGGGTCAGGCTGGAGCAGGCAAGGATCGATTACCTTACAACTTTGGGAATATTATAATGCAATATAACATGAAAAACCACATTTTGGTCATCATGCTTGCTGTCATTCTGGCGGCATGCAGTAACGGCAACGACAGGTCCGATGCCTACGGAAATTTTGAAGCCACGGAGGTGATGGTTTCTGCCCTGGCTCAGGGCGAGATCTTTTCCCTTGTCCCGGAGGAAGGGCAGGTGGTCGACAGTGGCGTCATTGTCGGGCTTATCGACACTACTGAACTCTTCCTCAAAAAGCAGCAACTTGTGAAGAGCATTTCGGCTGTCAGGACCCGCCTGGTAACCATCAGCGCCCAGATCGATGTGCAGCAGCAGCAGAAAGAAAACCTCCTTATCGACAAGGCCAGGCTGGAGAAGCTGTATCGCGACGGTGCTGCCACCCGCAAGCAGATGGATGACATCAATGGGGCACTCGACCTGCTGGAAGCGCAAATCGGGGCCACAAGTTCGCAAAAGCAGCAGGTGGAAGCCGAGATAGCAGCGATGGGTGTGCAGATCCGGCAGGTAGAAGAGGCATTGTCGAAATGTTATGTCAGCAACCCGGTTGCGGGGACTGTGCTGGTTAAGTACGCCGAAGCGGGCGAAGTGGCTGTTCCAGGCAAACCCTTGTACAAACTTGCCGATCTCAGAACGATGAAACTGAAGGTGTACGTTAGTGGCGACCAGTTGCCGCATATAAGGCTGGGCCAGGAAGTGGAGGTGCAGATCGACAGGAATAAAAAGGAAAATGAGCGCCTGACCGGGACCATTTGCTGGATATCGTCAACTGCCGAATTCACCCCCAAAACCATCCAGACGAAAGAAGAACGTGTTAACCTTGTCTATGCCGTAAAAGTGCGTGTTGAAAATGACGGTTCCATCAAGATCGGCATGCCCGGAGAGATAAATTTCTAAATTTAATCCCCACATAAATCATCCATTAACCAACACTACGAACATGAAAAGAATGATCAGAAACCTGTTATTGCTTTCAGCGGCCATGATGTTTGCCGCTTCCAACCTGTCAGCCCAGGAATTCGCAAAGGACGATATCCTCGGGATATGGCTCAACGAAGATGAGGACGCCCATATCGAGGTTTACAAGGAGGGCGACCTTTATTTCGGCAAGATCATCTGGCTGAAATTCCCCATTGATGAAGAAACCGGGCAACCGAAACTCGACAAGCACAATCCCGATCCGGAGTTGCAGACCCGTCCCTCACTGGGGATTAAGCTGCTCACCGATTTTGAATGGGACGGTGACAATGAATGGGACGAGGGCGATATTTATGACCCCAAGAGCGGTAAGACTTACAGTTGCTACATCATCATGGAGGACTTCAACAGGCTTAAGATCAGGGGATACATCGGGATCTCGCTCATCGGCCGCACCACCTACTGGACCCGGGTGGAATAATGTGGCGAAACCACTGATCAAGCATACAGAAACAAGTATCTAGAAGCCAGGATCTAGTATCCAGAAACCAGTACCAAGCATTGAACCAACCATCAATCATCGTCGAGAACCTCTACAGGTCGTATAACAGGGTACAGGCCCTCAGCGATATTTCCTTTTCGGTAAATAAAGGGGAGATCTTTGGCTGCATTGGTCCCGATGGTGCCGGTAAAACCTCGCTAATCAGGATCCTGGTTACATTGCTGCTGCCCGACAGCGGGCAGGCAACGGTTGAAGGGTATGATGTTGTGAAGGACTACCGGAAGATCAGGAAAATTGCAGGTTATATGCCTGGAAGGTTTTCGCTGTACCAGGACCTCTCGGTGGAGGAAAACCTTAAATTCTTTGCCAGCAGTTTCAAAACCACGGTCAGGGAAAACTACTACCTGATCGAGGATATTTACAGGCAAATAGAACCTTTCCGCAACAGGCTTGCCGGCCGGCTGAGCGGGGGAATGAAGCAAAAGCTGGCCCTGTCCTGTGCCCTGGTGCACAAGCCGGAAGTCCTGTTCCTCGACGAACCGACCACGGGTGTGGATGCCGTTTCAAGAAAGGAATTCTGGGAAATGCTGAAACGGCTGAAAGGCTGGGGGATCACCATCCTGGTCTCAACCCCGTACATGGATGAGGCGGCATTGTGCGACAGGGTAGCATTGATGCAGGGAGGGCATATCCTGATCATCGACACCCCGGATGAGATCGTCAATTCCTATCAAAGGAGTCTTGTAGAGGTAAGGACCGACAATATGTTTACCCTTGTTGGCGACCTGCAGCAGATTGAGGACTGCCATACCGCTTACCGATTTGGCTCAGGGATCCATTATACGGCCAGGTCCGGGGAGGTCGACACTGATGACCTGGAAAAGTATCTCGCCCTTAAAGGCCATGGCGATATACAGATCGGGAGGATCAGCCCGGGGATCGAAGACTGTTTCATGGAACTGATGAAAACCGAACAGCATGCAGGTGAATGAACATATCATTGAGGTTGAACACCTGACCAAAAAGTTTGGCAGTTTTACGGCCAACGACGATCTCAGCTTTTTTGTGAGAAAGGGAGAAGTGTTCGGATTCCTGGGTGCCAACGGTGCCGGAAAGACAACAGCCATGCGTATCCTCTGCGGGTTGCTGCAACCTACATCGGGGAAGATCAGGGTGGCTGGCTATGATATCTACCGGCAATCGGATAAGGTGAAGAGGAACATCGGCTATATGAGCCAGAAATTCAGCCTCTATGAAGATATGACCGTAAAGGAGAACTTCCGTTTTTACGGGGGCATTTATGGCATGAAACCTAAGGATGTGCGTCACAGGACCGCGCACTACCTGCAGAAACTGGGCCTGGCCAATGAGAAAAATACGGTGATCAGGTCGCTGCCACTGGGATGGAAACAAAAACTTGCCTTTTCAGTGGCCATCATGCATGAACCCGCGATCATCTTTCTCGACGAGCCCACCGGAGGAGTCGACCCCATTACCCGGCGGCAATTCTGGGAAATGATCTATGAAGCGGCAGCATCAGGCATTACCGTGTTCGTGACCACCCATTATATGGATGAGGCGGAATACTGCCAGCGGGTTTCCATCATGGTCGACGGCAGGATCGAAGCCCTCGACACGCCCGAAAACCTTAAGCGGAAGTATAACGGCAGGAACATGGAAGAGGTATTTGTGAAACTGGCCAGGAAGGGGGGACAAAATTGAAAAACGGGTATTAAGTATTAGGTACCAGGTATTACGAAACAGGTACATCGTAATGCTTAAATTAATCTTAAATGCTTAATACTATGCACAGATTCAAGGAATTAGATGTTTGGAAAATATCAGTTGAAATGGTTGAAGAAGTATATAAGGTCACGTCTAGCTTTCCCGGGCATGAAATGTTCGGGATCGTTAACCAAATCCGACGATCCGCTGTTTCTATTCCTTCAAACATTGCTGAAGGAGCGGGGAAAAGGACAAACAGTGACTTTGTTAGATTTATTGCCATTGCTTCCGGTTCGTGTAATGAACTGGAAACCCAATTGGTAATTTCGAGAAACCTGAAGTATTTGTCAGAGGCTGACTTTAAAAGAATAGAGGGAAAAATTGCAAAGATCCAGAATATGCTTTTTGGCTTGCAAAGATCACTTCGTAATACATAATACCTGATACCTGATACGTCGAGCATGCGAGGCTTCATCATAAAAGAATTCTTCCACATCTTCCGGGATGTGCGGTCGATGCTGGTCCTGTTCGGGATGCCCGTGGTGCAGGTGCTGGTTTTCGGCTTCGCCATCACCAACGAGATCAAGGATGCCAGGATCGCCATACTCGATCATTCGAAGGATCATATGAGCCTCGAGCTGAGCAACAAGATCATCTCATCCGATTATTTCATCCTGGATGAGAACCTTAGCGATGAAGCGCAGATCGAACAGGCCTTCAGGGCCGGCACGGTGAAGGAGGTAGTGATCTTCGGGGATGATTTTGCAAGGAATTTTGAGAAGGACAGGCATGCATCCATCCATGTGATCGCCGATGCTTCAGACCCGAACACTGCAAACCTGCTGGTGAATTACACTTCGGGGATCATCCGGAACTATATGCTTGAAAAACTGGGAGACCAGGGATTGCCCATAGAGATCGAAACCGAATACAAAATGCTTTTCAACCAGGAACTGAAAAGTGTTTTCATGTTTGTCCCCGGCACCATTACCATCCTGCTGATGCTGATATCGGCCATGATGACCTCCAGTTCCATTGCAAGGGAAAAAGAACTGGGAACGATGGAGGTGCTGCTGGTATCTCCCCTTAAACCCTTTCAGATCGTGGTCGGGAAGGTGGTCCCCTATGTGGTGCTGTCGTTCATCAATGCACTGACCATTCTGCTGCTTTCTTTCTTTGTTTTCGGCATGCCAGTGCAGGGCAGCGTGGTTCTCCTGCTGGCCGAAAGCCTGCTGTTCATCCTGATGGCCCTTTCGCTGGGCATCTTCATTTCAACGGTCAGCCGCACACAGCAAACGGCCATGATGCTGTCGATGTTCGCCCTCATGTTGCCCACCATCCTGCTTTCGGGGTTTATCTTTCCCATAGAGAACATGCCCGTCCTGTTGCAATGGCTCAGCCATGCCATGCCTTCCAAGTGGTTTATCATCATCGTTAAGGATATCATGCTGAAAGGGGTCGGGTTTGTCCATGTATGGGAGGAAACCCTCATCATCCTGGGGATGACCTTGCTATTCATAATGTTAAGTGTCAGAAAGTTCAAGATACGGCTGGAATAATCAATGAGAACGATATTGTACATACTACAGAAGGAGTTTATCCAGGTGATCAGGGACAGGACCATGTTGCCCATCATTTTTATCGTTCCTATCCTTCAGCTCCTTGTGTTGTCGTATACCGCCACCTTTGAGATCAGGAATGTGAACCTGGTGGTGGTCGACCACGACGGCAGCCCGGCAAGCCGCGACCTTACGGCTAAATTCGAGGGCTCACCCTTTTTTACCATCATGGGTAGGGCCGAAACCTATGCCATGGCTGAAGAAGCGCTGATCAACAACAGGGCCGATCAGGTACTGCAGATCCCAAAAGGTTTTGAGAAAGAGATCATTAAGGACCGTAAGGCCAGCCTGATGGTGACCACCAATGCCATAAACGGGAGTGCCGCCAGCCTGATGAATGCATACGCGCTGAACATCATCAAGGATTACAACAGCAATGTCATCGTGGAGCAAATGGGCCTTAAGGCTCCCCCCGACCCGATCAGCATCAGCAGTGCCTACTGGTACAATCCCGAGCTGGACTATTTCACCTATATGGTGCCGGGCATCCTGGTCCTGCTGGTCACCGTGATCAGTGCCTTTCTTTCAGCCATGAACATTGTCAGGGAAAAGGAGATCGGCACCATCGAACAGATAAATGTCACCCCCATCAGGAAATACCAGTTCATCCTTGGCAAGCTGATCCCCTTCTGGTTCATTGCCATGTTTGAGCTGGCTTTCGGGCTCATCCTGGCAAAGCTGGTCTTCGACATTCCCATCGTCGGGAGCCTGGGACTGGTTTTTTTCATGGCAGGTATCTACCTCTTTGTCGCCCTCGGCATGGGATTGCTCATCTCCACAGTATCGAACACCCAGCAGCAGGCCATGTTCCTCACATGGTTCCTCATGGTGATCTTTATCCTCATGAGCGGCCTTTTCACACCGGTGCAGAGTATGCCCGAATGGGCCCAGTGGATGAACAAGGCCAATCCCATTGCCTATTTCATCGATGTGATGAGGATGGTTTTGCTCAAAGGCTCTGCGTTTGGTGATATTATCAGCCAGTTCATTGCTTTGATGGTCCTTGCCCTGATACTGAACACCCTGGCCGTGTGGAGGTACCGGAAAGTGGCCTGATGAAGCATTTCATCTACACATCTCCACCCCGTAATCCCTGCTCCGGGCTAAAATATTAACAAAGCCATAGCGGTATGTACCGGCCACGGAACGATGCCGGTACCCAATTGAACACTTTGTCAGATTAATTTGTTTTAATTGCCTGATTGATAATTTATAACAGCCATGGTCTTCAGGTCCTGGAATGTGGAAAACATCATTGCACCAGCATTTTTTTCATGCTGCTGCAGCCGGCTGATGGTTGGGACTGCCCACGATCAGTTGATAATTTTTGTTTCTCCTATCAGTTAATAATTATTATTTTGGAGTACCGAACAGAACATTTTTGTTTTGAGGAGACGTAACATAAAAAGTTTTTTGCTGATCTTGCTGGCAGGAATGGTGATCGTGCTGACCTCCTGTCTCGAAGGCAATAACAGGAAGATCGACAACATTCTCAAATCAAGGAAATCTGCCGCGCTGGATAACAGCCTGCAGCGTATCCTTGAGCGCGATACCCTTATTGCACTCACCGATTATAATTCCACAAATTATTTCATCTACAGGGGCGAACCCATGGGGTATCAGTTCGAGATGCTCAGGCAGTTTTCGGAATACCTGGACGTGAACCTGAGGCTTGTGATCAGCAATGATATGCAGAAGGCTTTCACAATGCTGAATGAGGGGGAGGTGGACCTGATCGCCATGGGGCTGACGGTGACGCAGGACAGGCAGAAGCTGGTCGATTTCACCATTCCGCAGATACAGACCCGGCAGGTGTTGGTGCAGCGTAAACCCGATAACTGGCGCAGGATGCGCACCTGGGATGAGATCGAAGAACAGCTGATCAGGAATCCCCTCGACCTTGCAGGAAAGACCATACATGTGCAAAAGGGGACCGTTTTCGCTGATCGCCTGGCCATCCTGGCCAACGAGATCGGTGATTCGATCCATATCATTGTCGATCCCGACAGGGAAGTTGAGCAACTGATTACGGCGGTGGCCGGTGGAGAAATCGATTTTACCGTTTCAGATGAGCACATCGCCAAGGTCAACCAGAAGTATTATCCCAACCTTGATGTGAGCACGGCACTGAGTTTTCCCCAGCATGTGGCATGGGCCGTGTCGAAGGGCAGCGACAGCCTCAGGTTCAGTATCGATGAATGGATCAGGGATTACAAGAGAAGCGTTGCATCGCGCTACACCTATAACAAGTACTTCAACAACCCGCGGTCAGTCAACATTGCACAAAGCGAATATCATTCCATCGGAGGAGGGAAGATCTCACAGTACGACGATATTATCAGGGAAGTGAGCAATCATTACGGCCTCGACTGGCGGCTGGTGGCTTCACTGATCTACCAGGAATCGCGGTTCCATCCCGAGGTGACCAGCTGGGTGGGGGCTTTCGGCCTGATGCAGCTGATGCCTTCCACCGCTGAGATCTACGGTGTGGATACTGCCTCCCCGCCTGCCGACCAGATCAGGGCAGGGATACAGTTCCTGCAGTGGCTCGACAGCCAGCTGCCTCCCGAGATCGAAGATCCGGAAGAGCGGACCAGGTTCGTGCTGGCCGCCTACAATGTCGGGATCGCTCATATCTACGATGCACGCCGGCTCGCCGAAAAACATGGCAGGGATCCCAATACCTGGACCGACAATGTCGACTACTTCATCCTGAACAAGTCAAATCCTGCCTATTACCGCGATTCGGTGGTGAAATACGGCTACGCCAGGGGCGAGGAGACCTATTACTTTGTAGAGGAGATCTTCGAAAGGTACGAGCATTATAAAAAGGTTATCGAAAACTGATCCGGACCCATCCCGGCATAAAAGGATCGACCTTACCTGGCTTTCATCATCCCTGCGATTGCTCCAGTTCCATCTCAAAGTGTTCTATGTCGGCTTCGGTAAACTGTTCCCCCACAGTCACAAAACCGTACCTCTCGTAAAAAGGGATGGCCTTGAGCTGCGAATGCAGGTAGATGGGCTTATTAAAAGGCAAAAGGTCGTTCAGGATATCCTCGAGGAGGATGGCCCCGAGGCCCTTGTTGCGATGGCTGGACAGTGTGGCAAACCTTTCAAGCTTGATGCCCTTGTCCGTTTCCCGCCACCGGGCCGTGGTCACCGGGATTCCCCCGACCGAAAGCAGGTAATGGACCGAGGAGGCTTCATGCTCATCATATTCCAGTGCAGGATCAACGTGTTGTTCCTCCACAAAAACCTTACGCCGGATACGGTTTGCCTGTTCTTCCAGGTCGGGTCGCTCACCGATCATAAATGAAACGATCTCGATCATGAAACAAATTTAATTCAAAACTAAGAAATTATAATTCAAAATCATTCATGGTGTAACCTGGCGGAAATTGTTGCGTCAAAGATTCAGCAAACCGGATTTTTTAACCATTAATAATTGAAAAAATGATCGAATTAACTCCAGTACTTGTCCTGCTCGTCATCTTCGGATTCATCTATGGCATCGTTTACCTGGGCATACGCAAGAAAGAACGCATGGCCCTGCTCGAAAAGGGTGCCGATCCCTCGGTATTTCACGACCTGAAACCCGGCATGGCCGGTATCCGTTACGGGCTGCTGCTGATCGGCGTGGCAGTGGGTATCCTCATCGGGAATATCCTTGATGCCACCACCGTGCTTGAGGAAGAAGTATCATACTTTTCCATGATCTTCTTTTTCGGGGGGATTGCGCTGGTGATCAGCTATTTCCTTGAAAAACGCCAGGCAAAGAAATAGTAAGCCCATCATCGGCCTTCGCCAAGGTTGTAAGTTTCGAGTATCGAATACAGGGGCCCCTGTGGCCTGAGGACGCTTTCGAAGAGGTGGAATTCCTTCACCTCTTCGTTTTGTATGTATGCCTGCCTGTGCCTTTCGATTACCTGCCGGAAGGCCTTCTTGTCATGCAGGAACTTGATCCTGGCCACCGTCAGGTGCGGGACGAAATTCTGCCTGTCGCGGGGGAACCCGGCTGTTTCAAGATGACTGAAAATATTATCTGCCAGTGTTGTGATATCTTCCCGGGGTGATATGCCCAGCCAGATCACCCTGGGTTGATAGCTGCTTCCGAAAATGCCGGTATCCTTAATATCGAACCCAAAGGCGGAAGATTCCCGGGCTGCCTGTTTAAGAGCTGCGCTGATCGGAGGAATCTTGTTTTCCGGAGTTTCGCCGAAGAATTTCAGGGTGAGATGGATATTCCCGGGGTCGACCCATTTGATCTTCTCATCCTTCAGCGGTTTCCTCAGTGAATAATAATGTTGCATGAAGGTTTCCGTCGGATGTATCTTGATGGCGGCAAAGAGGCGTTTCATGGTAAGCAAAGATAAAAAATGAGCGCCATGCATGGTATCAGGCATGTGTTTATTTAGTATAATTGTATGGAGCAATTCATCAAACAGCTTTTATCCGACAGCAAATGGCCGGCAAGATCAAACGCATGCAGTATGACCAGATCCTGGATCTGCTGCGCAGGGTCGATACGGAATCGATCTATGAAAAAGTGACCAAGGTCCCGCATGGCGATGACCTCTACCATGAACTCGAACAGTACGTCAACCTCAAGGAGTTTACCAAGGTGGCAGTGCTGGGCATCGACATATACCGTTACGGGCTCTATAAGCACCTTGAGCAGACCATGATCCCGACACTGTTCAAGATCCTGTTCGACAAGGCCATCAGGCTTTGCCTCGAGAACAACCAGTTCGTCTTCCAGTATTATACCAAGGAGAAGATCGAAAAGTCGTTCATCAGCACCGGCGACGGCGGTTTCCTCATCTTTGAAACACCGCTGCATGCCCTTTTCTTTGCCATCAATTTCGAGATGATGGTCAGGGCATTCAATGCATATCATCATTTCCCGAAACTCCGGAAGATCATCGGCAGCATTTCGCTGAGGTATGCCATCACTTACGATACGATCTTCCACTTCGAGGACAATTATTACGGCAGTGCCATCATCAACAATGCCAGGATACTCGAAAAGGATACCCTCAACCGCTGCCTGCTCGACCAGCGGACGTATGAATGGTTCCTGACGAACATCGATGGCATCGAGAACCTGCAGACCTACACCATTTACGATATTGCCAACATCTTTGAGTTTACGAAGTATGACCGGAAGTACATCAAGAACGGCGACAATGACATCATCAATACACGCCTTTCGAGGTATACGGGCATCATCAATTCAGACATCCTGCGTATCGGGCAGTTCCAGACGAAGGAAATATCCATGAATATCTTCAACCTCCACCTTCAGGTTACCCTTTATGCCTATGCCGACAATAAAAAAGAAAGTAAAAGGCGTATTACGGTGAGCCTCGGCAACCTCAACACTTCGGGGATTTGAAACAGCCTGTTCAGTGAGTTTTTCTGAAACCTGCTGTTATACGTTATCTTCGTGTTTATTTATCGTTCATTGAACCACAAAGATTTGCAAAGGATGCTCAAAGGCACGCAAAGGAATTACGATGATATAAAATATTGACTTTTGCGACAGTCAATGTTTGCGCATTATTCAGCTTTCCTGAGGATCAACTCCCTCATGGAAGGATTCATCCAGGCCTTCCAGAGTTCGCTGAAAGCCCCGAAGTCGCTGTAATCCACAGTTTCCTTTACGAGGGCTATCTTCCTCTCGGCGTATATGTTATTCCCTTCCTGTTTCAGGCTGATCCTCAGTTCTCCAATGGCATTGCCGATCGTGACATCAAGCACGGGGCTAACCAGTTCAAATCCTTCAGGAACGGTAAAAGTATAGTGATAGGCCTCGCTGATCATCTCATTCAGCCTGATGGGAACCTGCCTCCCGGCCTCAACATAAGTGAATCCCCAGGAATCGATCCCGTTGCGGGATGCTGGGATATCCATGAAAAAGTAATGACCATACTGCTCCCATGCCCCTTCCCTGTCGATGCTCAACTCAAAATTGCTCTCTGCCTGTTCATTCTTCAGGAGTTCAACTTCTTTTGCACCGCTTGCGTACCTTTTTGCATAGGCCGTGTCGCTGTATAGCCTGAAGTAAGGATTCGCTGCATTCAGGAGGACGACATCCAGTTTTCCGGTCATGTGCCCCGATTCGTCGATCGTGAGCGTTCCGCGGTAATCGATACCTGCCGGGTCAGCTTCCGGCTCAAAGGTGCGCAGGCTTTCGATGGCCCCGTCGAGGATCAGCAGCTTGTTCCCCTGCAGGCTGTATGAAAGGTTCTGGTCCTGGCCCCTGACGGGAGAGAAAAACATGCGCTCTCCCATGCCCACCTTGGCCATAACCACGAAATCCCTGAACATATAAAGACTTCCTACCTCACGGTCGTAGTATTTGCCGGGGATCACCGCCACGGGGACGCCGCTGAGCCCGGCATGCTGCATCAGGGTAGCAAGCAGGATGCTCTTTTCAAGTTTAGTGCCACCGTTCGACTGCAGCACTACGGCAGGAGGCCGGCACCTGAACCCGGTATATTCAGGGGAGAGGTTCCAGGTGTTGATATCGTTCACAACGATCTCTTGCAATGCCAGAGCAACGGAAAGGTCATCTTTCTGTTCTTCCTTCACTTTTTCTACGATCGCTGCCATGGCCGGATCCACCCTGAAGGTGAATGCATCCTGCGCCACAAATGGGAAATAGGCGCGTTCCAGGTCTTTGGCGGTGCTGAAGAAAAGCCTGGGCAGCAGCAGTGGATCCGTCCCCCACTCTTCGGGATTGGCCTTGAGTCCACTGAAAACGAATGAATAAACCTTGTAATTGTCTTCATCACTGACCTCTGGTGCAGTACGCAGGTTAAGCATCTTGTAGTGGAATTCAAGTCCCTGCGGGATACGGATCACAACCTGCTTGTCCATAACGGGTACGATGTCGCTGATCAGTTCTTCGCCCATGAAAACGGGCATATAACCTGCCTTTGTCTTCAGGGTGTAGTCAAGGTAAATGGTCGCTCCGACCTCCAGCCCGGTATGCGTGATCACAAGCTCCCGTAACCTGTTATATGCTGCGGCATTTGCAGCGGCACGGGGCAACACTTCATTGAAGGCATTATCCGGTACCGCTACCTTTTTACCGTCCTTCATGATGGTATAAGCTTCGTTGATCACGATTTCCTGGTATGCGGGATCGAAAATGATAAAGGTTTCACCGAAAAGCCGGTGGAAGCTCATGTGGCTCAGTAGCTTCACTTCCTTATAGTCCCGGTAGTCATAACTCCCGTCGTTGTGCAGGGTGTATTCGTGGATGACCTTGTTCAAAACGGCATCCCCGTCCTGGGCATGAAGCGCCGTGAAAAACAGGGGTGATAAGAGGATCAGTAGGTATCTTGAAATTGTCTTCATGGTCGTTGGTTTGATTAATTGAACTTGAGGATGACGGGTTCATTGGCGAATTTTTTCTGGGCCGACACGGCTTTCCTGAAGGCGCCCCAGTCTTCTTTTTCGTAAATCCTCTTATGAAGGCTTACCTTTTCATTCACCATCAGCCCGTTGCCCGACTTCGACAGCTTATATCCTCCCTCGAAGGCGGCCGGGAATTCATCAAAGTTTTCCGCTTCAGGCAGGTAAGCTGCCGTAACTTTTCCCGGTAGTTTTATGTTCTCCTGTAGTTCAACAAGCCTTGAACAACGGTCGCGGAAGGGATATTTCCTCTCTTCCTTGTCGACATTGTAATACATATGCGACATGGCCCTGGAGAAAATTCCGGACACTACCACGGGGGTAAAGATGATCTCATCTTCCGTAACCAGGGCGAAATCCGGGATGCTGTATTCGATCCTGAGTTCGATGGGCCCTGAAAGGTAATCATAGGGATCATCATAGGTTGTTTTCTGGATCTCCAGCAGGGGATAATGCCTCTTGAGCTCACGTTTAAGGTTCTGGTCCCAGTTCCGCCTGAAGTCGCGGGTGAACATACCCCTGATGGCACCGTCCGATTGCCCTTCGGCCTGCAGCACCAGCAATCCTTCTAGACTGCCATCCTTGTTGATCTTCGAGTTTCCCGTGAGCCTGATATAATGGTTTTCAGGAGGAGACAGTGGTGTGATGCCAAGGTCGGCCCCCTCGGGAACACCCAGCAGGTAGTTTTGCTGCTGCTCGGCGCTCGACCAGAGTTCGCGGAGGAAAGGTACCCATGTGGGATCGAGGAGTTCATATTGTCCGTTACGGAGCTTGACCACCGTTACGCTGTGGTTAAACTGGTCGGCGGGGATATAGTCGATGCGTGAACCTGCCATGGTCATGGCGGGATAGGATTCGAAACCCGCCGCCCTCAGCATCGTGACCAGCATGCCGGCCTTATCCTTGCATACCCCGCAGCGGTCGAGAAAGGTCATCTCTCCCTTGTGCAGGGTATATCCTTCACCTTCACCCATTGAAATGCCCGAATAACGGATCTCATCTGCTACCCAGTGGGTGAGAAGGGAGATGGAGTCCATTTCCGTTTTTGCCCTTCCCTTGAGGATCTCATCCACCTTTGCTTTGATCTCCGGGGTAAAGTCGAAACTACCATAATCCTCGTTGACATTATAAAACCATAAGGACTTGGCGTACCAGTCGGGGCTTGAGCTGATCAGCAATTTGGGAGCTACATCGGAGTAGGCCAGCATGCCGGGCTCATATTGCATGGGCTTGATATCCTTCCTGCTGAAGGTGTAAACCATCTTCTCCTGCCTGAGCCAGGCCGACGATTGCAACTCTCCGTTATAGACTTCGTACTGGACCAGTTTGTCGCGGGGTACGGCGGTCTGATAGACCTTTTCCGTGACGGGATCACTGCTCCAGAATTCGATGATGTCGTAAAAATGCCCGCGCATGGGAGGGATGTACCTGTCGTCGTCATCCTGTAGCAACGCATAAGTGAAGCCTTTCCTGAAGAGGAAGACCTCTACGGCATCGCCGGGCTCCAGCCTGCCCACCTCGATCATCTTTTCGCGTGCGCCCCAGTAAATGGCCCTTGCAGGGGCCGGGTAATCCATCACTTCTGCAGTATCGAGTTCCTCTGTCTCTCCCGAAGCCCTGTATATATTCACTTTCCTGATCTCCACATAGGCTGAGAGGGGATCATAGCCATAGGTGATCGTACTCAGGTCGAGGGCCCCTTCAGCCGTCAGTACCTTGTAAAGCCGGTGGGTATACACATAAGTAAGCCCGGTTTCCTGTACATCCGAATAGGTGCTGTCGAAGATGATGAGTTTACCGGCACCAGGGTAATCCTTGGCATCACCGGAGTTTCTGATCAAATCGATGACGGGGTTCGCCTGTACCAGGACCGCAAGGCATGCCAGTGCGGCCAGTATGCTGATCTTTTTTATCATATTGGGTAGGTTTAATGGGACGGTAAATTTAAGAAATATCTTAAGGATGCCCCATTGATATTCATGTTATTTATATTTTTGAAAGATCACTAACCTAAATGGGCATCTACCATGAAAAAATTATCTGTACTTATCATCCTGGCTTTCATAGCCTTCTCATTCAGCAGTTGTGAGCAGAAGCAGGCTGAACCGCAGCAGGAAAAGGCATTTAAGTTTGCCTTCCTCACCGATATCCATGTCCAGCCCGAGCGGCAGGCCACGGAAGGATTAAGGGCTGCAGTTGCGGCTGTGAATAACCTTAAACCCGATTTCACGATCACGGGAGGCGACCTCATCATGGATGCCCTCGGGGTAGGTTATGACCGTGCCGACAGCCTCTACGACATATACATCCAGGAAACGTCTGCCCTGGAAATGCCCGTGTACAATACCATCGGGAACCATGAACTTTTCGGCATCTATGAGAAAAGCGGAATAAGCCCCGACCATCCCGAATACAAATACGGCATGTATGAGCAAAGGCTCGGGAAGACCTATTATTCTTTTGATTACGAAGGATGGCATTTCATGGTCCTCAATTCGATCATTGAAACAGAAGAACGCCGGTATATCGGGATGATCGATGAAGAACAGATGGAATGGATCAGCAACGACCTGATGGAGGTGGCCCCGGAAACACCGGTTGTGATCTCGACACATATCCCGTTTATCACGGTTTTTACGCAGGTGCTGTACGGCGAATATGCACCCGACTACCATGGCCTGGTGGTTGAGAATGCCCGCCAGGTGCTTGATCTTTTCCAGGGGCATAATCTCAAACTGGTTTTGCAGGGCCACCTGCATTACCTTGAGGACATAGAGGTTGCCGGTGTTCACTACATCACGGCCGGCGCCGTTTCGGCACGGTGGTGGAACGGTCCCAATCACGGCGTGGAAGAAGGTTTCCTGATGGTTAATGTAAGGGGCGATGACTTTGAATGGGAGTATGTGGATTATGGCTGGAATGCACAATAGGCTTGGCAGCCCTTTTATAAAAACTTGATTATGAGGAATATAATATTTTTATTTTTTGCCTTTCTCCTGGCATCACCATCGCCGGCACAGCAGGATCAATGGATAACTACTTTTGAGGTTTCCCGGGGAAAACGTACTGCAGATTACGGTGAGGTTATCGATTACTGCCGGAGGCTGGCAGAAGCATCCCCGATGGTGACATACGACCTGATAGGGAAAAGTGCGGCAGGCTATGATATACCTGTCGTGATCATCAACAGGACCGGTCTTTCGAGGCCCGGAGAGGTGCGGGCCTCAGGTGATCTGGTCATGCTGATAGAAGGAGGCATACATCCCGGCGAAGCTGAAGGTACCGATGCCATTCTCATGCTGATGCGCGACATCGCCATAACAGGGGAACATGAATCATTGCTGGATAATATTACTTTTCTCTTCATCCCGGTTTTCAATGTCGACGGGCTGAATCGCATGAGCCCGTACAACCGGATCAACCAGAACGGCCCGGAAGAGATGGGATGGCGTGCCAACTCGCAAAACCTTAACCTGAACAGGGACTTCCTGAAGGCCGATACCCCTGAGATGCATGCCTGGCTCAGGATGTTCAGCACCTGGCTGCCCGATTTCTTTATCGATTGCCATACCACCGACGGGGCAGACTATCAGTACGTACTGACATATATAATGGAAACTTTCGGTACCATGGATCCCATGCTCGACCGCTGGCAGGAGAAGGAATTCATTCCGTATGTGCAGGGGAGGATGGATGTTGAAGGATTCCTGATGAACCCGTATGTGAGCTTCCGCCGCTGGCATGACCCGCAAAGCGGGCTGCGTTCCGGCCCCGCCCCACCCCGCCTCTCACAGGGATATACGGCCATACAAAACAGGCCGGGCATGCTCATCGAAACTCATATGCTGAAACCCCACAAACTTCGCACGGAAGCAACATACGCCCTGATCCTGGCATCAGCGGAATTCCTGAATATCAATCCCGAAAAACTCGGGGTGATCATCCGGACTGCCGATGCCAATACAGCCGATCCTTCGTTCCGTGACCGCCCCTTCCCCGTGAGCTGGACCAGGGACGATACCGACAGCGTGATGGTGGAATTCAAGGGGGTGGAATACGATATCGTAAAAAGCGACCTGACAGGCGGGAACTGGTACCGGTACCATCCCGACAGGCCTGTCACCTACGAGCTACCATGGTTCAACAGCTCGATCCCCTCGGTGACGGCCGACCTTCCGGAAGCATATATCATCCCCCAGCAATGGTACGAGGTGATCTACCGCCTGGCAATCCACGGCGTGGAGATCAGGTACCTGCTCGAAGATACCGACCTCCGGGTAGAGCAATACCGCTTCAAAGAGCCCCGGTGGAGCAGGGGTCCTTCCGAAGGGCGGTTCGCCATTAATGATATTGAATACGAAACCTTCCGCGATACCATCACCTATCGCAAGGGATCGGCCGTGGTCGACATGAACCAGCGTACTGCCAGGGTCATTGCCAATATCCTGGAACCCGCAGCTCCCGATTCATACGTGCGCTGGGGCTTCTTCAACGCCATTTTCGAGCAGAAGGAATACTCCGAAACCTATGTGATGGAAAGCCTGGCCAGGGAAATGCTTGCTTCCGACCCGGAACTCGCGGCCGAATTTGAACGGATGAAGGCGGATGATCCCGACCTTGCCGGATCGCAATGGGGCATGCTCAACTGGTTCTATTCCAAAACCCCTTATTGGGACGAGCAGAAAAACCTGTATCCTGTAGGAAAGATCATCGAAAGGCAGGATGTTGAAAATCTGATGCTCGAATGAGCGTGTCCGTAACGCTTTGCCCAATGCATCATGTAACATAAAACATGAACAACTCACAATGAGAAATATCCTGGATGCCGGATACCAGATGCCGGATTCTAGATACCGGATGCCGGATACCAGATGCAGGATAATGCCGGATTAATTTTTTACAGCGTCACACAGTCCCGGAGTCTTCAGGATTTGTGCTACTCCTCAGCTACTTCCGTATTCACCCAGACATGGCTGAACCAGCACCAGCCTTTGCCATTTTTAGAAGGGGCTGTTATGGTATACAACGATCGCCTGCCGGGAAGGAGGTCCCTTGACATGACCCTTATCCTGACCTGTTCAGGGCCTTCCTGCATCTCCGTTACGCAGTTGCGCTCCCCGTTCACAAAACATTGAATATGTTCTGTGTTTACACAATCACTCCTGAAAATGATCTCCATCACGGGTGGGTTTTCCGTCATGACGATCCCTTCCGGCCGCTTGCTGATCACCTGTATCGGAAGCATCTGCGATTTCTGGATAAAGCCTTTTAGTGTGGCAAAAGGACCTCCCATCGGGTAGCGGGGAAGCTCGAAAAGGTTGGTGCCATGATAAATTACACCAGAATACTGTGCTGCTGCCGAAATGAACCCGGCCTCCCTGAGCCCCTGCGCCATAACTTCGTCATATTCTCCATACGGGTATGAATAAAGGTCGGGCGAAAATCCAAGGCTGTCGAAGAAGACAAGTTGCGAAGTGATGAGGTCGGACCAGAACCTTTCCTTGCGCTCATTACTGTCGGTAATATCGAGGAAATGCCCGTGCCCGTGCGAATGGTTCCCGATCTCAATGCCCTGCTCACTGATTTTCCGGATCTGTTCCCAGTCCAGGTAATCCGGGTTGCCCACATTGGCCGTGTTGATATATACCGTGGCCGGATAACCGAATTCCCTGAGCAGGGGAAGCCCGTTCTCATAAAAAGAGAGATAGCCGTCGTCTATTGTGAGCACCACGGTACGCGTGGGGATCTCTATGCCGGCGGTGAGGGCCTCAACGGCCTCTCCCATGGTCCATACCGTAAAATTGTTTTGCTTCAGGTATGCAAGCTGGGCACGGAAATCACTGACCGGGATATTCGTGGATGGATAGCGGTCGTCATCGAAACGATGATAAACGAAACACACGAAATGGCCTTTGCCATCGGTTGCAATAACCTCCATCGAAGGCAAAACTGAACAAATTACCAGCAGCAATGCCGCCAGCAATCCGGCCGGGTTATGCAAGCCTGTAAACATATCGTTATCCGGGTTATGAAAACCTTTTTCAGGGGCTTTCCAACCAAAGATAGAAATTAATAGGGGCCAATCAAAACAGATTTAGTATTTTTACAGATGACAGAAGAAGTTTCTGTCTGTGGATGACTTTCGCGGAAATCTTCACAAGTAACCGTTATCTGGTATCCATTATCCAGTATCTAATAACCATTATCCATGCCAAAGAAAGAAATATCGATTTTGAAAAACCAGATCGAAAGACTTGACGTCAAGGATTTCGACCTGGAGGCCTGGAAAAAATACACCATCGTGATGCTGGCCCGCATCTTCGGTGATACTTCTGAAAAGATCAGGCAGATCGAGAGTATCGAATACGATTATTCGTCATGGTCGCTCCGCGATACCAGCGGGTCTTCGTCCTACCTCGAAAGTTGTAAAAAACTGGGCAGAAAGATCCTCGAGGCCTCCATCGAGGAGCTCGAAGCTTTCGGCCTTCCCGAAAGGGCTGAGGGCAGTGACCGCTTTTTCCATATCATCATCGATGCATTGCAGGATGAGCTCAAGGGATCGCAATACAGGCAACTGAAGGATGTGATCCTGAAAACCAAAAAGGAGGATGAGCTCAGGGATATGGTCAGGGAGATCCTGAACGACTACGACACGGGGGTGCCCGTGGATATTCTCACGGCGATCCTCACCAATAAGATCTTCAAGAGCGAACTTTCAAAATGAGTATGAAACCAGGAGATATGACAAAAGCAGACAAGGTTAGGCTTATCCTTGATTTTTTTCACCGCACCATGATGCACCATGCCATATGGTTTGCGGAAGTGCAACACCAGATGGGCAGGGAAAAAGCCTTCAGGGCCCTGGATGCCGCCTGGCAGAAAAGCTATGCCATACAGATGAAGCGCCTGGGAAAGATCCTGGGATTTGAAAATGATGAGGGGATACCCCAACCCCTGCTGGACCTGCCTGAAGAAAAGCTCGATGAGCTCATGGAAGGTTCGGCCATCAACTGGCTGGCCAACGACGGGGTGTGGTTCCAGGCCGTGGAGTTCGAGTATGGCATGAACGAAGCCAAGCGATGCAACGACAGTGCATGGGCCCATTTTTCGCCTTTCGAGGCCTGGTCGATCAAAAGGATACTGGGTCTCCCGGAAAAGCCGGGACTTGAAGGATTGAAAAAGGCCCTGCAGTTCAGGCTGTATGCCCATATCAACAAGCAGTCGTTCGCGGAGGAAACGGAAAACAGTTTTGTATTCCGCATGAACGAATGCCGCGTACAGGTGGCCCGCAAGCGCAAAGGGCTGGATGACTACCCCTGCAAGTCCGGAGGTCTTGTTGAATATACTACTTTCGCCGAAGCCATCGACCCGCGGATCAAAACCGAATGCATCGCCTGCCCGCCCGACCCCCACCCGGAAGAATACTATTGTGCATGGCGGTTTACCCTGAAGCCATAGGTGTCAGGTTCGCAGTATCTGTTATTAATATGACTGTGAGACTTTGAGACGATGAGACAGTGGGACGATGGGAAGACCGGGGACTGAGCAACGAGCACCGGGAAACAGGCAACAGGAACGGAATTTAAATCTACTATGGTGTCTGCAATCTGCGATCACCAAATCTGATATCCGATCAAATATCGACCTGTCATCCAATCTCCTGTCACCCAATCACTCATGTCTCAGTACTCAATACTCATGTCAGAAATCCGGGAACGCCTTAAGCCCTTGACCGTTTTCCCATAGCCTACGGCTACCCTGGACTATTTTATCCCCGAGGCTTCCGTTCAGGCCATTTAACCATTTAGCCATTTAACCATGAAACACTGAAACACTGAAACACTGAAACATGTTGTAATTCGCGTTTTTTTCGTACTTTTGCCCCTCGTTAAAAAACAGACGATCAATATATAGATGTCTAAGAAGTACAGGGAATACAAGCAGCTAAACCTTACCGAAACGGCCAAAGAGGTAGGTAAGTACTGGAAAGAACACCAGGTGTTCAGGAAAAGCCTGGCGCTGAGGAAGGACCACGAAGCCTTCGTCTTCTATGAGGGGCCGCCGTCAGCCAACGGAAAACCCGGCATCCACCATGTGATGGCACGGGCCATAAAGGATATTTTTTGCCGTTACAAGACCCAGAAAGGGTACCTGGTCGACCGTAAGGCCGGATGGGATACCCATGGCCTGCCCGTGGAGATCAGCGTGGAAAAGACCCTGGGAATTACCAAGGAGGATATCGGCAAAAGCATCAGCGTAGAAGATTTCAACAACTCATGCCGCACCGAGGTGATGAAGTACAAGGACCTCTGGGATGAGCTGACCGAAGAGATGGGCTACTGGGTCGACCTCGACCATCCTTATATCACCTTCGACAACAAGTATATCGAAACTGTCTGGTGGCTTCTGAAGAAGCTCTACGAGAAGGACCTGCTGTATAAAGGTTTTACCATCCAGCCATATTCTCCTGCCGCCGGCACGGGCCTGAGCTCTCATGAGCTCAACCTCCCGGGCTGCTATCGCGACGTGAAGGATATGACGGTTGTGGCACAATTCAGGGTGGTAAAGGATGATAAATCAGCTTTCCTGTTTAAAGCGTCTCATGGTGATGTATTTTTCCTGGCATGGACCACTACGGCCTGGACGCTTCCCTCCAATACGGCACTTGCCGTTGGAAAAAAGATCCGGTACAACCTCGTGCAGACCTATAATGCCTACACCGGCCTTCCCGTCACGGTGGTGGTGGCCAAGGACCTTTTCGGTAATTTCTTCCCCGAGAAGAACGCCGGTCTGGGCCTGGATGAATATGAGCCCGGACAGAAGGCGATCCCATTTAAGGTCATCGGCGAATTCGGAGGTGCCGAACTTGAAGGGATCCGGTATGAACAATTGCTGCCCTATGCCCAGCCCGACGACGGTGATGCCTTCAGGGTAGTCACCGGCGATTTCGTGACCACGGAAGATGGTACAGGCATCGTGCATATCGCACCCAGCTTTGGTGCCGACGACTTCAGGGTGGGCCGGGAGAACGGTATCGGATCCCTCACCATGGTCGATAAGCAGGGCCGGTTTGTGGAGGCCATGGGGGAATTTGCCGGTCGCTATGTGAAGAATGAGTACATGCCGGACTATGATCCTGAAAAGCCCGTCGACCCGGTGGATCTCGATATCATCGTCAAACTGAAAAAGGAAAACAAGGCCTTCAGGACCGAAAAGTACGAACACTCCTATCCCCATTGCTGGCGTACCGACAAGCCGATCCTCTATTACCCGCTCGACAGCTGGTTCATCAGGACCACTGCATACAAGGAGCGCATGATGGAACTCAACAATACCATCAACTGGAAGCCCCAGGCCACCGGTACCGGGCGCTTCGGCAACTGGCTGGAGAACCTCGTCGACTGGAACCTGTCGCGCTCAAGGTTCTGGGGAACACCCCTTCCGATCTGGGTGACGGAAGACCGTACGGAAGAGTTGTGCATCGGCTCCGCCGACCAGCTCTTCGATGAAATTGAAAGGTCGAGGAAAGCCGGATTCATGGACGAGAACCCCATGAAGGGTTATCAGAAGGGTAACATGTCGGACGAGAACTATCATACCTTCGACCTGCACCGGCCCTTCGTCGACAGGATCGTGCTTGTTTCCCCTTCGGGGAAGAAGATGTATCGCGAACCCGATCTTATCGATGTATGGTTCGACTCTGGTGCCATGCCCTATGCCCAGTTCCATTACCCCTTCGAGAACAGTGAACTTGAAGAATATTTCCCTGCCGACTTCATCGCCGAGGGCGTCGACCAGACCAGGGGGTGGTTCTTCACCTTGCATGCCATCGCCGTGATGCTGTTCGACAATGTATCGTTCAAAACCTGCGTGTCCAACGGACTGGTGCTCGACAAGGAGGGCAACAAGATGTCGAAACGTCTCGGCAATGCCGTCGATCCTTTCGAGACCATCCACCAGTACGGGCCCGACACCACGCGCTGGTACATGATCACCAACGCACAACCCTGGGATAACCTGAAGTTCGACAGCGACAACATTCGTGAGGTGCAGCGTAAATTCTTCGGTACGCTCTATAACACCTATGCATTCTTTGCCCTTTATGCGAATATCGACGGTTTCACCTATGCCGAGGACGAGGTCGACTTCAGCACAAGGCCTGAGATCGACCGCTGGATCCTCAGCGAGTTGGATACCCTCATCAGGCTCGTGGATGAGTCGTATGCACAGTATGAACCCACCCGTGCCGGGAGGGCCATCGTGGAGTTCGTCAACGACCACCTCAGCAACTGGTACGTGAGGCTCAGCAGGAGACGTTTCTGGAAGGGAGAGTACAGTACCGACAAGATCTCGGCCTACCAAACCCTTTACCAGTGCCTCGATGTGGTGGCGAAACTGTCGGCCCCGATCGCGCCCTTCTACATGGAGCAGCTGTTCATCGACCTTAATGCGGTTACCGGAAGGGAAAAGGTGGATTCGGTGCACCTCACCGATTTCCCCGTGGCGGATGACAGGCAGATCGACAAGGACCTTGAGGAAAGGATGCAGATGGCGCAGAAGTTCTCGTCGATGGTGCTTTCGCTCCGCAAGAAATCAAATATCAGGGTGCGCCAGCCCCTCAACAGGATCATGATCCCCGTTACGGGTAAGAAATTCGAAAAACAGCTCCGTGCCGTTGAAGACCTCATCCTTTCGGAGGTGAACGTCAAGGAGGTGGAATACCTGGCCGACACCACCGGCGTGCTGGTCAAGAGCATCAAACCGAATTTCAAGACCCTGGGCCCGCGGTATGGCAAAATGATGAAACAAATCGCCGCTGCGGTGAATGCCTTCACCCAGGACGACATTGCCAGGATCGAGCAGGACGAAAAGTACATGCTGGAAATTGAGGGACAACCCGTGGAATTGTTGCTGTCGGACGTGGAGATCGTTACCCAGGACATCCCGGGATGGCTTATTGCCGGCATGGGAAACCTGAGTGTTGCCCTCGATGTGACGCTCACCCCCGAGCTGATCAGTGAAGGCATTGCCCGCGACCTGGTCAACAGGATACAAAACCTCAGGAAAGACAAGGGTTTTGAGGTGACCGACAAGATCGTCCTCGAAATCGAAAAAAACAGTGAAATCAGTGACGCGATCGATCATAATTATGATTATATTTGTTCAGAGACGCTGGCCGAAAAGCTTGACCTGACAGACACATTGCCGGAAGGGGAAAAGATCCGGGTGGAGCTGGCAGACGGGCTTGAAGCATTCCTGACCATCAGGAAAGTTTGATTGTGTTATTTAAATACCAGGAGTTATGGCAAAGAAGGAAAACAACGAAGAGGTAAAGACCCGGTATTCTGACGAGGAACTCGCGGAATTCAAAGCAATCATTGAGAAAAAGCTGGAAAAAGCACGCAATGACCTGAAATTGCTTACCGAAGCATATACCAATGCCAATGAGCACGGGACCAACGACACTTCACCTACCTTCAAGGTGCTCGAAGAGGGTTACCAGGTGCTCTCCAAGGAGGAGAACAGCAGGCTGGCCGCCAGGCAGAGCAAGTTCATCCAGAACCTCGAAAATGCCCTTGTCCGCATCGAGAACAAGACCTATGGCATTTGCAGGGTCACCGGCAAGCTCATTTCCAAGGAACGCCTCAGAAGCGTTCCGCATGCCACGCTGAGCATCGAGGCAAAGAATAACCAGTATAACAACAATTAGCCGGCCGTCTGATGATCAGTCCATCATCTTTGAAGGTTCCGGGAGCTGTTCAGTAAACACGGGGGTGCAGTGAAAAGGTCATACCTGATCATCATAACCATCCTCGGTGTCCTGATCGCCGACCAGGTGCTCAAGTTCTGGATCAAGACCCACATGCTTCTTGGCGAGGAATTCCCTGTGATTGGCAACTGGTTCTGGATCCATTTCACGGAAAACGAGGGGATGGCCTTCGGGATGACCATCGGCGGGGGCTACGGCAAGCTCATTTTGAGCATCTTCAGGATTATCGCCGTGATCCTGATCGGCTGGTACCTGTGTTATCTGGCCAGGACCGGTGCGCACCGCGGACTGGTGTTCAGCGTTTCGCTGGTCTTTATCGGAGCCATCGGCAACATCATCGACAGCGCCTTCTACGGCCTGATCTTCAGCCAGAGTACTTTCCACAGCGTGGCCGAATTCCTTCCCGAAGGAGGGGGCTACGGGGGCTTCCTGCATGGCAAGGTGGTCGATATGTTCTATTTCCCGATCATAGAGGGCACATACCCGTCATGGGTACCCTGGGTGGGCGGCGATCCTTTCATTTTCTTCCGCCCCGTATTCAACATTGCCGATTCGGCCATCACCACTGGCGTGATCATCCTGATCGTCTTCCAGCGCAGGTTTTTCAGGAAAAGAGGCTGAAAATGGTGTACCCACGGGTTCTGCAACCGGCTTTCCCATGACCCCTTTTTCCTTTTGCCTTATTCAATTTCCATTTTTCCTTATTTATACCATTTCTAAAAAATCCCCCTTTCATATCCGGCAAAAACCATATATTATTTTATCTTTGCGAAAAATTTTTCCCCAGCATGAAGAGCGAAAAGGTAAAAGGCAAAATATCGCAGGTCATCGGACCGGTTGTCGACGTAGCTTTTGACGACGACTCACACCTTCCCAACATTTATGATGCGCTGCATGTTACCAACGATGCCGGTAACGTGATCGTGCTCGAATGCCAGCAGGACATCGGTGAAAGTACCATGCGTACGGTGGCCATGGACTCGACCGACGGCCTGCGCAGGGGCATGGCCGTTTCTTCCACCGGCGGGCCTATCACCATGCCCACCGGCGACGACATCAAAGGACGGCTCTTCAATGTGATCGGCCAGCCCATCGACGGCCTCGGCAAGGTTGATTCAGACAAACCGTACCCCATCCACCGCGAACCCCCGCTGTTCGAAAACCTGTCGACCTCCAAGGAGGTGCTGTATACGGGGATCAAGGTGATCGACCTGATCGAGCCCTATGCCAAGGGCGGGAAGATCGGCCTCTTCGGCGGTGCCGGGGTGGGGAAGACCGTGATCATCATGGAGCTTATCAATAACATCGCCAAGAAGTATTCCGGGCTTTCGGTCTTCGGCGGTGTGGGGGAACGTACCCGTGAAGGAAACGACCTTTTGCGGGAAATGATAGAATCGGGTGTGATCAGGTACGGCAAGGCCTTCCTGGAAGACATGGAAAAAGGGGGCTGGGACCTTTCCAAGGTCGACCGTGAAGAGCTGGCAAAGTCACAGGCTACGCTCGTCTTCGGCCAGATGAACGAACCCCCCGGCGCCCGTGCCAGGGTTGCCCTGTCGGGACTCACGCTGGCGGAATATTTCCGCGATGGCGACGAGAAGACCGGCGGCAGGGATATCCTCTTCTTTATCGACAATATTTTCCGTTTTACCCAGGCCGGATCAGAGGTGTCGGCCCTGCTGGGAAGGATGCCCTCTGCCGTTGGTTACCAGCCCACGCTGGCCACGGAAATGGGGATCCTGCAGGAAAGGATCACCTCAACCAAGAAGGGATCCATCACCTCCGTACAGGCAGTGTATGTGCCGGCCGACGACCTTACCGACCCGGCCCCGGCAACCACATTCGCCCACCTGGACGCCACCACCGTGTTGAGCCGTAAGATCTCAGAACTCGGCATCTACCCGGCCGTCGACCCGCTCGACTCCACCTCCAGGATCCTCACCCCTGAGGTGGTGGGTGAAGAACATTATAAAACGGCGCAGAAAGTGAAAGAGATCCTGCAGCGCTACAAGGAATTGCAGGACATCATCGCCATCCTCGGCATGGAAGAACTTTCGGAAGAGGACAAGCTGGTGGTGCACAGGGCCAGGAGGGTGGCACGTTTCCTCTCACAGCCTTTCCACGTGGCAGAACAGTTTACCGGAACACCTGGCACCATGGTGGCCATCGAGGATACCATCAAGGGCTTCAACATGATCATGGACGGAGAGGTGGATGAATATCCTGAAGCATCATTCAACATGGTGGGTACCATCGAGGAAGCCATCGAAAAAGGAAAACGCTTGCTGGCAGAAGCCGAAGGCTGATCCGTAAAACCCCGCTGACATGAACCTTGAGATCATAACCCCCGACAAGTCCGTATTCACAGGAGAAGTTTCCCTGGTACAGCTCCCGGGGATCGACGGCTCGTTCGAGATCCTGAACAACCATGCCCCGCTGATCTCCGTGCTGAAGAAGGGAAAGGTGAAGATCGTCGATGAAAAGGGCCAGCAGCAATTCTTCGAGGTGAACGGCGGGGTGGTGGAAGTACTGAAGAACAAGGTGCTGATCCTGGCAGAGTGATGCCTCCGGCGGGTCAGGCCCCTGCTGCACTTATTGATTTTCCCTGAAACTGTTATGGTGTATCCGTTCCGTCCTGTACCTGGAGGGTGCTTCCTTTTCTTCGGCAGGATATCCAATGGAGATGAGCGATACCGGGAGAATATGCCCGGGGATGCCCAGCAGCCCGCTGACCGCTTGCATACGTTCTTCGCGCGGATACATCCCGAGCCAGACCGAGCCGAGGCCCAGCGCATGTGCGGCAAGCATGATGTTCTGGGTGGCTGCCGAACAATCCTGGATAATATATCCATCAGCTTCCTGCAGCCTTTTGTCGCCACAGACCAGGATGGCCAGGGGGGCTTCCCTCAGCATTTTGGCATAAGGGTGGGCTACGGAGAGTTTGTCGAGCATTTCCCTCTCATCCACAACGATGAAATGCCAGGGCTGTATATTCCTGGCCGTGGGTGCGTACATGCCCGATTCAAGCAATTGCCTGATAATTTCCGGGTTTACGGTCTTACCGGTATATTTCCGGATGCTTCTCCTGGTCTGGATGGCTTTGATGGCGTCCATATCTTGAATAAGTATAATTTGTAAAATATTTACCGGGGATCCGGATCCGCTTATTCCGGGTCACCTTCACAATAGGCCCGCAGGGCTTTCTCGGCTTCAAAATGCCCGAGCCCGTGGGCTTTTCTCCAGTCGAAACAGGCATCGTGCAGCCTGCCCAGGTGGAAATTGGCAAGCCCCCTGTTGAAAAAAGCTTCGGCATATTCGGGATTCAGTTCCACGGCCCGGTCAAAATCGGCAATGGCCCCGGTATAATCCTTGGTCCGGCCACGGGCGGTACCACGGTTGTAATAAGCAATGGGATCGTTGGGTTTCAGTGTCACGACCTTCTCGTAATCTTCCAGGCAATTCTTGAAATCCCCCAGCATATAATATACCCTTCCGCGGTATTGCAGCGACAGGGAATCATCGGGAAAGATCGCGATGGCCTTGTTGAAGGCATTCAGCGCATCCTTGAAACGGTCGAGCTTGAAATAGCCCAGTCCGAGGTTATAATAGGCCCTCCGGTCTTTGGGATATCGGGCCGTGATCTGTTCGAAATATTGCACACCCTGCCTGTAGTCATCATTGGAGTATGCGGTGGTTCCCATCTTGAAAAGATATGAGCCATCCTGGTCGAGGGAAGCCTCTTCTGCACCTTCCTTTTTCGGGGGAGGCAATTCTTTTGCAGTATCGGCATCGGGAGATTCCACTTTGCTGAGGGGTTCCGGCTGATCATGGCCGGAAGGCGGCATTTCGGTCACTGCATTTTCGGTATCACCCTTTTTATCGGCAGGTTCCTGGTTATTACATGACAGCAGGAACACGATAAGCAGCAGCGGAAGTATCTTTTTCATGGTGTATATGTTGATTAAGCCTTAGCAGGTTTTGATTGGCACCTTGCAAAATTATTAAAAATATGCGAGAGGATGAAGCCTTGTGACCATTGACATGCCATATATCAGGATAAGCGGCAACGGGTGTTGAAGGGCCGCTCACGGCCTGCCCTGTTTCCTGGCAGAGCTGAGCAGGTGGAGTTCCATTTCTGCCAGGAGGGTCCCGAAATCCCTGACCTTCGAAGGGTCGATCCTGTAGGCGGCAAGTACCTGCGGGATATTCCTGATCTTGGTGATGACCGTATCCAGGATGCCGGATTCGAGCGGTTCGGTGGCCAGCAGGAAATAATCGACCTGCCCTATAGCCGGGATGAGCTTTCCCTGGGGGTGATGGTTGGCGATGAGGCAAAAGTGGGTTTTCAGGTCGGCATCTTCATGAAGCATGAAAGGAAATTCGAGGGTATTGCCCGTAGTCCCGTCAGGCAGGAGAAAATCGTCGATCCGTCTGAAATTGAACCCCAGCTCTTTATTGATGGCGAACGAAAGCCGGTACGAGCGCAGGTGACAGGAGATACCGATCAGGGTAACATCGATCTCGTGACTGATTTTCAGGGTTTGCTTTTTCCTTGCCATGACCGGGCATTTGATTCCTATTCGATGTCGAGCTCGTGGCAGGCCTTTTCCGCCGCTATCTTCTCGGCTCCCTTGATGGAAAAGTCGATTCCGCGGCTAACAGCTTTGCTGTCGATCAGTATTTCGATCTCATATTGCCTGTTGTTCTTCTCCCCCTTTTCATTTACCAGGCTGAATTCAACCTCTTTTTTTTCTTTCTGTGCCCATTCGATAAGGCGGCTTTTGAAGTTGGTTTCAATATGTTCGAGGGCATCGATGTCGATATGGATGTTGATGATACGATTGATGATCACCTTGCGGGTAAATGAATATCCCTTGTCGAGGTAGAGTGCACCGATGAATGCCTCGAAAGCATCGCCCCTGATATTCCTGGATGTGCTCCTCGTATCGGGACTGGATTCGATGAGCCTGTCGAGGCCGAGTTTCCTGCTGAGCTTGTCGAGGTTGGAACGGCAAACGATCTTTGACCTCATTTCGGTGAGGAAACCTTCACCTTTATATGGGAATTTCTTGAAAAGGTATTCTGCGATGACTGCGCCCAGTACGGCATCCCCGAGGTATTCGAGGCGTTCATTGTTGATCTTGATGCCATTGATGTCCTGGTTGACGGACTTATGCCTGAAAGCGAGCTTGTAGAGGTAAAGGTTGCCGGGCGAAAAGCCGAAAATATTCCTGACCGACTGGTTTAATTCCTTGCCAGCTGATCCAAGGGGTGTAGCGTGTTTAAGAAGGCTCAAAACTTATTACTTGACGTACTTCTTGAAGATCAGTGATACGTTGTGTCCGCCGAAACCGAAGGTGTTTGACAAAGCTGCATTGATGACCCTTTTCTGGGCTTTATGATAGGTAAAGTTAAGCCTGTTGTCAATCCCCGGGTCGTCGGTAAAATGGTTGATCGTTGGGGGTACAATATCATTTTGAATGGTCAGCACGGTAGCGATGGCCTCGATGGCGCCGGCAGCACCCAGCAGATGGCCGGTCATCGACTTGGTGGAATTGATATTGATCCCGTAGGCATGTTCACCGAAGGTGGAGATGATCGCGATAGGTTCGGAGAGGTCTCCGAGCGGTGTTGAAGTGCCGTGTGTATTGATGTGGTCGATATCTTCGGGTTTCATACCGGCATCGTCGAGGGCTGCCTGCATCGACAGGCTTGCACCAAAGCCTTCGGGATGCGGTGAGGTCATGTGGTATGCATCTGCCGAAAGGCCTGCTCCAACTACCTCTGCATATATCTTTGCACCCCTGCTGACGGCATGTTCGTATTCCTCGAAGATGAGTGCGCAACCGCCTTCACCCAGCACGAAACCGTCGCGGTCCTTGTCGAAAGGCCTGGAACCGGTCTTGGGGTCGTCATTCCTGGTGGAAATGGCATGCATGGCGTTGAAACCTCCCACCCCACCCTCGGTGATGGAAGCCTCGGAGCCGCCCGTGATGAAAATATCTGCTTTCCCCAGACGGATATAATTGAATGCATCGGCCAGGGAATTGGCGGAAGAGGCGCAGGCAGAAACCGTAGCGTAATTCGGCCCCCTGAATCCGTATTTGATGGAGATATGTCCTGCCGCAATATCGGCGATCATCTTGGGGATGAAGAATGGGTTGAAACGAGGTGTTCCTCCGCTCCTGGTCCAGCCGGCGATCTCTTCCTGGAAGGTCTGGATGCCGCCAATACCCGAAGCCCAGATCACCCCCACGCGGTTATGGTCGATACCGTCCGTGTCGATACCGGCATCTTTAACAGCCATATCGGCAGCCACCAGCGCGAAATGAGCATAAGGATCATACTTGCGTGCTTCCTTACGGTCAAAGAAATTCAAGGGATCAAAACCCTTAACCTCGCAGGCAAAAGTGGTTTTGAAATTGGTGGTGTCGAAATGGGTGATCTGATCAGCACCGCTGACCCCATTGAGCAATCCTTTCCAGAATTCTTCAGTGGTATTGCCGATTGGGGTCAGGGCGCCTAAACCTGTTACAACTACTCTTTTAAGCTCCATGCAGCAGGGTATAGATTCTTACTTGGCGTTGTCTTCAATATACTTAATGGCTTCTCCAACAGAACCGATCTTTTCTGCCTGATCATCGGGAATCGCAATGTTAAACTCTTTCTCAAATTCCATGATCAGTTCAACAGTATCCAGTGAATCCGCTCCAAGGTCATTCGTGAAGCTGGCTTCCGGGGTCACTTCGTTTTCGTCAACTCCGAGTTTGTCAACGATTATCGATTTTACTCTTGATGCAATGTCAGACATAACTTTCTAGTTTTGGTTATACAAGGGTGCAAAGAAAGCAATTTTCACAGGAAAAACCAAAAGAAATATAATAATTTTGATATTTTAGATTTGTATCTTTCACAAAATCAAATAATTGTGAAAACGACTCGTTTTCAGGGCCCTGCAGGGCTTTGCCAAACGCAAGTAAGATGTACCTTTGATGAGTTTCCTGAGCAGGAAACCGGATTAAAAGTTGAGTACATGAAAAGGATTGCAATCTTTGCTTCAGGTAGTGGAACCAATGCCCAGAATATTATTGAGCATTTTGCCGGAAATCCGGAGGTGGAAGTCAGTCTGGTGCTCACCAACAATGAGCATGCTTATGTATTGAAACGCGCGGCAGCCCTGAAGGTCCCTGCCTATGTCTTCAACAGGGAACTGTTCTATGAAACCGGCAGGGTGCACGACATCCTTCGCGATATCGGGATCGACCTGATCGTACTGGCCGGATTCCTGTGGCTCGTACCCCGGAATATCCTGGATACCTGGAACGGGAGGATCATCAACATCCATCCTGCCCTGCTGCCAAAGTTCGGGGGCAAGGGCATGTATGGCGACAGGGTGCACCAGGCCGTGATCGAGGCTGGGGAGAAGGAAACGGGCATCACCATCCATTATGTCAACGAGGTATATGACGAGGGGGAGATCATCTTCCAGGAAAAATTCCCCGTCCTTCGCGGAGATACACCCGAAACCATCGCAGAAAAAGTCCACATGCTGGAATATGAACATTACCCCCGGGTGATCGGGCAGTTATTGTCGCTGCCGGGCAATCAGCAATAAAGCGTTCAAACCTTTCAGGCAGGTTCCTCAATACCGGTTATATGTGATCACTTTGCCGGGCGCTTTCCTGATCTTTTGCCTGAGCCTGTAATCCCCGGGTTCATATCCCAGGCTGATGAGCAGCCCGATACGCCGGTTCCCTGGGATGCCAAGCAGCTTTTTGATGGGTTTTTCATTGAACCAGCCCAGCATACAGGTCCCCAGGCCTTCTTCTGTGGCCTGAAGACAGAAATGTTCAGCCGCAATGCCAATATCGATGAGCGGGTATTCCTTGTTTTTGATGATGCCCCCCACGGTGGGTACCAGGGGTGATTTTTCGATGGTGATGACGATGATGACGGGAGCCTGCTCGACAAACCTGTTGAAGGCCACCAGCTTATTCCAGGTTTCCCTGGCCACCTTCCTCACCAGCACGGGATCGTCCACCACGATGAATTTCCATGGCTGGGCATTACATGCCGAAGGGGCAAGCAATGCAGCCTCCAGGCAGCGGCCAAGCTTATCCTTTTCGACCGGTTTATCGATATAACGCCTGACGCTCTGCCTGCGCATGATCAGGTCGATAAGTTTACCCATTGCCAATGCGTTTTCTTAATGCCTCTGTTTCTTTTTCAAACCCTGGCTTGCCCAGCAGGGCAAACATGTTTTTCTTGTATGCTTCCACCCCCGGCTGGTCGAAGGGATTGATGCCGAGGATATAGCCGCTCACTGCGCAGGCCATCTCGAAAAACCAGATCAGCTGTCCGAGATAATACTCGTTGATCGCGGGCACTGTGATCCTGATATTGGGCACGCCCCCGTCGATATGCGCGATCAGCGTACCGAACTCAGCCATCTTGTTGACCTCGTCAATCTTCCGGCCTGCCAGGTAATTCAGCCTGTCGGCATCCATGGCGTCATCGGGTATGGGAAGCCTGTGCCTGGTTGATCCCACGGAGATCACCGTTTCGAATATATTCCTCAACCCGTCCTGGATGTATTGCCCCATGGAGTGCAGATCGGTGGTAAAGGTCACCCCTGCCGGGAAGATCCCCTTATGCTCCTTGCCTTCACTTTCACCGTAAAGTTGTTTC
Source organism: Bacteroidales bacterium (assembly GCA_040775045.1). GTDB lineage: Bacteria > Bacteroidota > Bacteroidia > Bacteroidales > B18-G4 > B18-G4. The sequence goes on from JAXGTH010000002.1 coordinate 54,945, forward strand.
CACCATTCTGTCAGGTAATAAAGGTTCGGCTGGTAGCCGACCATGATCTCCGTGGTCTTGCCTTTGCGGTAAAGGGCATTGCGGGCGGCAGCATAACGCATCACCGGGTTTGTTCCCATGTCCTGGTGGTTCAGCACATATTCACGCATATCCCCGGCTCCCTGCAGCAACGCTTCAATATCGAAACCTGCGGCAGCGATGGGCAGCAGTCCCACCGGGGTCAGCACGGAATACCGCCCCCCCACATCATCTGGGACGACGAAAGTTTCATAACCCTCTTTGATGGCCAGTTCCTTGAGGGCTCCCTTTTCCCTGTCGGTGATGGCAATGATCCGTTTCACGGCTTCTTCCTTCCCGTATTTCCCTTCCAGGTGGTTCTTCAGGATGCGGAAGGCGATGGCCGGCTCGGTAGTGGTTCCCGACTTGGAAATGACCACCACGGAATAGTCCATTTCATCAAGCACATCCAGGAGTTCAGCCATATAGTCCTCTGCCACGTTCTGCCCTGCATAAAGCACCAGCGGGTAATCCCTGGGCAGCAAACCGGCGAAATGATGGCTCAGGGCATCGATCACGGCCCGTGCACCCAGATAGGATCCCCCTATGCCTGTGACAACGAGCACTTCTGACTGCCCTGCCAGACGGCGGGCGCTTTTGTTGATGGTTTCGGGCAATTTTTTGTCCATTGATACCGGCAGGTCAAGCCAGCCAAGGAATTCATTCCCACTGCCGGTTTTTTCAACCAGTGACCGGATATGTGAACTGATCTCATCCCCGAAACAGAAAATTTCATCTTGGGTGAGGAAGTCATGAAGATAACTTAAATCAACCTGGATCGTATTCATAGCAAGAAAAGTGTTTATTGATGCGAAAATAAGCATTTGCTGCCTGACGATAATGCAAAAACTTCAACACCACGATGACTGTCAGCCCTGTCGGCTGCTCGGGAATGCGAGATCTGGGGATGAAAAGGGTGAGGAGACCTGCTGTGTCAGGGTATAAAAAAACAGCGCGGCTTTACCGGACCGCGCTGCTCAAACCAAAAACCAAATTCATGAAATAGATTTTTTGCACAATGTTTAACTAACATGAAAAATGGTACGTAGAAATTGGATTAGCATCCGAAACAAAAGTATAACGAATTTCATGCCAGAGATGTTAACAAACACTAATGAACGTTAAAAAAAGTTAAAGCATCCTGATTGTCCGCTCCATCCCATAAATTTGTCATGGTGAACAGGAAAGTGATCATATTCATCATCGGGTTGATGGGCCTTGCGCTGATCGCCCTGGTCCTTGTCCAGGTATACTGGATGAGAAATGCCATGGACCTCCGGCAGGCCAACTTTGTACGGTCGGTCAATGAGGCCGTGGATGGTGTGGTGTTCAGGCTGGAGAAGTCGGAACTCGCTGGCCGGCTCCAGACCACCATTGATAAACTGGGAAGATCGACGGGGGGGAGTGTATCCGGCGACTCACTGTCGCACATGCTGAATCACGAATTCGCCGGTATCGATAACAGGCCTGAGCTGGAAAACTTTTACAACAAATACCTCCTTTCCCTTGAACTGCCCGTAGAGCAGGGTTTGCTGGAGGGCTTCAAACTCATCGAGAAACGACTTACTTATGAACTCCTCGATTCACTTTTGCGCGACGAGCTGAACAAGAAAAGCATTGGCACCACTTTCCAGTTCGGGGTGTTCAGCACAGACCGGGAACAGATGGTTCTCAGGTCGGAGGGCAGCGATCCTTCGGAATTGCTTGAAAAGGGTTATGCCTTTACGCTTTTCCCTGACGACCTGTCGGAAGATCCCGACTACCTGATGATATATTTCCCCAACGAGAGGGGTTTCCTCCTCGGGCAGATGTCGGGCCTGATGACCATCTCCATAAGCCTGATCCTGGTGATCATCTTTTCGTTTACCTATACCATCCTGACCATATACCGGCAGAAGCGTTTATCGGAGATGAAGAATGACTTCATCAATAATATGACGCATGAGTTCAAGACCCCGATCTCGACCATCTCACTTGCCTGCCAGGCCCTGCAGGATCACGATGTGATCAAGTCGGAATCTTTGTACGATACCTATATCGGGGTCATCGGCGAGGAGAACCAGCGCCTGGGGGCCATGGCGGAAAAGATCCTGCAATCGGCAGTGCTGGAGAAAAAACAAATTGAACTCAACAGGGAATGGTTCGATATCCACGAAGTGATCTCCGACGTGGTGAACAAAATCGGGATCCAGGTGCAGATCAAGGACGGCAGCATCATCACCGATTTGCAGGCTGACCCTTCCGAGATCCATGCCGACAGGGTACACTTTACCAACCTGGTCAACAACCTGCTCGACAATGCCAATAAATATACGCCCCAGAAACCCATTATCAGGGTGAGCACGCAGAATGTGAGGACAGGTGTGATGATTTCGATCGAAGACAACGGCATCGGGATCAGCAAGAAGAACCAGAAGAAGATCTTTGAAAAACTGTACCGCGTGCCAATGGGAAACCTGCACGATTTCAAGGGTTTCGGTTTGGGTCTCAGTTATGTTAAAGTGATCGTGGAATACCACAAGGGGAGTATCAGGCTGGAGAGTGAACTGAAGAAGGGAACGAAATTTTATGTATATTTACCTTACGACTCATAATATTAGCCATGGATAACGAAAAAGTCAGGGTGCTGCTGGCCGAGGACGACAGGAACCTCGGTACCATCCTCAAATCATACCTGGAGGCCAAGGGTTATCCGGCCACGCTTTGTGTGAACGGACAGGAGGCTTTTGTTGAATTCAACAAGCATGATTACGACTTCTGCATCGTGGATGTGATGATGCCGGTAAAGGACGGTTTCACGCTGGCCAAAGAGATCAGGAATATCGACAAAAAGGTGCCGATCCTTTTCCTCACCGCTAAATCGATGCAGGAGGACAAGCTCAGGGGCTTCGAACTGGGCGCCGACGATTACCTCACAAAGCCTTTCAACATGGAGGAGTTGCTGGCACGGATGGAAGCCATATTGCGCAGGATCAGGAATGATGAAAAGCAGGGGCCCGAAGGTGATGTATACAAGCTTGGAAAGATGGAGTTCAATTTTGTGCGGCAAACCCTTTCACTGGATAAGGAAGAAGTGAAACTGACCTCCAAGGAAGCCGCCCTGCTGAAACTGCTTTGCCAGAACCTCAACCAGGTGGTCGATCGTAGTGTGGCCCTCAACAGGATCTGGTTCGACGATTCATATTTCAATGCCCGGAGCATGGATGTTTACATCACCAAGCTCAGGAAATATTTGAAAATGGACCCGACGGTCGAACTCATCAATGTGCACGGGGTAGGGTTCAAGCTGGTGACTCCTTAGCTCTTCGTATCAATTCACCGTGAGGTGTTCCGAAAAACGGATCATATGGGTTGAATCACGGATGATATCCCAGTAAACTGATGATCCGGGCCCTTTGTCCTTGTTGGTAAGAACGATCAGTGTTTTCTGTCTTTTCATATCCCTGATGTAATAAGCCCTGAAGCCTTTCCACCAGCCAAAATGGAATGCCGTACTGTCTTCGCTCTCCCTGATCCTCCAGCCGAAGCCATAATTGTCCTTTCTTTTCCAGTATCCGGGGCTTCCCGGTGTAAAGGCTTCCTTCATGCTCCCGGCCGATACCAGCTTATTATGGGTGATGGCCTGGTCGAATTTTGCCAGGTCCTCTATGCTGGTATACACTCCTTTGTCGCCGGTAACGCCGTTGAGGTATTCATTCCGCACCCTGACGGGCCTCCAGCCCCGGTACGTATGTCCCATTACTCCCGTATCGACATAAAAAGAAACGGCAGTGTCACCGTTCATATGGTAAACGAATGAATGGTCCATGCCAAGGGGATCGAAAATGTTGGCTTTCACAAAATCAGCGAACTGCATCCCGCTTACGGCCTCAACGATGCAGGCGAGCAGTGCATAGTTCGTGTTGCAGTAATGGAATCCGTTTCCCGGCTTGAAATATGGGGAAGGCCGGAATTCTTCGAAAAGTTTCAGCATATCGTTGTTGGTGAGCGGAACCTCCTTGTTCTTCCACTCATCGTGGGCAAGCGACATATAGCGGCTCAGACCCGAACGGTGGGTAAGCAGCATCCGTACCGTCACGCTGTCATAGGGGAAGGAGGGCAGGTAACGCCTGATATCGGCATCAAGGTCGATCAACTCCCTTTCTTTCAGTATCATGACCGACATGGCCGTGAACATCTTCGAAACAGATGCCAGCTGGAATGAAGATGATGTGGTTAAGCTGTCCTTGCTCATGAAATTTCCGTAACCGAACGCCTTCCGGTAAACCAGGCATCCCTGTTCGAGATAGGCCACGGCACCGTTAAACCAGTACCCTTTTGCCATATGGGTGAAGATGCTGTCGATCCAGGCAGCTTTCTGTTCAGCCGTGACAGGGTCGCAGATCACTGTTGGCTGAATATTTTGTGCATCGGGGGATGAATGCTCCGTACCCGCAGGATTATTGCATGAAAAACTGATCAGGAAAAACAACAGGGTAAGCAGTGTAAGTCTTGTCAACATCTTCAACTCGGTATCCAGTACATTAGTTAACTCTGCGGGTGCGTGCAAAAGTATGTGAAAAAAATCAGTTTTGGGACTTTTTAGATTTTTCCCCGCATGATCCTTTTGAGGGCTTCCCTGTGGCTGAGGCCTGAGAGGTCCTGGGACTGGACAAAACGCACCACGAAATCAGGATCGGTCTTGGAATACTCCCTGAGGATCCAGCCGATAGCCTTACGGATAAAGAATTCCTTTGAATCCTTCAGGCGGAGGATCACGCTTGTGAGCAGGCGCGTATCCGTTCCGCTCCGGTACTTGAGCTGGAACAATATGGCACTGCGTTGCAGCCAGATGTTTCCTGAATTGATCCACTTATTGACGTAGGCAGCCCGCTCACCGGGGTATTGGAGCAGATGGTACCCGACCAGCGTAGGAGCGATCAGGTCGACCGTGTCCCACCATCCCTGGTCGGGGATCAGTTTCTCGTAAAGGTAAATGGCATCGTGACCCAATTGCTTTTTCATTTTTACCAGCAGTTCCAATGCAAAATATTTGTATTCGCGATGGGGCATCTCCCAGCATGATTCAACCAAAGGGATGACCTCCTGCAGCCCGGGCAATCCATTTTCCTTAAAAAATTGCTTTGTGAGTTCGCGCCTGAGCGGGGTGGGCAACCCGAGGTATTCGAACCGGCCCTTCATATAGGCATTCATCTGTGCTGCTTTACCGGGATCGGCATGCTCCTCGTAGAGGGCGATAAGGGATTTGATGGAATAGCTCATGCTTACTAAGGAGTACCCGGTCACACAGGTCTCCGGACCTGTGTGACCGGTTGGTTATCTGAGATAAATGAATTTCTGCCTGTCGAGTGATTGTTCATGTTCCCCGCGGACCACGGCCAGGTATGTGCCGGGTTGCAATCCCTCCGGGGTCCAGTTAATTTGCCTTTTATTACTCCGTAACAGGATCTTTTCAACAAGTTTCCCGTCCATGGAATAGATCTCCAGCGCGGTGGCTTCCCCGGAGGAGATATCAAAAGTGAATTTTCCCGATGAAGGATTGGGGAAAATGCGGAGATGCCCTTTTTCGGCTTCGCCCGGGAACTCCCGGTCGTAAACAGAAAGGTCCCACACAGCCAGCGTATATTCACCCATCTGCAGATTTTCCACGTAGATATAACCGATCGACCAGGTGCCGAGTACCGTGAAATCAACGGCCTGCCATTCCATTCCGGCATGCTCCCTGAAAAGGATCACCACCGAATCACTCTCGCTCAGGATGAGGGTATTGTCCAGGCCGGTCTTGCTGTAAAAGAAACGTCCCTTCGCATTGAAGGTTTCCGGTACCAGTCCCTTAAGGGTCCAGTAGCGGTAGTCGGAGAGCCGCAGATCGGGAACGGGCACCACCATGCTGTCAGGAGGGGCCATATTATGGGTGGCCTGCACAAAAGCCGAGTCGGAGAGCTCGAACACTTCCAGCGAAAAATAAGTCTCGGGGAAGTTTACCTCACCGGTTTCCTCGATCACCCTGTAATTATCCACCGTGGCGTCGAAATACCTTTCCTCCAGGTCGAGGAACACTTCTTCAGGGTAAAAGGGAACCGTGCAGGTGGTATGCCCGCTTGTTCCGGAAAAATGGATGGTATCGGTATAAGTGTTCCACTGGTTGTCCATCACCGTGAAGGCGATCCGGTTGTCATTGCCCGTGAAGGCCGGCCCTTTCCTTTTCTGTTTCACATATACTGTCACATCGCTGGTACCCATATGTGGGACCACGGAAAAGGAGTCGATGGAATAATGGGGTGTTCCCCCATGATAAACCCAGTTGTTGAAGAAACCCGACATGTCGGTGCCGGTATTGGCTGTAAAATTCGCTTCCATATCGTACGACGACACTGACGTGAAGGCAAGGTCATCGAGAAAGGATTTACATGCTTCAAAAAAGACCTCATCGCCAAGGTAAGCCCTCAGCGCCTGTACCACCGTGGCACCTTTGTCGTAGGCACTGGTGCCGTAAGTGTATTCCTGTGGGATATTATTGAGTGGATGATAGCCTCCTTCCTCCGTATGACACCCCTGCAGTACCGAGGCATGCATATCACGCATCTGGGTCTTGAAAAAATCCACCCCGTCGAGGGCCTCCACATAATAATGTTCGCAGAACGTGGCCCAGCCTTCGTTGATCCACATCTCCCCGGCCTTGTCGCAGGTTACCTTATCGCCGAACCACATGTGGGAGAGTTCATGGGCATAAAGGCTTTCGTAAGATGCGTTGCCTGTAATGCAGAAGTTCGGGTATGCAATATTGGTGGCATGTTCCATGGCGCCCAGGGCAGTGCCCACATAACCGATCCTGTGCCAGGAGTAGGGTCCGAAGCGGTCCTCGTAAAGAGCGGTGATCTCCTTGATCCGCTCGAATGAGCCCGGCACCTTGGCGGTGTCACCAGGCTTTACATAATAAGTGATCGGGATAGTACGCTCCAGCCCCTCATAGGTATCTTCCACAAGGGCATATTCTCCAACCGCCACTGAGACCAGATAAGTGGGTACCTGCTGTGCAAGATGCCAGTGATAAGTTGATGTGCCGTTGCCGTTGATGGTCACTCCAACCAGCTCTCCCCCGCCGACGGCCATCTTGCCGTCGGGAACAGTAGCCAGCACATCGTAGGTGGCCCTGTCCGTGAAATCATCGATGCATGGAAACCAGGTCTTGCCAAGGTTATGGGGGATCCAGCTGATGCCAACGCCCAGGTTGAAAGCATAGGAACCGGAATAATGAAAACCTCCCCAGCTCTCGTGGAAAGGCTCACCGTGGTATTGCACCTGTATATCGATAGTGTCGCCTACCGAGACGGTTGTCAGGGTAGGGATGAGGATAATATTGTTGTCAAAGACAGCCTGGACCTCCACTCCATCTACAAATACGGCATCCACCACCAAGGGCTCCATCAGTTCAAGCGGGACCGCGTCAAGGTTATCGACCAGGGGAGTGAGGGTGACCGTGGTGGCAGCCGTTATGGTCTTGGCATCCGTATCGATCTCCTGCAGGTCGATTACATAATGGACGGCATGGATGGTGTCGCCCGGTGTAACCTGCCCCTGGATGTGCTGAAAAACAAATATACTGGCCATACCCAAAATGGCACAGTGGAATAAAGTTCTTTGATGGGTTTTCATCTCGATCCTGTTAAGTTATGACGGAAGAAATTAACTTGAATAACAAATGTACTTAAATATTCATACATTTGAGGTGGATATCTGGTCAGGAACGGCTATTGTTCGCATTTGGACATCAATGGTAGCAAAACGAACACTTTAAAATGTATTCTTATGTTCCGGCTCCTAAAATTGCCTGTAAATCAGAAGTTTATTAAAGTGGCATATTTTTAGGTGCTTAAGGGAAAAACCATAAAAAAGATAACAATGATTAAAACCACTTCTCTTTCAGAGCGTACTTTTTTTCAGTTGATCCTCACCGGGATCATCCTCAGCATGATGATCCTTTTAGGCAGTGCTTCCTTGCGGGCCCAGCAGTTATGGTCATTGCAGGATTGCATTGATTATGCCTTCGAGCACAACCTCGACATCAAGAAGCAGGTGCTGGCGGTGGAAACAAACAAGGCCAATGTACTCCAGAGCAAGCTTGGGACCTTGCCCAGTATCGGTGCCGGGGCAAGCACGTCAAACAACTGGGGCAGGACCATCGACAGGTTTACCAATGAATTCGCCACCACGCGTGTAAGGTCCGACAACTTATACCTGCAGGGAAGCATGACCCTGTTCAGCGGTCTGCAAAAGGTGAACCAGATCAGGAAAAACCAGTTGGCCCTGGATTATTCCCAGTTTTATCTCGACAACCTGATGGATGATATTTCCCTGACGGTCGCAGGGTATTATCTCGATATCCTGTTCAACAGGGAATTGCTGATGGTGGCGAGGGAGCAGCTGGATGTAACACAGCAGCAGGTAAAAAGGATGGAAAAACTCGTTGAAGCCGGGACCCTGGCCAGGGGTGACCTGTTGAACATACAGGCGCAGGCCGCACTAGAAGAGCTTCAGGTGGTGGAGGCCGAGAACAGGCTGGAAATATCCTACCTCAGCCTCATGCAACTGATCGATCTTCCTGTCGATGAAGCTTTTGAAGTGCAGGTACCCAGGCTCCGGTCGGTCGACAAGCCGTCCATCGATGTCACTTCCAGCCAGGTATACAGCTATGCCATCATCAACAGGCCGGAGGTGAAACTGGCCGAACTGAATGTCGACATTGCCAGGCGCGACATCTCCATTGCCCGTGGCATGCAAAGCCCCACGCTGAGTCTCAGCGGCTCATGGGGAAGCGGGTATTCGGGCTTGAACACCATCCCCCTCGACCCCATCACGGTCGAGCAGGAGATCGGGTATACGGCGAGTGGTGAGCCTGTATATGTACCAAACACCATCTACATGGACAGCAAGGTAAAGGAATGGGGCGACCAGCTTTCGGATAACAATAACCGTTCAGTTGGGTTTTTTCTCAACATTCCCATCTTCAACGGCTGGCAAACCAGGAATGCCATCACAAGGGCAAAGATTGCCATGGAAAGTGCAGAATATGACCTGCAGCTGACCAAAAACAACCTCCGGAAGACCATCGAACAGTCCTATGCCGATGCGGTGGCTGCCCTGAAACGGTACGGTTCGACCCTGAAACAGGTCGAAGCACAGGAGGAAGCCTTTAAATATGCAGAACAAAAATTTGATGTGGGCCTGATCAACTCCGTTGAATACAACGAGATCAAGAAGGAGCTCACCCTGGCACAGTCGGACCTGCTGCAGGCAAAATATGATTATATCTTTAAGACCACAATTTTAAGTTTTTACATGGGAAATCCGCTTTCGATCGAATAGAAGAACTTATCTTTGACCTTTGGAGCGTGCCCGGTGAGTTTCACCGGTGGGATTCCGGTGTTCACGGAATCGCTTTTTAAGATACTGATTAACAGATAAATATAGCGCCTAATGTTCAAAAAGAAAAGAACCTGGATCATCATCATTGTTGTGGTGCTGGTGATCCTTATCATTTTTGCCGTAAATAAGGGCAATACAGGCAGCGGCCTTGCCGTGACCGTTGAGGAGGTCAAAACAGGCAGCATCATTGAAACCGTATCAGCCAATGGTAAGATACAGCCTGCGCAGGACGTGATGATTTCACCTTATATTTCAGGAGAGGTGGTTGAACTCTACGTCAAGGAGGGCGATGAGGTTGAAACGGGCGATCTGCTGGTAAAGATTGATCCAGAGATCTATATTTCCGCTTTCGAAAGGGCCGAAGCCAATCTGAGTTCCCAGCAGGCCAACCTGGCCAATTCCAAGGCAAGGCTGGCCCAGGCCGAAGCCCAGTTCACCAACGCCAGGGTCAGTTATGAACGGAACAAGTCGCTCTGGGAACAGAATGTGATCGCCCAGTCGGAATACGATGCCTCGAAAGCCAACTACGAAGTGGCCAGGGCTGAGGTCGACGCTGCCGCGCAAACGGTAGCCAGTGCCGAATTCGCTATCAGGAGTGCCCAGGCCACCCTTAGGGAGGCCAGGGACAACCTGCAGAAAACCACGGTTGCGGCCCCCAACAGTGGAACGGTGTCAAAACTGAATGTGGAGAAAGGGGAAAGGGTGACCGGAGCATCCCAGTTTTCGGCAGGGACCGAGATCATGCGCATTGCCAACCTTCAGAATATGGAAGTCAATGTTGAAGTGAACGAGAACGATATTGTAAGGGTATCGCTTTTTGATACCTGTACCATTGAGGTGGATGCCTATCTGAACAAGGAATTCCTCGGAGTCGTCACCGAGATTGCCACTTCTGCCAACACTGTCGGGGTGAGCGCCGAACAGGTCACGAATTTCGATGTGAAGATCATGGTCTTGCCCGAATCCTATGCCGATTTGGTTCCCGGGGATGATCCAACCTATTCACCGCTGCGGCCCGGTATGTCGGCCACCGTAGAGATCCAGACGGAGTATGCCAAGGATGTGCTGATCATCCCTATCGGGGCAGTGACCACCAGGACCGATACCGTTGCCCCTGCTGAAACTCCCGAGGCCAGCACCGGCGAAGGGAACGCAGGGGATGAGAAGGAATTTGTAGAAGTGGTATTCCTGAACGACAATGGCGTCGCCAGGATGCAGGAGGTGGAGATCGGTATCCAGGACAACACCAATATTGAGGTCAGGGGAGGACTTGAAGCCGGCCAGCAGGTAGTTACCGGACCTTACAGCCTGGTATCGAAAATCCTCAAGGATGGCGATGAGTTGAAGATAACCAAAAGGGAAGACCTCTTTAAAGAAGAATAGCGATTATTGATCCCTATAAACCTTTTTCCGTGTCACTGATATTGAACATTGAAACGGCTACACAGGTTTGTTCCGTAGGTGTTTCCCGGCAGGGAGAAACGATTGCCCTGAAAGAAAGCGACGAAAAGAACATCCATGCGGCCAGGGTTACTTTGTTTGCCGAGGAGGTTTGCCGGCAGGCAGGGCTCAAGATGGATGAACTTACCGCTGTGGCCGTGAGCATGGGACCGGGATCCTATACCGGCCTCCGGATAGGGGTTTCGGCAGCAAAAGGTTTCTGCTACGGGCTCGATATCCCGCTGATCGCCGTTCCAAGCCTGCAGGCCATGGCTTACGGTGCCAGATTAACCGTAATGGAAAATGGTTATCCGGAAGGGGATATCCTGTTTTGCCCGATGATCGATGCACGGCGAATGGAAGTATATACAGCATTGTATGACCATGAAGGGATCATGGTGAGGGATACTGAAGCCATGATCGTGGGCGAGGGGTCATTTGCAAATGAACGGGAAGACCATACGATCTGTTTTTTTGGCGACGGGGCGGAAAAGTGCAAAAACGTTCTCGATCACAAACGCATGATCTTCCTGGAAGGGAATTTCAATTCGGCTGTAAACGTGGCGGTGCTGGCCCATCGGAAGTTCATTAATGCAGAATTTGAAAACCTGGCCTATTTCGAACCTTATTACCTTAAGGATTTCATTGCCGGTAAGCCCAGGGTGAAAGGACTGGATTGATGTTAATTTTACAGTTTAAAGGTTACAATATACAAAGTACCTGGAAACGGATACTCATTCAATTACCCGATTATGACAACAAAAAAGGAATTCGGTTGTGAGACCTGCAAAATGAGGTTGAAGGCCGAAGAAAAGCCGAACTCATTCTGGTCGCGACTGTGGCGCTGGCACACCAAATGGTGCCCGGGATGGAAGGCTTACCAGAAGCATCTGCAGGAACAGGCAGGCCAGGCATAATGTATTTCTGATTTCTGATTTCAGCCTTCAGATCTCAGATTTCCGAAGTATTTCCGTCGGAACCACAGGGCCACGTTCACGAGTGCGATCAGCACCGGGACCTCGACAAGTGGCCCGATCACGGTGGCAAAGGCCTCCTGTGAGCTGATCCCGAACACCATGATCGATACGGCAATGGCCAGTTCAAAGTTATTGGAGGCTGCAGTGAAGGCCACTGTGGTCGTTCTGGAATAATCTGCCCCGATCCGTTTTCCCATAAAGAACGAAACAAGGAACATGATCACGAAATATATCACCAGCGGGATGGCGATCATGATCACATCCACAGGCAGGCTGATGATATTGTCGCCCTGGTAGGAAAACATGACGAAGATGGTGAAAAGCAGAGCAATAAGCGTTACGGGACTGATCACGGGGACGAACCTTTGCTGATACCAATCACTTCCCTTGATCCTGATCAGCACAAACCTTGTGAGGAATCCGGCAGCGAAAGGAATGCCAAGGTAAATGAAAACGATCTTTGCTATGGTTGCGATCGTCACATTGACTTCAATGGCCGGGAGGCCGAACCAGGTCGGGAGTACAGTGATGAACAGCCAGGCAAAGAGTGAAAAGAAAATGATCTGGAAGATGGAATTGAAGGCCACGAGCCCTGCCGCATATTCCCTTGACCCTCCCGCCAGGTCGTTCCATACGATCACCATGGCGATGCACCGGGCCAGGCCGATCAGGATAAGACCATACATATATCCCGGCTCATGATGGAGGAAAATGATGGCCAGGAAGAACATGAGCAGGGGTCCGATGATCCAGTTCTGTATGAGCGAAAGCCCGAGTATCCTGTAGTTTGAAAACACACGGGGCATTTCTTCATAGCGTACCCTGGCCAGGGGAGGGTACATCATCAGGATGAGGCCGGCAGCGATCGGGATGTTGGTTTCGTTCACCACCATGCTGTTCCATACGTCCTTGATCCCGGGAGAGAAGTATCCCCACAGCACCCCGACAAGCATGGCCAGGAAGATCCAGAGCGTGAGGTAGCGGTCGAGGAAAGAAAGTCGCTTATTCTTATTTCTGTTCATTTGCTCATGCTATTATCTTATTATACCAATCGAGAAATTGTAGCCTGATCTGATCCCTGGTGCTCCTGTATACCTGCAGCACCTCATCAACGGGCCCCCTGGCATCTGCCGGGTCTTCGAACCCGATAGGGTGCCGCTGACCGACCTTTCCGGAGAAGGCAGGACAACTTTCCCTTGCTCCGTCGCAAACGGTGACCACATGATCGAAAGGCTGGCCGAGGTATTTTTCAACTGGCTCGGGCCTGTTTCCTGAAATGTCGATGCCGGCTTCTTTCATCACGGCAACTGCATGGGGATTGACTTCCTTTTCGGGACGGGTCCCTGCCGAGAAAACTTCAAGCCCCCGGTCGAAGGAACGCAGGAAGCCTTCGGCCATCTGGCTGCGGCAGGAGTTTCCGGTGCATAGGATGAGGATTTTCATTTATTTCGGATTAAATTGAACCATAGATCATGCCCGAGAAGGTAGCCATCACAATAACCAGAAAAATATAGACAATGGTTTTTTTATTACCGATCACCGACCTGATCACCAGCATATTGGGAAGTGAAAGTGCCGGACCGGCAAGCAAAAGGGTCAGCGCTGGTCCTTTTCCCATACCATTGGCCAGCAGGCCCTGTATGATCGGTATCTCCGTGAGGGTGGCAAAATACATGAATGCCCCGAAAACAGATGCAAAAAAGTTTGCCATAAGGGAATTCCCCCCCACAAGTGAAGCGATATAATGATCGGGGATGATCCCGGTGCCTTCGGGTCCTCCCAGAAGAAATCCTGCCACCAGGACTCCGGCAGCCAGCAACGGCAGGATTTGCTTTGTGAAGAACCAGCTTTCACCAAGCCATTCGCGTGCCTCGCCGGGCTTGGAGGCAATGAGTATGACGAGCGATGTCACTGCAACAAGGAAAGGGATCACTGATTTATCCGGAAATAGAATCCACGCGGCAACCACGGATAGAACCCCGAGAATTACCTTCCACCAGTCGATCCTGAGTACTATGATGAGGGATGCAGCCAGGAAAATGCCGAAGATCGAGGTCAGTTCCCATTTGAAGGAATACATCCAGTAAAGGAAGTTGTTTTCCGTTCCGGGATGGCCCCAGTTGGCAAAGATAAGTATGAATACCAGCGAGAAGAAAAGGCCGGCAATCTGCCA
>JAXGTH010000003.1:0-51837 GCA_040775045.1 Bacteroidales bacterium
AGCAGGTGATGCTCACGGAGCGGGGCAGCATGTTCGGCTACCAGGACCTGGTGGTTGATTTCCGCAATATCCCCTGGATGCAGGCCCATGGCGTGCCCGTGATCGCGGATATCACCCATTCCCTGCAGCAGCCCAACCAGCCGGGCGGGGTCAGTGGCGGAAGGCCGGACCTGATCGCAAGCATGGGGAAGGCTGCCGTTGCCGTCGGCGCCGACGGGATCTTCCTCGAAACCCACCCGAAGCCCTCCGACGCCCTGTCGGACGGGGAGAACATGTTGCCGCTCGGCCAGCTTGAAAAACTCCTTGAGTCCCTGGTGAGGATCAGGAAAGCGCTATGAATAGAGAATATTGTTCCTCTGTTCCATCCCCTACTCCGCTTCGAGCCCGACAGATTTCAATCCGCCGGTTTCCCCGTCAAATTCAACATCGGATGCTCCGGGCGGCAGGCTGGCGACCTTTCCCAGCTGGCTGACCGGTACCGTAATGCGGGCAACGGTTTCCCCGTTGAAAATGAACCTCACGGTGGCATTCTCAGGGATGCGGTATACCAGTCCGCCACCCGACCGGGCTTCCCCACGGGCAATGGCGGCAGTGTTGCCATGATTCTCGACCCTTATGAATCCCTGGGTCCCCCCTCCCCCGCCTTCCGAAATGCCTTTGCCGCTGGAAAAATTGAAGATGGCCACGTTCTCGTTGACATTCTCTTCCGAAGGAAGGAAAGTAAAGCTGTAGGTGAGTTCGCTCCGCACCACGGCCCCGGTAAAGAGTTGCATGTATTCCTTTTCGAGTGCAAGGAGTTCATCGTTCATGAACCGGATGGTGCCCTCGCTGTAATTCACCTCCTGGTAGCCTGTGAGCAGGTTATAGCGGCCTTCGCGGATCCTGCTGATCATTTCCGCTGTTTCCCGGGCTTTGACTTCGAGCGGCTTGTCGATGATGGTGGTACGAAAGCTGTAATCTTCAATGGTGACGGTGTCGATATTGATGGTGCGTACGATCGTGTCCACCCTGGGATAAAGGTTCATTTCGGCATATTTACTGAACAGTTCCATCACCTCTTCGCTTCCAAGCACCTGGCGCAGGCCGTCGGTGCCCGCCTGTCCGGTCTGCCGGCGGTCTCCAACAGCGGTGATCATCCCCATTCCATTCAAGCTGACCATGGTTTCCCATGTGGTTTTCGATAATTTCTCTCCTTTTGCCACAAAATAATAATGTCCGGGATCCGGCTCCGGCAATGGGTTAAGCTTGATATCCAGAATATTGTACTCAAACCCGTCATTTTCGATAACATCTGTTATCCCCATGTATTTTTCGGCAAAACCGCTCAAGGGTCCCTTCAGCATTTCCTTTTGTTCAACGGTAACCTCCACCTGTATGAGCGTCCGGGGCAAGGCATAGATGATACCATCGCGGGCGCCCGCATTGAAAGAGCCGTCGATCCTGCTTACATTGATCTGGGCGTGCAGCAGGAACGGGAGCAGCAACGGGGCCAGGAAAAAGGGGATAGTCTTATCGAAGCGCATCGTACTAGTTTTTTGCAAATTTACCAAATATGTTTTTACGTAATTTTCTATCATGAGTTGCGGAAAATATCCTGTATAGTTGAGGAATATTGCAGGGCAAATTCTCCGGGTCAGTGGAAAGTGGAAATATTCTGCTCGTTTAGCTGTGGTTTACAGGTACCCGCCCAGGTCAGCAAGGTATATCAGCAATAGCGACAGGCCGAAAGCGATCAGGGGTGCGATGAGCCACATCAGGAAGAAACGCCGCACTTCTGTCTTTCTGAAGATATTCTTTGCCCCCAGCTTGGCCACGCCAATGCCAATGATGGCTGCCACATTGAGTTGCACCAGCGAACTGGGGATCCCACGGGTGATGGAAGCTGCCAGCAGCAGGCTGGCCGACACGAAAGCGATGAGCACAGCCTCGAACTTCCCGAAAAGCACGATCTCCTTCCCCGTGTTCCTCACGATCTTATGCCCGAACACCGAACTGCCGATACCGAAGCTTGGAGCCACGATGAGGGTCGCGAGGATCATGATCAGGTTGAAATTTTTATCCAGCGGGATGTTCAGTTCATTGGAGGTCATGGATGCTATCGGCCCGGCCGCATTGGCCACATTGTTGGCACCGATCGAGAATGCTACATAAAGGGACATGATCACAATAAACGTATTCCATATCGGGTTCAGGTTTACGTTGCTGGCTCGAGACATTGTCAATCCACGTCTTCGCATGGGCTTGTATATGTATTTCCCCAGCAGGTAGCTGATGAAGAATGAGACCACAGGCAGGATGAACCATGTAGGGACGATCTCCACCAGCAGTTTATGGGTATTGAGGTCATTGAAGTACAGTGCCGGGGCAACGACTGCCAGCACGGTGGCCTGGCTTGTCGACTGGGGTATTCCTGCAATATTGGAGATCAGCAGGGCTATGGCCACGGAGAAAAGAACAATCGAGACCACGGTAAAGGTCATCATGTCGGGATTCAACAATCCTTTTCCTACCGTAGTGGCTGTCCCTTTACCGGCAATGATGGCCCCAAGGAAGACCATAATGCCAAAGATGCCTGGGATCAGGGTCTTACGGATAACGTTTGCACCATAAGCAGCCGAAAATGCAGGGGCTGTTCCACTCCCTCCCATGGTCATGGCCAGGAACATCGCGATGATGAACGGGATGAGGAGGTGGCTGAATAGCGGTGACAGCATGATGTCTGCTTTTTATCGTTGTAAAAATATGAAATTCCGGATTCCGACTATCATTGTGTATGGAAATCCGGTCCATTTTATGGCTGAGAGCAAAATCCCTTAACCCAAAACCCTAAACTCCCTTTATTCTGTCTTAAAATTCCTACATTTGGCCAGCCGAAAACCAATTCTTATGTTAAGATTCATTCTGTTCATTATCGCCGGCGCATCATTGGTGTTTTCCCTCTCTGCAGCACTGCGCTACGGCCTCAGGGCTGCCTATGCGTGGGACGACAGGATCTGTGGAAGGCAGAAGCGGCGATTCCGTGGATTCCGCCTGCACTTCAGGTTGCCATCAGCCATAGGGGTGATCCCTGAATACTTCTATTTCCTGATACTGGGGCGTACAAACTATTTTTGTACACGATGGTGGGCGCTGAGGGCCTCGTCATACATCAGTTTACTGTTTTTCCTTGCAGCCCTGTTCAGCAGAAAATCGGTCGAATTATACTATTCAGGCACTTTCTGGACTGAAAACGGGCTGCAGGCTATGTTCACTTCAGGGACTGCTTTCTGGTACCTCAATATCGTGAATGCCCTGTTTTTGCTGGTGCTGGTTTTCATCATTATTGAAAGTATCAGGATGCACAGGGCATGGGCTCCGGTCCGCATCCTGATGTACACCGTATTCAGTGCTTTTATGGCTGCCGTCACCGTGATCATGCTTGCGCTGATCATTTCGGTAACTTTCCTCTACATTGCCTACCGGATCATTAAGTTCTTCTTTACCTCGGGGAGGAAGGTCAGGGTGGATACCGATGATAATGACAGTCCTTCGGAAAAACTGAACAACAGTTTCCGTCGTTTCCGTGCTGAACTCTACGCCTGGGAGAAAGAGCGAAAAACATCCCAGCCGGAAGAAAAGAAGGAGAAGAAAGAACCCGTGATCATCAGGCGGAAGCCCAGGGTAGTACGCAAACCCAGGCCGGTGCCCGGGGATGATGATATCCCCCGCTTTTATCCCGACCAGCCATGAAAGGATCATCCGATATCGATATTGTACTTGCGAGGCTCGACCGGCTCATCGGCGACGGCCCTGCGCTTTGTCATTTCAACGGCCCCCTGGAGGAAGGGGCTGCTGAGGCATTTGAGGAGAAGTACGGGATAAAGCTTTCCCGGTCATACAAAGCTTTTCTGTATTTTACCAATGGAGGGATGATCGTGGATGAGGGCCTGCATGAAATCATCAAGAATGACCCTGAAGGGCTTGAAACCGCAAAATGGAATGCCAATTACCTTTACAGCCTGGAGGAGCTTGAAGATGCATATCTTGAAATGAAAAACTGGAACTTCGGCATCCCTTCGGAGAACATCGCCACCTATCCTTTCATTCCGTTCTGCCACACCTCTTCGGGGGAACATCTTATTATGGTGAAGCTCGGAAAAGATGAAAATGAATCGCCTGTGCTGGATGCCTTCCATGAGGAAACCCCGGAAACATGGGGCGTGGTGGCGGAAAGTTTTGCGGATTTTCTCGACGACTACATCAACAGTTATGGCAGGCCAGAGGTGCTGGGCGACCTGGCCAGGGGTTCTGCCCTGGATTATATCGGACCGCTTGAAAGGGAGGAAAAAGAAAGCAATGAAGCCATCATCGACCGATGTAACCGTGAGATTCTTGATAATCCTGAAGATCATTGGGCATATGAAGAACGGGGTATGGCAAGGAAAGAACTCGGTATGCTGAATGAAGCCCTCGATGACTTTAACAGGGCCATTTCACTGAAACCTGAAGATGCCTACTATTATTTCACCCGCGGCGACCTGTACCAGAAAGCAGGAAAGAACAGGGCTGCATTGATCGACTATGATATTGCCGTGAAGTTCAGCCCTGACGACACCCTTTACCTGAATTCACGGGCTGAGATCCTTTTTCAGATGGGAAAATACGAGAAGGCGCTTGAGGATGTGAACCAGGCCATTGCGATCGACGACAGGGATATCCTTGCATACATGATCAGGGCTTCGATCTGGCATGCAACAGGTGAAGAAGAAAAAGCGATGGAGGACTCCCGTCGTGTTGATGAACTGCAGCACGATGACCCTGACTAGTCCCCGAACCTGAAGCCTATTCCTCCCCTTTGCTGTTCATCTGCTGCCGGGACGAATTCCATAACGTCTTCAAGGGTGAGGGTACCCAGGATGGCTTTTGTCCTTTTGTCCTTCTCCATGTCCGCCATGCGGAGTTCGTGGTTACGGAATGATTTTTCAACGACTTTCCTTACCGATCGTGCATTCCCGAAAAACTTGTTGCGGGTGCTATAAAGGTGTGCGATATAATCCTTCAAATGTTTTTCCGCTTCCTTGTCTGCCTTAAGGCCCCTGTCGGCCAGCATGCTTACCGCGATCGACCAGAGTTCCTCTTCAGTGAAATCCTCAAAATTATAGGTACGGTCGAAGCGGGACTTGATCCCCGGATTGGATTCTATGAATTGGTGCATATTGTCAGGATAGCCTGCTGCGATCACGGCAAATTCCCCTCTGTGGTCCTCCATTTCCTTTATGAGCGCTGCGATGGCCTTCTTCCCGAAGTCATCCGCGCTTCCGTGGCCTGCGCTGTCGGTGATGCTGTATGCCTCATCGATAAAAAGTACCCCTCCCATAGCCTCCTTGATAAGGTTCTTGGTTTTCTCGTAGGTTTGCCCGACGTAGCCTGCCACGAGATCGCTCGCATCGGCATCGATAAGGTGACCGCGTTCCAGCAGTCCAAGGGCTTTGTATGCTTTTCCCAGGATGCGGGCGACAGTGGTTTTTCCCGTCCCGGGATTCCCCATGAATATGGCATGCATGCTGAAGGCTTTGAGCACATCGCGGTCCATTTCCCTGTAATATTTTGTGAGCCGGATGAGCTCGTTCACCTCCTGCTTGATGCTGTGCAGGCCTGTAAGTTTGTTTAGTTCAGCTACGGCTTCGTCGAGCAGGGGTTTGTCGATATCGAGTTTCAGCCTTTCATCAATCTTTCCCTTCATGGGGTCTTCAACGTCCTCAGCTTCAATCGTGGTGAGCATCTTCGTGGTGATCTTGTCAGGATCATTCTGCCTGACCACCCGGATGCCCAGGTTCATCTTGGCCTCATCGACCAGCGAGTGTGCCAGGCGCGCGTTGCCGAAGCTTCTGTCGCGGCGGCGGTATGCATCCGTCAGGATCTTTTTTATCATTTCAAGGGCCTGGTGCGACAGGGTAACATCTTTCTCCCGGGCGGCAAATTCGGCAATGGCCGTAAGTTCATCAGGCGAATAATCCTCGAAATGGTAATGGTTCCTGAACCTGGACCTCAGTCCCGGGTTGGAGTTGATAAATCGCTCCATCTCCACGGGATAGCCGGCCACCATGATGGCAATATCGCCAGGCCCGTCGCTCATCTCGGTGATCAGGGCAGCTATGGCTTCCGGTCCGAAGTCGTTCGGTGCACCTTCCTTGAAAAGCATATAGGCTTCATCTATGAAAAGTATCCCCCCCCTGGCCTTTTCAATGGCAGCTTCTGTATCCTTGCCGGTCTGCCTCACATATCCTGATATCAGGTCACTGCTTTCCACAGTATGCACGTGGCCCTTGGATAGTAGTCCAATAGCATGGAAAATTTGTCCCAGGAGCTTGGCCACGGTGGTTTTCCCGGTACCGGGATTACCCGTAAAGACGCTGTGCAGGCTGATCTCCTCATCATCAGGAATGCCTTTATCGCGCCTGTACTGCAGGTATGTAATATAGTCGACATATTCGCGCACCTTGGTCTTGATCTCCTTCAGCCCGATAAGTTTGTCAAGCTCGGCCAGGATCTCTTCCAGAGGCCTGTCATTGATCTCGATGCTGACATCTTTCGGGGATGTTTCTGCATCCTCATTTTCTTCACCGGAAGGTTCCGGACTGTCATCATCAGGTATGTTCTTTTCGGGCAGTCCCCTGTGCCCGTAAAACTCTGTCACTTCCTCGTTGACCAGTGCTTCATAGTCGCTCAGCCTTTCTACATTTGTCTCACCAACGATAAAAGGGATCATGGCCACCACCTGGTCCATGAAGACTACTTCAACGCGGTAGTTATCATTTATCCAGGAATCGGGGTCGGCGCTTCCCCACCCTGCCGTGATGGTAAAAGGTTCACCGGCGCCCAGGCTGGGTGTTATATATCCCAGGCTGTCGGCCACCCCAATGAGGCTGCCGGTGTCGTCGTAATAGTTAAAGAAGAGCTCACATAACCACTCCCGGTCAATACTGTTGATAAACTTGAGTTCCGACATGATATACCGGGTATCCTTTTTGGAAAATTGCTTGAGGTAAACCCTTCCTTCCTCGGGCAGGTCACCACTTGGTGCTTCATAGGTCTTCAGGGAGGCAACATGGAAATAGGGATTTTGCTTTTCGGTAACCTTACCCTCCTCCTCAATGCGGAATTTAGCCTCGCCTACCGGTTCCCCGTCGATGAGCACTTCCCAAAGGTAATCACCTTCGTGCCAGAATTTACCATATTCATCGTTACCCCAGCCATAATCGAACAACAGGCTGTTCCTGTCCATCGGTACATCAAATTCCCTGGTTTCGCTGCAGAGTTCTTTTTCCCGCTTGTCGCCGTTCATAAGAAAGGCCTTGAAAGTCACTTCCGTCTTCCAGTCTTCCTCGTCGAATAACTTATTGTAGAATTCCAGGGCAACGCTGAGGTAATTGATCTCATGCCGGTCGAATACACGGCGATACTTGCGTTTTCTGTTCATCACACGGTCCCATGCAAATGTTTTTACACTGATGACCTTATAATTCCTGTCTGCTTTGTTTTTTTTAAAGATCATGGATATGCGATCATTTAATTGGTTGATAAATATCAAAAAAAACTATTGTGGATGATATCATTGACTGAGTTCTTAGCTGTTCAGGAGGATTGCCCAAAAATAAAAAAATAATACGTGGGATTACCGCGAAAGGGGTTAATCTGTATCTGGTAAAGAGAAAAAATACTATTTTACTGGATTACAGGCTTTAACGGTATTTGCCTGCGGCCCGTGGCAGGGGCTGGAGGCCTTTATCAGGGGCTGGAGGCCATCCGAAGCTGCCCCCCGAAATCTACCTGATAAACAACAATTCCCTGTATTTTGGCAGCGGCCACAACTCGTCGTCAACAAGCAATTCAAGTTTATCGACATGGCGACGGATAGGCTCGAAATATGCCATCACCTTCTCATGATAAGCGGCAGCAGCCTCCTCATGGGTAGGAAGTTTGTTGGCAACCTTCCGTTCTTCGAGCATGGCATCGACCAGGGTTTTCACTTCAGTGATGTGCCAGGAAATCTCCTTGATGGTCTGCACCTGCAATCGCGATAACTTGATGTAGGTTTTGGGATCAAGCACCTCGCTGAGGCCCCTGGCATTCTCTATCAGGATGTTCTGGTATTTCACCGCAATGGGAATAATGTGGTTGTTGGCCAGGTCGCCGATCACACGCGATTCGATCTGGATTTTCTTGACATAGTTCTCGAGCTTAATGTCGTATCTGGCGTATAGTTCCCTCCTGGTAAGGACTTTATTTTCTTCGAAAAGCCTCACGGTTTCGTCGCTGATGTATGCTTTCAATGCCTCCGGAGTCGATTGCAGGTTAGGCAACCCCCTCCTTGATGCTTCTTCCACCCATTCCTGGCTGTATGAATTCCCCTCGAAACGGATCTTCTTAGAGGCCTTGATGTATTCCTTTACGACCTGGTAAATGGCCTTGTTCCTGGGTATTTTCCTGGCAATGAGGGCATCAACCTCTCGCTTGAATTCCCTGAGCTGGTCGGCCACGATCAGGTTGAGGGCCGTCATGGCATTGGAGCATGTATCAGATGAACCTACTGCACGGAACTCGAATTTATTTCCAGTAAAAGCAAAGGGCGAAGTCCTGTTGCGATCGGTATTGTCAGCAAGGATCTCCGGGATCTTGGGGATACTGAGGTTCATTTCGAGCTGTCCCCCCGTCTTAAGTTTCCCGTTGATCCTGCTCTTTTCAATCTCGTCAAGCGTACTGCTTAAATGGGAGCCGATGAATGCCGAAACGATCGCCGGGGGAGCTTCGTGGGCGCCCAGCCTGAGATCGTTACCTGCCGATGCAATGCTGGCACGCAGCAGTCCTGCATGCTTGTCAAGTGCCATGAGCACGTTCACAAGAAAAGTGATGAAGCGAAGATTGGATTTTGAATCTTTCCCGGGGCTCAGCAAATTTATGCCGTTATCGGTCGACAAGGACCAGTTGTTGTGCTTCCCTGATCCATTCACCCTGGCATAAGGCTTTTCATGGAGCAATACCGTAAGGTCATGGTTCCGGGCCACTTTCTGCATAATATGCATAAGTAACTGGTTGTGATCCACTGCCAGGTTCACTTCCTCGTATACGGGGGCACACTCGAACTGGTTGGGCGCTACTTCGTTATGCCTTGTCTTCAATGGTATTCCAAGCCTGTGGCACTCGTATTCGAATTCCTTCATGAATTCTTTCGCACGGGGTGCTATGCTCCCGAAATAATGGTCCGAAAGCTGCTGGTCCTTGGCGGAAGCATGCCCGAAAACCGTCCTGCCGGTGAGTACCAGGTCGGGACGGGCCAGGTAGAGGGCCGTATCAACAAGAAAATACTCTTGTTCCCAGCCCAGTGTGGGGAAAACTTTTGACACATCCCTGTCGAAATAGCGACAGACCTCCGTAGCAGCCTTGTCGATGGCATCGATGGCGCTCAGCAAAGGGGTCTTGTAGTCGAGGGCCTCGCCGGTATAGGACACAAAAATCGTGGGTATACAGAGCGTATGGTCCATGATGAAAGCCGGACTGGTAGGATCCCAGGCAGTATAGCCCCTGGCCTCGAAGGTGTTGCGTATGCCACCACTGGGAAAGCTGGAAGCGTCGGGTTCCTGCTGTATGAGTTGACCACCCTGGAAATTCTCGATGGCCTTGCCTCCCCCCATAGGATTGATAAAGGCATCATGCTTTTCGGCTGTCGCACCGGTAAGCGGATGAAACCAATGCGTGTAATGGGTCGCTCCCTTGCTCATGGCCCAGGCCTTAAGGGATGCAGCGATCTGATCAGCCATTTTGCGGTCGATCTTCTCCCCCTGCTGCATTGATCGCAACACCTGTATGTAGGCATCACCGGGCAGGAACTCCTGCATGGATACCTGGTTAAAGGTTTGCTCGCCAAAATAGTCGGAGATCTTTCCTGATGGTAACCTGAACACTACGGCTTTCCTGTTCAGGGTGGCCTCAAGGGCCTTGAAGCGGATGTTTTCCATGTTTTTTTTAATAATGTGATCATTGTGACATTGCCAGGTGTAATGGATATTTACCGGGTCTCATCCAGGCAACAGTTTCTCTGGTTATGGACCGGAAATCCTTGCCCAAATGCAGTATTATACTCTCATAAACAAGTCGCTAAAATATCTAACAATCAATATATATCCAAACTGAACTTTTCACTTTTTACTAACAAGGAACAGGCCTGAAAAAGTAATAAATCCATTGACCAGCAGCAATTCGAAACCAAGGTCGTAACCATGGAAAAGCTGCTGGTCGTAAATGCTCAGCAGATAGCAAATGGTAGGTGACATTAGGGCGATGAAGGGCACATACCTGTCCCTGACACTATATTTCGTAAAGAGGCCGAAAGCGAACATCCCCAGCAGTGGTCCATAGGTATATCCGGCAATGGTAAATAGGCTGGCGATCACACTCTGGTCACTGATGGCATTGAAGAGCACGATCACAAGGAGCACAACCATGGAAATCCCGAGGTGTGTCCGGTAACGGATCCTCGTTTTCTGCCGGGGAGTAATATTATTTCTGTTCCCTATCCCGAGAATATCAACGGAGAATGAGGTTGTCAGCGCAGTTAGGGCACTATCGGCGCTGGAATAGGCCGCGGCGATAAGCCCTATGATAAATGTAACTCCACCAACAGGTCCCAGGTACCGCAAGGCTACAGTCGGAAAAAGGTCGTCAGTGGTATCCAGGGAGGGAAACCCAACAATGCTGCCGGCATAGATCCACAGGACTGCGCCCAAAGCAAGAAACAGCAAATTGACCGGCACCAGGGCTACACTCAGCATATACACATTCTTTTTTGCTTCCTTCAGGTTCCTGCACGACAGGTTTTTTTGCATCATGTCCTGGTCGAGGCCAGTCATGACAATGGCTATGAACATTCCCGCCAGGAAATCCTTTACCACATAATGCCGGTCGCGCCATTCGGTGATAAACATGCGGCTGTATTCACTGTTCCTGACATCCTGTATCAAACGGCTGAAATCCCATCCCATCTCGTTGGAAATGAAGATAAGGGTCAGTACCACCGCCACGAGCATAAACGTGGTCTGCAGGGTATCGGTCCACACGATGGTCCTGATGCCACCCCGGAAGGTATAAAGCATGATAAGCAAGATGAAAAAGGCCACGGTTGCCCAGAAAGGGATGCCCCAGGCATCGAAGACAAAAACCTGCAATACATTAACAACCAGAAACATCCTGAAAGATGCCCCGATGATCCTCGAGATCAGGAAGAACACCGCGCCCGTCTTATACGACCAGAAACCAAATCGCTGCCCGAGATAACTGTAAATGGAGGTGAGCTGAAGCCGGTAATACAGAGGCAGGAGCACATTGGCGATCACATAATAACCGATAAGGTAACCCAGCACGATCACCATGTATGAAAACTGCGTATTCTTTACATCCCCCGGGATGGAGATAAAGGTAACCCCGCTCAGTGATGCTCCGATCATTCCGTATGCCACCACAAACCATGGCGAACGCCTGTTCCCGAGCATGAAGGTCTCATTGTCGGCCTTCCTCGATGTGATGAAGCTTACGGCAAACAACATTACCGAATACAATGCAAATGCCGTGAATATCAGGGCTGGGGTCAAACCTGTGCTTTTAAGTTATCAACAGCGCAAAGATAGGTTAAAATGGGCACGGAAAAATAGCGTAAAATTCCGGTGTCAGGCAAGCCGGGCAGCAAAGGCAGTCAGTGATGGAAAGCGGAAGTCGAAATGTTCTCCGGCGACCTTCTCCCCATCAGGAAGGATGAATACCCTGATCATTCCCAGTCGCTTCCCGAATTCCATGTCGTGCATGCTGTCACCGACAATGATCGATTTTTTAAAGTCGATCTCGGGAAAATCCTGTTGCGCCTTCAGTGCCATGCCTGTATTGGGCTTCCTCATCGGGTCCTCATCACGCTCAAGGCTTGAGCAGTGGTAAATCTTATGAATGTACCCACCGGCCTTGACGATGCCGTCGACCATATGATCGTGGATGATCCGAAGGTCCTCCTCGGTCATCAGCCCCTTGCCTATCCCCTGCTGGTTTGTAACCACCAGAATGCGTCCGAATATCCCGAACAGTGAAGCGATTGCTTCAGGCACCCTTTCGAGGAAGCGGAACTCTGATGTATTTTTTACATAATCATCCTCCAACCGCTCGTTGATCACGCCATCGCGGTCGAGAAAAAGGGTCCATTCCCTGTCAATGTATAAGTCCTTCAAATGCATCCTGTGCCTCTTTATAGTCCTCCGGTATCCCGATATCCAGGAAAAAGCTGAAACAACGGACGCCAAAGATACGCTGTATAGCAAAGTACCGTTCAAAATAATCTTTCTCTATGCTGAATTTTTCCGGCAGATCAGTATGCATAAATGATTTCCTGTTGATGATATAGGTTCCGCCATTGATAAAGCCCATGCCGCCCTGGCTTCCTTTTTCAACAAAATCTGTGATCCGGTTTTCCAGGTCGATCTTCACAGCGCCGTAGCGGGAAATATCGCCCACTTTCCGCAGTGCCATGCAGGCATCTGCTTCATGTGCCCGGTGAAAATTGGCTATTTTCCAAAGGTTTGCATCAAAGTAAGTGTCGCCGTTCAACACATATGCCGTAGGTCCTTTGACATGCTCCATTGCCCGCTTTACTGCACCTCCTGTACCCAGGGGTTCATGCTCGACCGAATAGATGATATCCTGCTCATGAAACCTGCTTCCGAAATGCGCTTCGATCATTTCATGTCTGTGTCCCGTGGCGAGGATAAGTTTTGTAACCCCCCATTTGTTAAGGTAAGAGAAAAGGTATTCAAGGAATGGACGTCCCCTGACAGGCGCCATTGGCTTGGGTATCTCGTCCCCGATGACCTCCCTGAGCCTCGTTCCCAGACCTCCTGCGAGTATGATAGCCTCATTGATCATGACAGTGGTAAAGATAAGCTATTTCCCTTAGGTTTGCCTGAGGCAGATGATGTTGATACCAGATACCGGATACCAGATGCCAGATGCCGGATACTGGATACTGCCTTTCGACTCAGGATGACAATCATGCTGAATACGGATCTCATTACTCATTACTCAGTACTCATTACTCACATCTAATGACTATCTTCCCTATTCCTTTTTCCCTGCACATCTATCCTTCCTGCGACACATCCTTCAGGGTCTTTCGATAGGCGCTCAGCACATGGGCCCTGCTCACAAATCCGACATACTTGCCATCGTCGATCACGGGCAGATTATAATAGCCTGTAGAGTTGAATTTCTCCATCACTGCTTTCATGGAATCATTTGAAGATACGTGATCGAGGGGCTGAAAGATATATTTCTGGATGGGGTTACCGTATTTCGACCGGTCGAACATTTCGGCCCGGATATCGTTCAGGTCGATCACGCCAAGGAAATTGTTTTCCTCATCGATCACTGGATACATGTTCCTTTTCGACTTTGCGATCACCCTGGTCAGGTCGCCAAGAGTACCTTCCTTTCCAATGGTCATGATGTTCCTGTCGATCACGCTGCTGATGTTCATAACTGTGAGGACGGTCTGGTCCTTGTCTTTCGAGATCAGCTCACCCCTGAGCGCCAGTTGCCGGGTGAAAATGGAATGAGGGTCGAAAGTCTTGATGGTGAAGAAAGAAATGGCAGTTGCCAGCATCAGGGGCACGATGAGTTCATAACCATTAGTCATTTCAGCGATGAGAAAGATGGCGGTAAGGGGTGCATGCAGCACGCCGCCCAGCACCCCTGCCATCCCCACAAGGGTAAAATTCCCTTCATGGAGCGGGGCCACGATCTTCATGTCGTTGACCAGCCGGGCAAAGGCAAAGCCCATGAAGCCGCCGGTTACCGCGCTGGGTGCGAATATCCCGCCAATGCCGCCCCCTTCGGTGGTCAGGGTCGTGGCAATGACCTTTAACAGCATCATGCCTACCACCAGCAGGATGAAAACCCATGCATGATCCCTGAAGGAATAAAAGAAACTGTTGTTCAGGAGTTCGGCCGAACGCCCCGAAACGATGAGTTTGATGCTGTCATACCCCTCGCCGTATAGTGTTGGGAAGATGAAAATGAGCAGGCCCAGGGCCAGTCCGCAGACAGCTGCCTTCACCCACGTATGCTTAACTTTTGCCGCAAGGTTGACCACGGCATAGTGCATCCTGTTAAAATACAATGACAGTAGCCCAGCCATGACGCCAAGTACAATAAAAAAGGGGATATCGGAAATGGCAAACTCCTGAGTAACCTTGAAATGCACCAGCATTTTCTCAGCCAGCAGCAATTTGGTGG
This sequence comes from Bacteroidales bacterium, assembly GCA_040775045.1. Classification (GTDB taxonomy): domain Bacteria; phylum Bacteroidota; class Bacteroidia; order Bacteroidales; family B18-G4; genus B18-G4. The sequence continues at coordinate 14,305 of JAXGTH010000003.1, forward strand.
TGATGGCCCCCGTAACCGAAGCCATGAGCAAGGGTATGATGGATGCGGTCGTGAGGTCGAGCATAAGCACTTCCAGGCTAAAGATCACGGCAGCAATCGGCGTGGTAAAGATCGAGGCGATGGCCCCGGCGGCACCGCAGCCGATCAGCAGGGTGGTATAACGGTAATTGAGCCTCAGGCCCTGGGCGATCCCGGAACCAAGTGATGCACCCGAAGAGATGATGGGCGATTCAAGGCCTATTGACCCTCCAAAGCCTGCCGTGAGCGAACTTCCAAAGAGGGAAGAGAACACCCGTCGGAATTTCATCTTGCCATCGAGCCTGCTGATCACATACAGGATTCGTGGTATGCCATGGATATCCTTATCCCTGATGATGAAACGGATCAGGATGATGGTGAGGAAGATGCCCAGGGCCGGATACAGTACATACCAGTAATTCTGCGTCTGCAGCCTGAATTCGGCAGTTAACAACTCCTCTATATAAAAAACCGCCGATTTCAACAGATAGGCCGCCATGCCGGCAAGAAAGCCGATCAGTGCACTGAGGATGATAATGAAATACCTGTCGCTCAAGTGCTTGCTGCGCCATACAAGGAAACGTCCGATGTAGGTCTTCACTGACATGGTAATCCGCCATGCAAGATAACAATAATAAATTTTTGGTTTTGAGTTTTTAATGTTGAATTAGCATAAGCCGATCGGATCTTTTCGCACCGTCATTCGATATTTCGTGCAGGGTTTAAAGGGGGGCGACAAGGATTTGGGTTATCTTTGCAGGCCATGAAGAGGATCATCAGCTTTTTAACGCGTTTTATTCCCCGCAGGCATCTGCAGCGGGTCAGCCATTTCATCCTCAGGATAATCTCTCCTTTATATAAGGGTAACAGGAAGGAGTGCCCGGTATGCGGCCGAACATACAGCCGGTTCATGCCTTACGGCAGGATCGTCAGGAGGGAAAATGCCCTTTGCCCGGGATGCCTTTCGCTTGAACGGCACCGACTGATCTGGCTTTTCCTGAAAACCCGGACCGATTTTTTCGCAGCGAAGCTGAAAGTGCTGCATGTGGCCCCTGAATATTGTTTCATCAGGCGCTTCAAGGCCTTGCCGAACCTCGACTACCTTACGGCCGACCTGGAGTCGCCGCTCGCCGACGTAAAACTCGATATCAGGGACATCCCTTTCGGGGAGGGCACATTCGATGTGGTCATCTGCAACCATACCCTGGAGCATGTCGATGACGACCGCAAGGCCATGCGGGAATTTTACCGTGTGCTGAAGCCTGGCGGCTGGGCAGTGCTCAACTCTCCCATCAACGAGAACAGGAGCAAGACCTACGAGGATTTTTCCATAACGGAGCCGGCTGAGCGGGAAAAACATTTCGGGCAACGCGACCATGTGCGCGAGTATGGTATGGATTATGCCGACCGCCTCACCGAAGCCGGATTCACCGTTAAGATCGTCGATATCCTTGCCGACCTCAGCCAGCAGGAGATCGACAGGTACGGATTGTTGCACTATGGAAAGAAGACCGCCGAGGAAATGATCTACCTCACGATCAAACCCGAATAATCAATTCCTGTTCGTATTCCCGGTTCCCCTGTTCCCTTTTTTAGCAACCGCTACGCGGTTGAAAGGTATACACGCCCATTTTTCTGCTACCATTCAGGAACCGCTACGCGGTTCAGCAATCCTCAAAGTATTCCCTTATCCTTGTTTTTATTCTTGTTCCTTGTTCCTCGGTTCTACTGTTTTAAATGCTCCACGTTTTCAAGCCTGTGACCGTGAATTCATAGGGATGTGCAACGCCACCGTATTTCTTCAGTGCTTCTATAACCTGGTGACGACTGTTGTTCGGACAATAGAAAAGGATGAAACCGCCGCCGCCCGCACCCGAGATCTTTCCCCCGGAAGCGCCGCTCTTCAGAGCGGTCTGGTACATTTCATCGATCACCGGATTGGTGATCCCCGGAGCAAGTAATTTCTTATTGTGCCATCCATAATCGAGGATCTCCCCTATCCTGTCGAGCTCACCCTTCAGGATGGCCTCCTTCATCATCATGGCCTGTATTTTGAGCTTATGGGAGGCATCGAGCGACGAAGCATCACGGTCTTCGATGTTCTTGGATTGCCTGGCGATGATCTCCGACGACAAGCGGCTGGTCTCGGTATTGAAAAGCACGAGGTTATAGGAAAGTTCGTCGAGGTACTCACTGCGGATCCGCAAGGGGTTTACCACCACCTTTTCACCGTTGTAGAATTCCATGTAGTTTACCCCGCCGAAAGTGGCGGCATACTGGTCCTGCTTGCCACCTGCCATCCTCAGGTCGAGGCGTTCGATCTCGTAAGCCAGCCTTGCCATATCATATTCACCCAGTGGCAGTTTCAGCCATTCGGCGAATGCACCAAGAATGGTCACAACGAGGGTGGAGGATGTGCCAAGTCCCGATCCCGGGGGGGCATCCACAAAGGTCGAGAGTTCGAATGACAGGGGCTCTTTGGAATAATCCTGAACGATACGGTTATAGATACCTTTCAACAGGTTAAGCTCTCCGTTGATCTCGAGCCTATCGGAAGAATCAAAAACCAGGTCCTTGCCGTTATCAAGCGATCTGAGGATGATCTTGTCATCAGTGCGCGGAATAATGGTGGCATAGGCGTATTTATTGATGGTAGCGTTAAGCACGGCTCCGCCATACAGATCGGAATAAGGTGCCACATCCGTTCCGCCCCCGGCAAGACCGAGTCTCAGGGGCGCCTTGCTTCTGTAAAGTTTCATCGTCGTCACGCTCCTATTTTATCACAGAGTTCATCGATGGTTTTCAGGAATACCTCCCAGCTGTATTTCTTTTTTTCCTCTTTTACGTTGGCCGTAAAGGCTTGTTCCTTCTTTTCATCAAAATACTTCCTGATGGCTTCGGCAATGGCTTCGGCATCCGGTTCAACCACATATCCGGCCACACCGTCGGGCACCATCTCGGGCAGCGCCCCAACCCGGGTCACCACCATGGGTTTATCGAAATGGTAAGCGACCTGCGTGACCCCGCTCTGCGTCGCATCGCGATAGGGTTGCACCACAAGGTCGGCAGCACAAAAATAGCGCACCACCTCGGCATTGGGTATGAACTCATTGTTCATGATCACCTTATCATAGACTCCGAGATCATCGACAAGTTTCCTGTAGGGATCAAAATCGTCGTAAAATTCACCGGCCACGATAAGCTTAAGCGGCAGGTGTGTCAGTTTTTCACTTGCCAGAGCCCTGATCAGCAGGTCGAGCCCCTTATACTTCCTCACGAGTCCAAAAAACAGGAGATAGTTGTAACCCGGCGGAAGGCCAAGGGCATCAAGCGCTTCCTCACGGCTGATCGCCTTCCCGTAATTATCGTAGAGCGGATGGAGGCAAAGCGCACGGGGCTTGGTCTTGTTAAACTGTGCCAGGTCGTCCATTACGGCTGCCGACATGGTGATAAAGCCCTGCACCGGTTTAAGGAAATACCTTGTCAGGCTCCTGTCGCCGGGCCTGTGCTCATGTGGGATCACGTTATCGGTGATGGCAACCACCCTGGTCTTCCTGTTCTTCCTCACCTTGCGGGCAATGCAACCCAGTGCAGGGCCCATGAAAGGGATCCAGTAGCGGATGACAACCAGGTCGGGGTCCAGTCGCCTGATCATCCTGCCTGTTTTTATCCAGCTGAGGGGATTAATGGAGTTGATGGTACTCCTGATGCGAATCCCTTCCGGAGCAGGCTCGTCGGTGAACTGCGACTTTCCGGGGAACAGGAAAGAGGGGTATTGCAGGCTGAAGCTGAATATCTCAACCTCGTCGCCCCTGTCGGCATACGCTTTTGCAAGCCTTTCGTTGAAGGTCGACATGCCGCCACCACGCAAGGGGTGGGCAGGCCCGACGATGATTATTTTTCGCTTCGCTGCCATGCCGGGTCCTGATCAGGTCCTCTTCTCTTCTTCTATTCCGAGCTTCTGGCGAATGATGTATTTGTTCCTGTCGTGTGTGCTGCGCGAGATCATCTCCGCCAGGAATCCGGCAAGGAACAGCTGCACCCCAATTACCATGGCCAGCAATGCTAGGTAAAAGAGAGGCTGGTCGACGACATCCCTGCGGGCAAGCCGGAAGATCTTTTCGATGATGAGCCACAGGGAGATGATCCCGCCACCAAGGAAAAAGATGGTACCAATGGAACCAAAGAAATGCATGGGCTTTTTCACGAAGCGGGTTACGAAAGTGATCGAAAGCAGGTCGAGGAAGCCCTTGATAAACCGTTCCATCCCGAATTTTGTCCTGCCATATTTCCTTTCCTGGTGAAGGACCACCTTCTCCCCTATCCTGGTAAATCCGGCCCATTTGGCAATGACCGGGATATAGCGGTGCATTTCACCGTACACTTCAATGCTTTTTACGAGATCGAGCCTGTAGGCTTTCAGTCCGCAGTTGAAATCATGCAGTTTGATTCCCGACATCATGCGGGTGATACGGTTGAAGAATTTCGAGGGGATGGTCTTTCCCAGGGGATCGTGCCTTTTCTTTTTCCAACCGGAAACCAGGTCATAACCGTCCTGCATAATCATATTATACAATGCCGGGATCTCCTCGGGACTATCCTGCAGGTCGGCATCCATGGTGACCACCACATCGCCCCCGGCCACTTCAAAACCCGAGTTCAGCGCCGCCGACTTCCCGTAGTTGCGCCGGAAGCGGATCCCCTTGATGTTCCTGTCCGACTCACTAAGGTGCTCGATAAGTTGCCACGAAGCATCGGTGCTGCCGTCGTCGACAAAAATGATCTCATAAGAAAGTTTATGTTCTTCCATCACGCGCCGGATCCAGCCTGAAAGCTCGGGGAGCGACTCTTCCTCGTTGAGGAGGGGTATGACGATAGAGATATCCATGGAATCCTTATTGTAACCTTACAGATTCTTCCTTTTTGATAAAGATCGATGTGATCAGGGCAATCAGTATACCGAAGAAAGAATAAATGAAAATGGACATGATCCCGAAGCTGACAGGGCTGTACATATAATCTGACCATATCGCCGCCTTCGAGGCATCTTCTTTAGTCATCTGATCCCGGTCTTCCATTTTCTGTATTTCTGTTTTTGCAACAGTCCGCAGCCGAACCACTTCCGAGTCATCTATGTATTTGTGGAAGATCATGGTATAGCATGCGAGGATGATGGAAGCGAACAGAACGGTAAGAAACCCTATTTTAACTGCTTTACCATAAGATATAAAGCCTTTCCACTTTTTATTCCTGTAATCGGTGGATGCCCATACGATCCCTGCCGTCATAACGATCAGCATGATTATAAAACCATTTGTAGACTTGTGATAATCAGCCAAAAAAAGGATCAGGTGGGTAAAGATCATGGCAACCGAGAGAACGAGCCCGTAAAATAAGGCCGATTGTCCGGCAGACGGTTTGATTTCGATTTCTTTGATTTCTTCCATGGTGCTGATATTTGAGTTATGCAAATGTAGTTTTTTTTTCGTTACACCTTTAAACCATTGAATTCCTGATGCCCCTTACCTGTTAACCGGGGCAGGGCAATAAACCGGAAGGACGGCCTTGCGGAAAGTAAATAATTTTGTATCTTTGTGGCCGGGTAAGTCTTTCACGACCAGCTCCCGTTGAATTCCCCCAGGTCCGGAAGGAAGCAAGGGTAGGCGGTCGTAGCGGTGCGATGTAAGGTACTTACCCTTTTTTTTGATAAAGCATGTTACTTAGGATACATCCGGAAACCCCCTCTGAGCGGCAGATCAGGATCGTCACAGAGTGTCTGAACGACGGTGGGGTGATCATCTTCCCCACCGACACCATTTATGCCATCGGTTGTGATATTTATAAGCCAAAGGCTGTCGACCGGGTTGCCCAGATCAAGGGGGTGAAGAAGGAAAAGGCCAATTTCAGCTTCATCTGCCACGACCTCAGCCACCTTTCGGAATTTTCAAGGCCCATCGACAATGCCGTTTACAAACTGATGCGACGGAACCTGCCGGGCCCCTTTACCTTTATCCTCGACGCCAGCAACAAGGTTCCCAAGATATTCCAGAGCAGGAAAAAGACGGTCGGGATCAGGGTCCCCGACAACAACATCGCAAGGGAGATCGTCAGGAGCCTGGGTAACCCGATCCTCAGCACTTCCATCCATGATGATGATGATATCCTGGAATACACCACCGACCCGGAACTGATCTTCGAAAGGTACAGCAACCTCGTCGACCTGGTCGTAGCGGGCGGATATGGCGACAACACCGCTTCCACCATCATCGACTGTACCGGCGCCGAGCCACTGATCGTTAGGGAAGGGAAAGGCATATTGCAATGATCCCTCCTGACAGGATAATGCCGGGTATAGCGCGTCATGATTTCAAACCTGCAGACAAAGGCCAAAATATGCCCCCTGATCCTTGCCATTTAAAAAATATTGTCTACCTTTGCAGCCGCAAAATGATTGGCTAGCTCAGTCGGTAGAGCAACGGCCTTTTAAGCCGTGGGTCCTGGGTTCGAATCCCAGGCCAATCACGATAAAGCCCCGTTTCAGGGGCTTTATCATTTTCCACTACCACCTGCCATACCTGGTAACCTGACCCGAACCCCATTTTCGTTCCTGGAATAACGGATCCGGGCAGAAATCCGAAACATTTATCCCGACATGATTGCTCCAGTCTGATATTATTTATTAACTTGCCTAGTCATCCGGACCCGGATTGTCCGGGTGTTTTAATAACATTTTATTAACCAAAAAATTATCAAGATGTTTGATCCTGTTTTACTTTACATGCCGGGTGCACTGGCAATTTTTCCTATCATCCTGATCGTCCTCCTGGTATCGCTGATCCCGATGGTGTTTTACATCCTTACCCTGCAAAAGGCGTTGAACCGTGTTTCGCCGGAGAACCGTGCCATGCCGGCTGAAAATGTCTGGCTGTTGCTTATCCCTGTTTTCAGCCTGATCTGGCATTTCATCGTGGTAAACAATATGGCCAAAAGCCTCGCCGCTGAATTCAGCAAGCGCGACATCAAAGTGGAAGAGGTAGAGCCGGGGAAATCCCTGGGACTCGCAACCTGCATTCTGCAGGTATGTGCCGTTATACCTTTCCTGGGTTTCCTGGCTGCCCTGGCCGGGCTGATCTGCTGGATCCTATACTGGATCAAGATCGACGGATACAGCACCAAGCTGCTCTTCCAGCAGGCAGGTTAAGGCATGGCAAAGTTTTCTCTACCGTAAAAACGACAATATATGGATCCCGCAAGGGCTGAACAACTGTTGAGGAAATATTATCCCGCCGACAGCCTTGCTTTCGAATATCTTTTCAGGCACAGCATGGCTGTGGCAACCCATGCGGTGAGGGTCGCAGAAGTCCACCACGGCCTGGATCCTGATATTGAATTTATCCACACCAGCGCCTTGCTCCACGACATCGGCATCTTCCTGACATATGCCCCGGCTATAGGTTGTTTCGGCACCCACCCCTATCTCGCACACGGCTACCTGGGTAGGCAGCTTCTGGAGGATGAGGGCTTCCCGGAACATGCCCTTGTATGTGAGCGGCATGTGGGCGTGGGGATCTCACGCGAAGAGATCATTGCACGTAACCTGCCCCTTCCGCATCGCGACATGATACCGCTAAGCCTGGAAGAGGAGATCGTATGCTATGCCGACAAGTTCTATTCCAAGAAACCCGGCAAGCTGGATGTGGCAGAAAGCCCTGAAAGGATATTGAAAAAACTGGCGAAATACGGGCCTGATAAACCCGCAGCCTTCAGGGCCATGATGGATAAATTCGGGGTGCTGTAAGCTTTAGTCGCTCAGTACCGTAAATCTTACTGCCGCGGTAGCCCCCTGCTCGTCCACGGCCGTTATGATATGTTTCCCTTCAGCGGGGCTGATGGCCATGCGGTGCATATTTACTGTTTCTCCAAGGTATTCCTCGTCGAGGTGCCAGTAAACCTTCAGGCCGGGATCGCGGTGTGCTATCTCAAATACAACCTGCCCCCTTCTCCCGGACAGTTCAACAGGGATGAAGATCCTGGCGTTGTCGTCAGGATAGAGGAAAGCCATGACTTCACCTTCCAACTGAGGATTGCAACCCTGCCGGTATGGAGGAAGCGGCCTGTACCAGGCATGCCCTTTCCTGTAGTACCATTCCATGGCAGGCGGCAGGGTGAACCAGTTCCTGGTCACGATTGCGGAGGGTTCTATGCACTCGTCGTTCACCCTGTACCGCTCCGACGGGTCGAGGTGCACGGGGTGATGGAATGGACAGGGGGCTGAACCGAGTCCCTTCGAAGGTACCCAGATGCTGTCGGTCTCCTCACAGTACGGTCCGGTGCGGTAGCCGCTCTGCCGGCAGACGCCGATCTTCTCCATTTCATCAAAAGGCTGTTCAAACCATGAAGTGCGGGGCAGAAGGTCGAAGAGGTCGAACAAAAGCGGTGCAGCCGCTGTCAGGCCCGTAAGTCCCGGCCTGCCTTCGCCGTCGGCATTGCCTGCCCATACCGCTACCGTATAGCCCGGGTCGGTACCTACTGCCCAGGCATCCCTGAAACCGAAACTCGTTCCGGTCTTCCAGGCAAGCCTGCGCGAAGAGGTGAATGTTTCCCAGGCAGCTTCGCGCTCTGGCCTGTTCACCTCTTCCATGGCTTTGAAAGCCAGCCATATGGCTGCCGCTCCCAACACCTTACCCCCCGATGGCGTTGGCTGCTCATCCGCCTGACCCGGGGTAATTACCGGCGGATGTATATCTTTTACATCGTATTTGCCGCTGTTTGTGTAAAAATGATTAAGGGTGCGCGACAGGCCTGCGTAGATGCCGGCAAGGTCCCATAAGGTAACTTCGGCACCGCCCAGGATCAGGGACAGGCCATAGGTGCCTGCCGGCCGGTCAAGGCTCTTCATACCGAGGTCCTCAAGAAAAAATTTAAAGCGGTCGACACCAAAATCCCTCAGCATGTTCACTGCCGGGACATTCAGCGAGCGCGCGAGCGCTTTTTCAGCTTTTACTGCTCCATCGTAGGTATCGCTGAAATTTTTGGGAGTGAAGCCCGACATACTGGTCGGGATGTCGGCAACCAGCGTTGTGGGAAGGATGCTGCCCTCGTCAAGCATCGCTGCATATAGCAGAGGCTTCAGCACACTGCCGCTGCTTCTGCGGGCTGTCACCACATCCACCATTTTTCCGTGCCCTTCGGCGGGCAGGGTGGTATTGCCAACATAGGCCAGAACCTGCCCGCTCCCTACTTCAAGTATCAGTGCCGATGCATTATGTATCTCATTATTTTTTAACACTTTAACATGCATATCCAGCAACTCCTGTGCGCGTTCCTGTATGGCCTTGTCAATGCTTGTCCTGATCCTCTTTCCCTCATGGGCAGCATGCATCCTTGCAAGCAGGTGCGGGGCCATCTGGGGCAGGGGTCTCGGGTTGCCGGGCAAAGGCTCCTGAAGCGCAAGCTGCCAGTCGAGGGTGTCGATAAAACCCTGCTCCAGCAGTTTATCAATCAGGGCATTCCTCTTTATCATCAGCGATTCCCTGTTCCTGCCGGGATGGATGAGCGAAGGGGCATTGGGGAGCACGGCAAGGCATGCGGCATCGGCCCAGGTAAGCTCCTGTGGACTGCAGGAGAAATACCTCCATGATGCGGCCTCCAGCCCCACCACATTACCTCCAAAAGGGGCATGCGACAGGTACATCCGGAGGATCTCTTCCTTGGTGTAGATCATCTCCAGCCTTACAGCCAGGAAAATCTCCACCATTTTTTCCTGGAGTGTCCGGGGCTGTCCTTTACGCATCAGCCTGATGACCTGCATGTTGATGGTGCTTCCCCCGCTGACGATCCTTCGGCTGGCAAGGTTCTGGCCTGCAGCCCGCAACAGGGCAAGGCCATCAATACCCGGATGCTGATAAAAGTTCTTGTCTTCGAAAAGGATGATACAGCTTTTCATCCTGTCGGGGATGCTGTCGGGTGGCGGAAAGCGCCACTGTCCGTCACCGGCGATCATGGCCCCGAGCAACTTTCCTTCCCTGTCCTCCACGACCGTCGACAGGGGATCATCAAAAGCAGGCGGTCTGATCAGCAGGCATGTGGCCAGCAAGGCCATAACCAGTAATATCCACCGGAACCTGCCGATTATTTTCACAGCATCACGCATGATTCCTCTTTACCGGCTTCGCCTGACCTCAACCCAGCTTCCCGAACGCCGGGCATAGACGGCAGGATCGTACATGGCTTCGCACTGCGGTCCGGGCATATAGTAACGGCCGGGATAGGCAGCGTTCAGCAGGACCTTGTATCTCACCACCTCCCGGCCATCGAGACTAAAATAGGTCATGACCCTGTCATCCCTTATATCCCTGTAGTCGTAACCACTTTCCTCCAGGATGTCGGGACCATCAAAGATGCGCCGGTTGATGATCTCCCAGCCGCTCGGGAATACCTGTGTAAGCGCCAGGTTGCGATATACAGCATTTGAGGATGCCGCATTGACCCGTACCTCGGCTATGAAATCCGTTCCCTGCAGGATCGAAACCGGGTCGATCATGCGTCCTTCCATATCACGGTATGATACCTGCAGGCTGATGTTGCGGTCTGTATCGCCAATGCTGTCGGTAAGCGGCGTCCCTTCGAGGTTGAGCGTTGCATATAGGTCCTTGTCCCCGTCATTCACGACCTTCATCACAAAACGATCGCCGGGTACTGTTTCCATTGGGATGCGGGAATAATGAAAATCGTTGCGCACCCTGGTCATATCCTCATCGGAGACCGCATAACTGAACATCAATCCTTCGGAGGTTACCGGCTGTTCGCCGTAGAACGATGACATGGCCATCAGGCACATGGCGGTGGTTTGCGTGCTCATCCACTCCTGCTTTGCCAGGGCTTCCGATATCTCCATCGCAACGGGAAATGCTTTGTCCTTATCCCCTATCAGGCAAAGGCTCTCCAGGATCATGGCCTTGTCGCGAAGTCCCGATCCGAAGGTCAGGTCGAAAGGCCTGTAGGGGCCGACAAGCATGCCGGCATCCGCGGCTATCTTGTTCCCGGCTTCCGGCTGGCCTGCAAGCATGTATGTGGCAGCAAGCTGCCATTTTGCCGTTGCACAGATCCCGGGCGTTTCCCTGAGCCGGTTCATGGCCCTCAGGTCTGCCGAACCGGCCAGTGCAAGGGTATAAAGCCTGTAGGCCTGTTCCAGGCCCCTGTTGTATGGCTCGTCATCCTCCCACGACCAATCAACAACCCTTCCCTGCTGAAATTCCAGCCAGGATGATCTCAGGCCTACGGGAAGGCCGAATCCTTTCTTCGCGGCTTCGAGAAAGAATTGCCCGGCATAGGATGTGACCCATTCGTTGGAACGCTCACCGGGCCATAATGATAACCCGCCATCGTTCGCCTGAAATTTTATGATGTCGTTCAGCGCTTTCCTGACATGAGCATTGGATTGCTTTTCCATTGCATCGCTCAATTCACTGAACCTCGAAAGGTAAAGCTGCGGGAAAGCAGCCGATATGGTTTGTTCAAAGCATCCATGCGGATAGCTGATGAGGTAATTCAGCCGCCTGTCGAGATTTACAGGCATCAGGCCGGCCACTTCGAGCGAAGCGGAATTGGTCCCGGGCATACCGGGCAGCATTTCACTAAAGGTATATGCTTCGCCGGGCAGGATCCTGGTACTGAAAAGCCTGGAAACAGGCGGGTTCGGATTGCGTACGTCCACTTCAACGCGGTATGTCGCCTTATGGCTTCCACTGCTGATCTCAGCTTCCACAATCCCAAGGCCTGTATCTTCTATGGTTTCAAGCGTAAAATAAACGACCTGTTCGCCGGGAGCATCAAAGCGGGCTTGTCCCTCGAGGAGCTTTTCCCTGAACATCCCATTGGCTTTCACGCTGATGTCGATATCCCTGATCCCCTCTTCCATGGCAAAGATGGTGAGCGGCAGGGTGACTTCCTCGCCCGGTCCCAGCATCCTCGGTAAGGTGGCCAGGAGCATCAGGGGTTTTCTTACCGGTGACGTCTTTTCTGCAGATCCGTATGCTCCTTCCCCGGCAGCAACCACCATCGTCCTGACACTGCCCACATAGTTGGGCATGATGAAGGTATGCTTTGCGCTTCCGCCTTTCCCTAGCCTGAAAGGCCCGAAAACCCTTACCACTGGGGTAAACCTGCTGGCCTTCCGGTCCTTGACCGGGGCAATCTCATCATCCCCGCCAATCCCGAACACTTTTTCCAGCTTACCCCCATAGGCGCCGATCACATGGCTGTAGAGATCCCAGGTCCTCACCCCCAGGGCTTCCCTGGCAAAGAAATTATTCCATGGATCGGGAGTCGTGAAACGGGTGAGGTCAAGCAGGCCCTCATCCACCACGGCCAGCGTATAGGTCATCGGGATGCCGCTCTCCTCGCGTATCCTTATATCCACCTTTTTTTCGGGTTCAAGAACATCCGCCATTTCGATTACCGGCATGATACGCGATGCCGGGTCGCTGACCATGACAGGGATGACCCCGTAAAGGCGCATCGGAGCATCATTTCCACTCACCGCATGTGGTTGCACCAGGCTGATGCCCACATAGACGTTAGGTGCCATCCCGGTGGTGATCGCAAAGCTGTATTTGTTTTCTTCCTTCAGGTCGGTGATCCATGAGGCATGAAGCACTTCCGACCCCGACTCGATGGTGATCAGGGCACGGCCTTTCCCTGAGGAGGGGAAGATCACCGTTGCTGTTTCACCGGTTATATAGGATTCCTTGTCGGATGTAAAGGTCAGCAAAGAGGCTGCACCGGGAAACTCACGCCTGGCCTGGCCTGCCCATCCGGGCCAGTCGACATACACCGTCTTGCCGGCAGCCGCCCCGCCTTCAGGGTCCCATACCCGTATAAAATACCGGCCCCATTCGGGATAGTTGATCCGGAACTCAAAGGTGCCTTTACCTGTCCTGTCGGTCGTTACGTTGCCTTCGGCCACCGGGACAGAGTATTCGGAACTGAAAAAGCTGGCCATATCATCATCCGTGGCATTCCACCACCACCGCCAGGTAACCTTGTATACCGCAGCCTTCAGATTGCTTTTGCTCACGGGCCGCCCACCGGCATCGCAGGTGATCACCGACACCCGCTGGCTGGTGTCCGTGAGGAGCATGCCCCGCTTGTCGCCTTCCGGCATCTTAATGCCAACAAAGGTTCTGTACGGTGCATAATCCATGGTGAAGAAGTCGGTGCTGATATCGCCGCCCTTTTCAAAAGCCCTTACGGTGAATGCTGCCTTAAGCATTCCCGGGGCCCTGCTGACCAGCGGGGGAGTGAAGCTGACCTGTGCTTTGCCCTCCTGGTCGAGCTTTCCGTCGAAAATAGCGATCTCTTCAGGGTAAAATTCTCGTGAAGGATCTGTAAAGGTATATCCCGGGAATTTGTCAAAACCCTCATTGCTTTTATATAACAACATGTCGACCTTTGCCTTCAGATATCCTGCGGGAGCACCGTGAAGCCAGGCTACGCTGAGTTCCGCCGATTTTTGTTGTCCGCCCTGCAAAGGCCCCGTGCCGGGATCAAAATGCAGTTTCAAGCGGTTGGGCTTAACGGTTTCGATCCTCAATGGCTTGCTGAAGTCCACCCCGCCAATGCTCACCTTCGCGGTATATGTCCCGGTGGGAGCATCGAGGAAGGTTTTTGTGGTCAGGCGGTAGATATGTCCCTCTTTGCCTGTCTTTACGATACGCTGCACCGGCTTACCGAAAGGGTTGAGCAGTTCAAAGACCAGGGGGTGTTCGTCAGGTAGCCCGGCATGAGGTGCATCAAGGATGAAATTCAGGAAGATGGTGTCACCGGGCCGCCATACACCCCTTTCGGCGTAGATATAACCTTTGATCCCTTTGTCTACGGTTCTTCCGCTGACATCGAAATCGCTGACCGACAACGCACTGCCATCATCGATCCTCAGGTAGCCCTTCTGCCTCCCTTTCTGTGCAACGAGCAGGAAGGGGCTTCCTTCAATCTCTATCTCAGCCATGCCATCCTTTCCCGAAGTACCATGCGCGATACGTTGCAGCTGGTAATTAAGCACTTCCAGTGTTACTCCCTCCACGGGGCCGGAAGTGACCAGGTCTGACACGGCAACCAGCATACGGCCGTCGCTGCCTGATTTTACGATCAGGCCCAGGTCCGAAGCCAGGATGTTCGTTTTGACGAAACGCGAGGAATTGTAATATGATACATGGCACGGATTGTCTTCCTCCCGCCAGTCATAGCCTTCGGGCCAGTACCCCCAGTAATATCCTTCGGGATCATCCCAGTAGGTGGTTTCTTCGAAATCCCATGAATTCCGGTCAGCCCCTGCGGGTCCATCATCACCGCCAGGAATCCCGTCCTGGCATTCGTAGGCTGAATACCCTTTATAAAAGGCAAATTCTATGTTGTATATTGCTCCAGGGTCGGGGCTGATGAGGCTGCTGAGATCGACAGAGAAAAAGTTCCATACATTCATGTCGAGGCCGGTGGATGCCAGGTCGACGGTATGTTTCAGCACCGGCCTTCCGACACGTCTGATCTGGTAATCATTGTCGATCCTGTTCACCTGCAGGAACTGAGGTATGTTATCCTCGTAGATCTTGATCACATGGATATCCACTGCGTTTAGGCCCACCGCTTTGAAAGGCAGTTCAAAACCCTGCGATGAGGGCAGGATCACTCCCTCGCTGACCATGCTGACCTGTGGCTTCAGCCTTGAAAAATTGATTTCCCTGATGATCTTTCTGCTGATGATAGTCCCAGCAGCACTCCTGATCCCCGGCTGCAAGGTGAGGGTCACCGTTCCCTGCAAAGTACCCGCCGGGAACACCTCCACTTCGTTGCCGCTGACACGGAATGAAAGCCCGTCATCACTATCGAACATGATCAGCCCGTCAAGCCGCTGGTTAGCGGCAAGGTGATCGGAGAAACTCAGTTTCACCCGTTGCGACGGCAACTGGTAAACCTTCACATTCAACAGGTCGAAATCCATGACCGAAGGAACTGTGATTTGCTGCTCACCCTTATTGTCGATCCCTGCCGGTGAGCCATCCCATTTCAGCAGCACCTCACTTTCAGTCTCCCCGCGTAAAATGCTGTCGACAGTGAACCTGTAAAGCTGGTTATTGTGCAAGGCCTGCCAACGGACCGGCAGTTTTTTACCGTGTTGTTCCGCCACCATGATCTCCCCTGCCCTGTTAGGACTGATGTGATCGGAAAATTCCAGGTCGCCCTCCAGTGCATACCATCCCGTTGCATCGCCATATGGTTTCAGGGCACCGGGGCTAAGCCTGAAATCAAGGGTCCTGGCCTGGAAGTTGAAATAAAAATACCCGAGTTCGCCCTGCACATCAAAGAGCTGTGACAGTTTGAGCCTTGCGTCATAAGACCGCCCTGCTTCCAGTTTCGATGAAGGTTTAAAAGCCAGGGTATAATCATTCACCCAGAATGTATTCCCCTCAATGGGTGGATCGAATGTAAATACCTCCATATCAATGGGTTCATAGAAATTCCCTGCAATCGGGCAGGGCATGGTAAAACTGACCATGATCTCACTCATGGCAGAAACCACCCCGCTGGTATGGGACGTAATGTAATTTACGATTTCAGGGCTGTTGACCCGTTCGCCTGCGTGCTGCCGGCATGACGATACGGCAAGCAGAATTGATAAAGCAAGCGGTATTGTCTTCAGGAAAGGTGAATGCTTGATAAAGCTGATCATAGGGCTTTGATTTAAGGATTTATCCAGGGGATACAGGCCACGGATCCATAACCCCTGATAAGTAATACTGCAATGATGCCAATTCAGTGGCACAGGGCCCGCAAGGGGATCAGCCCTTGCCCGGCTATGTTGAAAACTTATCTAATCAGTCTCCTGCCCGATATACCATTTCGCCGTTGATAAAGGTATTCAGCACCTTTATGCCGGGGATCTCGTTTGGCATGGCAAACATCAGGTCCCTGTCGGTGATCACCATGTCAGCGGCCTTGCCGGGTTCAATGCTGCCTTTCTCATCCTCCTCAAAACCGCCCATGGCAGCCCATATCGTGATCGATCGCAAGGCCTCCTCCCGGCTGAGGGCATCAGCAGGCTGGAAGCCGTCAGGAGGATATCCATCAAGGTCTTTCCGCACAACGGCAGCATAGAATGTGTATATCGGGCTGATGTTCTCGATGGGAAAATCGGTTCCGTTCGGAAACCATCCGTTGGCCTCAAGGAGGCGCCTGTAAGCGTAAGCTCCCTTCATCCGTTCGGGTCCGATGCGGTCGCCTGCCCAGTACATGTCGGAAGTGGCATGGGTGGATTGTATCGAAGGGATGATATTGTATGCCCCGAACTTCTCGAAATCGTCCTCGTGGACGATCTGTGCATGTTCTATGCGCCATCGCCTGTCGTTCGGCCCCCGGAGGTATTCCGCGTAGAGATCGAGCATGTACCGGTTGCCCGAATCCCCTATCGCATGGGTGTTCACCTGGAAACCGGCAGCCAGCGCATTTTCGATCACTCCGCGATAAAAGTTTTCCGGGTACATGATCAGGCCGTAATTGCCGGGATCATCAGCGTATGGTTCAAGCATACAGGCACCCCTGGAGCCAAGGGCCCCGTCGGCATAGAGTTTCACCGAATTAACATGCAGCCGTTCAGTGCGGTAAACCCCTTTCCGCATAAATGAAGGATATGCGGTATCCGTTGCACTGAGCATGGCATTGATCTTCATCTTCAACCGGCCGGACTGCTGCAAGGCATCGATCATCCTTATGGTCTCAACCCCGAGTCCTGCATCGGTCACGGAGGTGAGTCCGGCAGCAAAACAGTCATTCTCTGCCTCCCGCAAGGCAGCTATCTTAAGTTCTTCATCATCTTCAGGGATCACCGCATTCACGAGTTCCATCGCATTATCGATCAATATGCCTGTCGGGATACCATCCTTCAGTATCACCTCACCTCCTTCAACTTTGGTAGTTGCAGTAATACCGGCCCTTCTCAGGGCCTCGCCATTGGCCAGCGAGGCATGTCCGTCGACCCGTATCAACACTACCGGCCTGTCGGGAAAGAGTTCGTCAAGTTCCTGCCTGTCGGGAAATGCCTTGACATCCCAGTCGTTCTGATCCCATCCCCTGCCCAGGATCCACTCGGTATCAAGCTTGCCGGCATGTTCAACCACCCTTTGTATGACCTCCCGGTACGAAAGGGCACCATTAAGATCGGCCTTCCGTAACTTATTGATCCCATAGCCCAGGAAATGGCAATGAGCATCAATAAAGCCGGGGTACACAAATGCTCCGCCCGCATCATGGATCAGGGCAGGTTCATAGCGGTCAAGCAAGGATGCTTCATCGCCTGTGGCAAGGATCTTTCCGTCGCCGACCACCACGGCAGCGGCGGTCGAAAAGTTTTCATCAACAGTATATATGATGGCGTTGGTGATCATAAGGTCGGCGGATGTCCTGGTCATATTGCAAGAAATTTGGATGAAAGGCAGAAGGATCAGCATTATTCTGAATGGCATTTTCATATGGAGACAGGCTTTATCGGTAAACAAATTTACTAAATTAGTGTTCTGTTAAAAAAACAACTTCCGCAGGAAGCATTATTTTAATATTTTTGCCCAGCCAAACAACCAATGCTTTATGAAGAACAAGATATGGAATAACCGTTTATCAGTAATCAGCGGGATTATCCTAGCAGGGGCACTCATGCGCCTGATCCCCCACTGGCCCAATTTTACGCCGATCGCCGCCATGGCCCTGTTCGGGGGAGCATACTTTGGAAGGAAGTACCTTGCCTTTGCAGTGCCACTGCTCGCCATGCTGCTCAGCGACCTGGCCATTGGCTTCCATGAAGGCATGGCTGCCGTATACATCGCTTTTTCCATTACCGTTGGCATCGGGCTCATGATTGGCAGACGCATCAGCGCAGCAAGGGTGGCCATTGCATCGGTAACCTCGTCGGTGATCTTCTTCCTGATCACAAACTTTGCGGCCTGGCTCACCAGTCCCCAGTTGTATTCCTCAGATCTTGCAGGATTGATGAATGCCTATGCTGCCGGGCTGCTGTTCTTTAACGACGGATCCTACGGCATCTCATTCTTCATGAATGAACTGCTTGGCGGACTGTTCTACAATACGATATTCTTCGGGGCCTTCTACCTTGCCAAATCAAGGTTTCCTTCGCTTGCAAGGGCCTGATGACAGGAGCGATCAGCAGGCTTTCATCCTGATCAGTCGAAAAGTTCCTCGTCGCGCTCGAGGAGCAGGATTGAATGCTGCGGAACGATAAAATATTTTTCGTTGTCGTATACGATCTCAATCGCACCTTTCTGCAGAAAAATCGCCAGGTCACCCTCGCGTGCCTGTAACGGAATGTATTTGATATCCTCCTCGCTTTTTTTCCAGGGTTCTCCATCGGCATCACCCGGCATCGGGATAGGGTAACCGGGGCCTACCCGGATCACATACCCGGTTTGTATTTCCTCCTTTTCCTTATAGCCCGGGGGGAGAAAAAGCCCGCTCTTGGTTTTGTTCGTGAGGGTTTTGGGTTTTATCAACACCCTGTCGCCTACCACGATCAACCTGTTGATCGAATGATTATCCTCCTGATGCATGACAATACGCTTTGCCAGGGTAAAACCTTCCCCTGAATTCGAATCCTAAAATTAAGTATTTTTGCAGAGAATAAAACATTATTGAACACCATGATGCGCCGCTGTCAGAGTAGCACAAGCATTAATAAGCAGAGCAAACCAACATATCCATAAAACAATATTACCATACAGCAGTTTAATACTATAAGAGAACAATAATTTTCAGCCGCTGATGCATATGTGGATCATCACCTTGCAATAACAGATAAAGATCATGAAGTTCGTATTTTTCAGTCGTCCGAAGCCCAGGCAGTTCACTTACAGGCCCCGTTACTGGGATCCTGAAAAAGAAGAATTTGAGAGGAGGAAACGCCAGCTCGATGGTTACGGGGATGGTGAGAGGAGTAATGACGAGATCCGTCATGACCTTCGGCGACAAATGGAGACGCGCTGGCGACGCGACCGCAATACGGGCCCTACCGATGCCTCCGGTCGCTGGATAAGAATATTTATTTATGCCCTGATCATTTTCCTCGGCCTGTATTTCATTTTCTTTACCAGTTTTATCGATAACCTTGTAAGACTCTTTACATCATAATGCCTGATATCATAAAGCTCCTTCCCGATGCAGTAGCAAACCAGATCGCAGCAGGAGAGGTCATCCAGCGGCCTGCCTCTGCTGTAAAGGAGTTGCTCGAAAATGCCGTTGATGCAGGTGCCGACGACATACAGCTTATCGTCAAGGATGCCGGCCGCACCCTGATACAGCTGGTCGACAACGGCTGCGGAATGTCGGTCACGGATGCCCGCATGAGCTTTGAAAGGCATGCCACCTCGAAGATCAGCGATGCACGCGATCTGTTTGCCATCCGAACCCTTGGTTTCAGGGGCGAAGCACTGGCCTCCATCGCAGCCATCGCACAGATCGAACTCAAAACAAAGAAACACGAGGATGATATGGGCACCCTGATCCGCATCGAGGGTTCAAGGCTTGTCGAACAGCTGCCCTGCCCTGCTGCCAATGGTACGAGTATCGCTGTGAAAAACCTCTTCTTCAATGTACCCGCCAGGCGAAACTTTCTGAAATCGAATACTGCCGAGTTGCGTCATATTACCGATGAATTCCTGAGGGTAGCCCTTGCCAATACCGGTATCTCCTTTTCCTTCCAGGCCAACAACAAGCTGATCTATCAACTCAAGAAATCGGGGCTCAAGGAACGTATCATTGCAATATACGGTAAAAGTTACAGGGAAAGGCTGGTACCTGTTGAGCAACAGTCCAGCATCGCAAATATCAGCGGGTTTATCGGCAAGCCGGAATTTGCACGAAAGACCAGGGGTGAACAGTTCTTTTTCGTCAACGGACGCTATATCCGGCACCCGTATCTTCATCATTCGGTTGAGCAGGCTTTCCAGGAGTTACTCCCTTCAGATTCCTTTCCTTCGTATTTCATTTTTATCGAAACCCAGCCCGACAGGATCGATATCAATATCCACCCTACAAAGACCGAAGTGAATTTCCAGGACCAGCAGCATGTTTATGCCATCCTTAAGTCGGCTGTAAAACAAGCCCTGGGAAAATTCAACATCACACCTGCCATCGACTTCGATGTTGAGCAAAGCCTTTCATTCAGGCCCCCGGACAAAGAGGCACCGGTAAAAAACCCGTTTGAAAAGCCTGAAAGCAATTTCAACCCTTTTGAAACGGAGAAAGGCACGCCACAGCCGAGGCGCATGGACGAACGCGAACGGGTGAACCGCGACAACTGGCAAATACTTTTTGCCGATCAACCCGACGGGACAGATAGCGGAGAACAAGCGGGGATGTTCCCGACGGAAGAACATATGATCCCGGGGGCGGGATTGTTGCAATATGCCGGGCGATACCTGGTCACTACGACACGTTCAGGACTGGTGGTGATCGATCAGCGAAGGGCACTGGAGCGTTTGCTCTACGACCGCTTCATGGCAGGGATGGCTTCAGGGAAGACCGCCAGCCAGCAGGAACTTTTTCCCCAGCAGTTCTCCTATGCGCACAGCGACGCAGAGATCATACGCGAGCTTAAACCAACACTCGAACTGATCGGCTTCAGCATCAACGACCTGGGAAAGAATACTTTCGTGGTTACCGGTATCCCTACTGAAGCAATGAACAAAAACATAAAGGAATTGTTGGACAAAATACTTGATAATCATAAGAAAAACCTGCTTGACCTTGACCAGGATTTCAGGGCAGGCCTTGCCAGGACCATGGCGGTGAACCTCTCCGCCAGGCCTGACAGGACGCTGGCCCGTGAGGAGATGGAAGCCATGATCAGCCAGCTGTTCAGCAGCAGCATGCCGGAGATGTCGCCATCAGGAAAAAGGATCATCAGCATCCTGAAAGAAGAAGATGTTGAAAAGCTGTTTAAATAAACCATAACATGAGTGTTAACCAAACATACAGGAGCCGGGGATTCGGGGGTATGCCACCCGTAGTGCTGAACCTAATTATCATCAACACGCTCTTCCTGCTCGTAACCACACTTTTTCAGGAAAGGATAAACCTGTACGACCTGCTCGGGCTTCACTATTTCGCATCGCCCAGGTTCGAAACCTGGCAGTTCGTATCTTATATGTTCATGCACGGAGGGTTTTATCACCTGCTTTTCAATATGTTCGCCCTGTGGATGTTCGGTTCTGTGCTTGAACATGTCTGGGGCCCCAAGCGCTTCCTCACCTTTTACATGGTCACGGGCATAGGCGCCGGGCTCGTCCAGTTGCTGGTGGCCTTCATTACGATCCGTTCACTGGAGGCGAACATGAGCCCTGAAGAGATCAGTGCAACCTACCAGGGGCTGTCACTACAGGGCGGGCAGATCACGGAAATGATGCAATCCCTGTACAATACCATTAATACGCCTACCGTAGGGGCCTCCGGTGCAGTGTTCGGTATCCTGCTCGCTTTCGGCATGCTTTTCCCGAACACCCTGATCTACGTTTTCTTCGCCATACCCATTAAAGCCAAGTACTTTGTGATGATATACGGTGCAGCGGAACTGGTTTTCGGTGTGACCGGCACTTCCGACGGGATCGCGCACTTTGCGCATCTCGGCGGCATGGCCTTTGGTTATTTCCTGATCGTGTACTGGAGAAGGAAGGGGTATTATTAGTGGCGGTGGGCGATGGGCGATAGGCGATGGGTTGAAGGCATAAAGTGTGAGATAAAGGAAATACAGTCAAAATACCAACACGGAGAAGATGGACCAGTATTATCAGCAACAACGGCCAAATCCGATGGAAGACCTCAGGCGGTTCTTCCGTAAAAGCGGTTTACTTCCCCGGCTAATCATCATCAATGTGGGCATATGGTTGCTGGCCCAGATCGCCTTTGTGGCCGGATGGGCTTTCAATCTGCCGGAAACTTCCGTCGAACAGTTTATCCTTGAATATTTTGCGCTGCCCGCCAGTACCGGCCTCCTGATCACGAGGCCATGGACACTGTTCACCTATATGTTCCTTCACACCAGCTTCTGGCATATCCTTTTCAATATGCTGTGGCTCTACTGGTTTGGCAGGATATTTTCACAGTACCTCAGCCAGCGCCAGCTCCTCACCACATATATCTTCGGTGGTTTGGCCGGCGGGCTGCTTTATATCTTGGCGTACAACCTCTTCCCGGTGTTCAGCGAAGTGCTGCCCCAGGCCAGGGCCCTGGGGGCGAGTGCCTCGGTAATGGGCATCGTGGCGGCCATCTCCCTATATGTACCGAATTATACCATTGCCCTGATCTTCTTTGGAAGGGTAAAGATCTTCTACCTGGCACTCGCCGTCTTCGTGCTCGACTTCTTCATGATCCGCCATGGAAATGCCGGTGGGCATATCGCCCATATCGGAGGGGCTGTTTATGGTTTTTTCTTTATTTATTATCTTCGCAGGGGGCGCGACCTCAGCAGGTTTTTCCCCAGGCTGGGCAAGCTTTCCTGGAAAAAGCCCTCATACGGAAGCCGGAAAAGGCGAACCAAAACATCCGGACAGGAACGGCCGTTGACCGATGAAGAATACAACAGGCAACGGGCCGAAAAGCAAAAAAAGATCGATGAGATCCTCGACAAGATATCCCGCTCGGGTTACGACAGCCTGAGCAAGGAGGAAAAGGAACTACTGTTCAACAGCAACAAAAAATAATTCATATGAGAACAACGCTACTGATATTCCTTCTGTTGGTCTTTATAACCTCAATGATATATTCGCAGGATAACGAACTGCATGCCTTCACCCTTGATCATCATGGGATCTACCCCATGAAGGACCTTTCTGACAGTCCCTTATATCTCAATTATAACATCTCTTCAGAGGCTACACCCCAAAACGAGCCCAGCATCAGGATCAGCCGCAACGATCCCGATGTAGTGGTTGCTGCCTGGAGGGATTTCCGCCTGGGCTGGGAGGAACCGAACGTGGTGAGGCGTATCGGCTACGCATGGTCGCACGACGGCGGCCTCACATGGTCGGAAAGCCAGCTCCTCCCCGACCCCCTGCCCAACCATCTTTCGCAAAGCGATCCCGTTCTCACCAGCGACTCGGAAGGGAACTTCTATCTCAGCAGCACGTCGCGCCAGCCGGTGGTAAATTACAACCGGGATATGCTGCTCTACAAATCGACGGACAACGGGGTCACTTTCCAGCTCCATGCCGTGGCCGTGCCGGGCAGCGGATCGCAGGGTGAAGACAAGGAATGGATCTTTTGTGATCCCGTAGAAGAAAATGACACCTACGACAACATCATGATGGTTTGGAAAAGCTTCGGGCCTATCCCAAAGATCAAATTCAGCCAGTCGGGCCCGGGGGGCGACAGCTGGGGGCCAAGCATCCTGGTTGGTGACAATTACGGGGGGCAGGGCGCCAATGTGGCTACGGGAACCAACGGTACCATATACGTGGTCTGGTGGGATACCGGTGTGAAATTCGACCGTTCACTCAACGGGGGTAGCAGCTTTGGCACCGATACCTGGATCAGTTCCTACAGCTCTCAATACAATACCAGTTTCCCCTTTATTTGCGTCGACTACTCCGATGGGCCATACCGGGGCAATGTATATGTGGTGTGGGCCGACAGGCGCAACGGCAACGATGATATATGGTTCCAGCGCTCTACAGACCATGGCGACACCTGGCTGACACAACCCATCATGGTGAACGATGTGGCCGTCAACCAGCAATACTGGCCCTCCATTCAATGCGATGAGAACGGACGGGTCGTAGTTGTTTACTACGATGAACGCGAAGGTCCGGGACAGATGAATGCATACCTGGCATATTCCGATGATGAGGGCGATACCTGGACGAACAGCAGGCTCAGCGACTTGACCTTCAACGGAAACACACCCAACAGCAATGTTCGTTTCGGTGATTATATCCATATCGACGCTTATAATGGCAAGATCATCCCCGTATGGACGGATGACAGGGCCGGCAATTACGACCAGGAGATCTATACGGCTGTGGTCGAGATACCGGTATCGGTCGCCGAAACAGTTAGTGGAAATGAAACATTTACCCTTTACCCGAACTATCCAAACCCGTTCAGCGGCAGCACGACACTGAAATTTGCAACCCGGGAGCGGATGCAGGTAAGCATCATGGTATACAGTTCCGCCGGACAACTTGTCGGCACGCCCGTAGACCAGATGATGGACGAAGGCATCCACCATTACCGGTGGTCAGGCACGGAGCTTGCCCCCGGGATCTACACCCTCAAAGTACTGGCGGGAAATTCAGTGTCGTACCTTAAAATGTTGCATTACTAGCTTATCCCTTTTATGGTTAGCAGGAGTAAGGAACGAAAAAGACCCGGGATCATAGGCCGGATATTGTGGATCATCAATATCCTTGCCGCCATATCCCTATTGGCCTCCTACTTCTCCTATTATGTTGATCCTGCAATTACCACGCTTTTTGCTTTTCTTGGACTGGCATACCCGATCCTGTTATTGCTCAACATTCTTTTCGTTTTGTACTGGCTGATCAGGCTCAGGCGCAGGCTTCTGCTCTCGGTCATCATCCTTGCTGCCGGCTTCCAGCCCCTGACAAGATATATACAACTATTCCCGGGGGAGCCTGCACCCGACGAAAAAAGCGTTTCAGTATTGAGCTACAACGTGCAGAATATGGCTCACAGCAACGACGGAGAGGAAAAGGCCGGTGTACGGAATGCCATACTGGATTTTATTACTTCAGAGAAGGCTGATATTACCTGCATACAGGAGTTTTCGGGAATGGGCACCGGTTCGGAAGGTGCACTGGAAAACCTCAGATCGCTTACCGGATATGAGTACTGCTATCATGCAGATTACTTTGCGCGCCCTTCAGGCCGGACCTATGCCCTGGTCATCCTGAGCCGGTTTCCCGCAACCGGTACCCGAGCCCTTTCCCTGCCTGGTGAAGACCATAACTTTGGCTTCTATGCCGACCTATTGATCCATGGCGATACGATCAGGATCTATAACCTTCATCTTGAATCGATCAGGTTTCAGCAAAGCGATTACCGCTTTGTGGAAGAGGTGAGCAAGGGCAAGGCAGAGCAGGGTTTGATTGGCGAAGGTTCGCGGAGGATTACCAGGAAGTTGCACCATGCTTTTATCAAGCGATCCAGGCAGGCTAGCGTGGTGGTCAGCAGTCTGTCAACCAGCCCTTACCCTGTGATCGTGTGCGGCGATTTCAACGATACTCCCCTGTCATACGCCTATCACAAAATATCAAGAGGTCTTGTTGATGCTTTCGTGCAGTCAGGCCGGGGCCTGGGAAACACTTTTTCGGGTAAACTCCCTCCCCTGCGTATCGATTTCATCCTTACCTCCCCACACCTCACATCACATGATTTTAAGGTTCACGGGATCAGGCAGTCCGATCACTATCCCATCAGCGCCATAATCACGGTCAGGGGCGATTGATCATCCTCTCACGACGGTATTTTCACGAAATGTTAGGCCTCATTGCAGCACGGAAGGGGTGCTGGGTTTAATTTGCTATTTTTGCAAAAATCCATCCCATGAAATTGAAGCTCATTTCCGATTTCCGGCCCACGGGCGACCAGCCGGAGGCCATCAGGCAACTGGTGGAAGGCATCGGAAGAGGTGACCCCGCACAGGTATTGCTGGGTGTCACGGGATCAGGAAAGACCTTCACCATTGCCAATATGCTCAGCGAAGTGGACAGGCCGGCACTGGTGCTCAGCCATAACAAGACCCTGGCGGCCCAGCTCTACGGTGAATTCAGGCAGTTCTTCCCTGAGAATGCGGTTGAATATTTCGTTTCATATTACGACTACTACCAGCCCGAAGCATACATCCCGGTTACCAACACCTATATTGAGAAAGACCTGTCGATCAATGAAGAGATCGACAAGCTGCGGCTCAGTACTTCATCAAGCCTGCTTTCGGGGCGCAGGGACGTGATCGTGGTGTCTTCGGTATCCTGTATCTACGGCATCGGAAATCCTGATGATTTTACCCGGAATGTGATCCGCATAGCCGTGGGCGAAAAGGTTGCCCGCAACAAGTTCCTGTTCCAGCTCGTCAACAGCCTGTATTCGAGGACCGAGAGCGATTTCAGCAGGGGTCGCTTCAGGGTCAGGGGGGATACGGTAGATATCTTTCCCGCTTATGCTGATTTTGCCTTCAGGATCATCTTCTTTGGCGATGAAATAGAAAGTATTGAAACCTTCGACCCCGTCAATGGCAAGAGCATGAGCAGGCCCGACAGCATCGCCATCTATCCCGCCAATGTTTTTGTGACCTCGCAGGATAAGATGAAGGATGCCCTTATGGAGATACAGGACGACATGGTCCGCCAGGTAGCATACTTTAAGGAATCGGGCAAGCATCTGGAAGCCAAGAGACTGGAGGACAGGGTATCCTACGACATTGAAATGATGCGTGAGCTGGGGTATTGTTCGGGAATTGAAAACTATTCCAGGTATTTCGACGGCAGGGCACCCGGCTCCAGGCCGTTCTGCCTGATCGACTATTTCCCCGACGATTTTCTTCTGATCATCGACGAAAGCCATGTGACCATACCTCAGATCAGGGCCATGTACGGGGGCGACAGGTCAAGAAAGCAGACGCTGGTCGAATACGGGTTCAGGCTCCCTTCGGCCCTCGACAACAGGCCGCTGAAATTCGACGAGTTCGAACGTGTAACCGGCCAGACGATCTATGTGAGCGCCACGCCGGCCGATTATGAGCTGCAGCGGTCAGAAGGTGTTGTGGTGGAACAGCTTATCCGTCCCACCGGTCTCCTCGACCCGGAGATCGAAGTCAGGCCAAGCGCAAACCAGATCGACGACCTCCTTGAAGAGATCGACAGGGTGATCGGCAAGGGCGACCGCGTGCTGGTGACTACCCTCACAAAAAGAATGGCCGAAGAGCTCACAAAATACCTTTCTGACCTCAGCATTAAGTGCCGGTATATCCACTCCGAGGTGGATACCCTTGACCGGGTGGAGATCATGAGGGGCTTGAGGCTTGGTGAATTCGATGTGCTGATCGGCGTAAACCTCTTGAGGGAAGGACTCGACCTGCCGGAAGTGGCACTGGTGGCCATCCTCGATGCCGACAAGGAAGGCTTCCTGCGTTCTGAACGTTCACTCACGCAAACGGCAGGCCGTGCAGCCAGGAACCTGGAGAGCAAGGTGATCATGTATGCCGACAGGATCACGGAATCGATGCAGAAGACCATTGACGAAACTGACAGAAGAAGAGACAAACAGCTGAAATACAATGAAGAACACCGCATCACCCCGGCATCGATAAGGAGGTCGGTGGAGGCGATCATGGGACAGACGGCTGTCGCCGATGCCATGAAAAGAGAGAAAGGAGCCTATGTGGAAAAAGCAAAAGCAGATCTTGCCGCCGATCCCGTGATCAGGTATATGGACCAAAACCAGCTTGAAAAAGCCATTCTCAGGACAAGAAAGGAGATCGAGCAGGTGGTCAGGGAACTTAATTTCGTAGAGGCTGCGAGACTCCGCGACGAAATGATGGAGATGGAAGAAATGCTGGCAAAAATGAAGGAGAACTGATCATGAATACCATGCCTGATGATCAACGCATGAACATGCTCATGTGGGAAGCGGTAAAGGTCTCCATAAAAGCGGGGAAAGCCATCCTCGACATATACGGATCCGACTTTTCAGTTAGCAGCAAAGCCGACAAGAGCCCGCTCACCAGGGCCGATATGGCATCGCATGCGCTCATCACACAAGCCCTTATAAATACAGGTTTGCCCATCCTGAGCGAGGAAGGACGGGAAATCCCCTGGAGCAAGAGGTCGTCGTGGAACGCTTTCTGGTTGGTAGACCCGTTGGATGGCACGAAGGAATTCGTAAACCGAAACGGCGATTTTACCGTAAATATCGCATATATTGAAGGTGGATTTCCCTGTGCCGGCGTGATCTATATCCCCGTTACGGATGAACTTTACCTGGGCATGGGGGTTGCCGGGGCCTTTAAATTTTCCGGTGCTGAAAAACTGCTGGAAAGATCCTCGGGGATGGGGTCCTTCCTGGGAAGCGGGCAGCGCCTGCAGTCCGAACACGGCAAAAGGAGCTACACCGTTGTGGGCAGCCGCTCACATATGAACAGCGAAACGGAAGCATTCATACTGGAATTGAGAAAATCGCACGGACATATCGATTTCATGTCGCGTGGCAGTTCCCTGAAGATCTGTATGGTAGCCGAAGGCAGAGCAGACATCTATCCCCGTTTTGCTCCCACCATGGAATGGGATACCGCTGCCGGGCAGGCCGTGGCAGAAGCTGCCGGGGCTGTTGTGGTCGATGCCACTACTGGGGAAAGACTCCGGTATAACAAACCGGAACTCCTGAATCCATGGTTTATCGTACGGCATGCAGGCAAATAAAAAAAGCTGTCCCACAGTCCTTCCGGAAAAGGAATCTGTGGGACAGCCTTCAATTGATCTATCGGGGTATCTTACTGCGCTTCTTCTACGCTGATCAACTCAACATCGAATACCAGGGTGGAGTATGGGGGTATCTGGCCAGCATCGCGGGCCCCGTATGCGATCTCGCTCGGGATGATCAGGGTAGCCTTACCACCTTCGTTCATCAGGGCAATGCCTTCGTCCCATCCCTTGATCACCTCGCCAACGCCAAGCCTGAATGAGAACGGCTGCCCGCGCTCGATGGATGAATCGAAAACTGTTCCATCTAGGAGTCTGCCTGTATAATGAACATTTACCGTATTGCCGGGTTTGGCTTGCTTGCCTGTGCCTTTCTCCGTTTCGATATAATAGAGTCCGGAAGCCGTGGGGGCCACAGTAATGTTGTTGTCCTTCAGGTATTTGTCACGCTGGGACTTTTCGTTGTTACGGCGCTGGTCCTGTAATGCCTGCTGCTGCGCCTGTTTTTCCTTCCGCTCCTTGTCATAAGCTTCTTTTGAACGCATACCGAGGAGTTCCACCTCATAAACGATGGTGGAGTATGGTTTGATCATCTGTCCTTTCTCTTCAGCCCCGTATGCGATCTGCGAGGGAACGATGAGGGTGGCTTTGCCTCCCTTGCGGAGCATGCCGACACCTTCTTCCAGCCCCTTTGTATCGAAATTCTTTCCGTACTGGTACTCAAAGGGTTCTCCTCGATCTTCGGTTGAAAATATTTTTGTACCGTCGAGTAATTTCACCGTAAGGTTCACGCTGACCATCTCGTCAGCCTGCGGCTGACGACCACTGCCTCTCTTCTCTTCAATGAAGATCAGTCCTGATTCCAGCGGTTCGGTTGTGATGTTATTCTCCGCAAGGTAGGTGGCAAGCTCATTTTCAGCCTCTGTCCTCCTCCTTTCAAGCGCCTCTGCCTCTTCCTGCTGAACCTGCTCAGCCGTTTTGAAATCATTCAGTTTTACTTCGAAGGTCAGGGAACTTCCCGGTTCAATAAAAGGAGGAAGCGAGGGTGCCCTTGCGATGACGAGATAAAAAGAATCTGCGCTCATTTTGAATGATGCACTGTCGCCGATGGCCATCATCATGATGCCATCATAAAGATCGCCATCAAAATAAGGGGAATCAAGCGGGAAGGTCAGGCCTCCGGGTATGTTTTTACTGTCGAACAGAATGCTGTCGTCTGTACCGTAATACATATCGATCGTGATGAAATCCCCGACTTTGGGGCTTTCGCCTTCATTCTTGACGTGGAATTTATATTCCAGTCCCGTTTCACTTGTCTTATAACCGTCACCGCAGGCGGTTACAAGCACAACGGCCATGAGCATGACCGTAATTTTTTTAAGATGATTCATTTCAATAGGTTTAGAAATTTCTGTTACTGCAAATCTGTTAGCTCAACATCATAGATCAGTGTGGCTTTTCCGGATATCAGTCTTCCATCGCCGACCAGTCCGTAGGCAAGGTGCGAAGGTATGACAAATTTCGCTTTGTCGCCAACATCCATCAATAAAATCCCTTCTTCCAACCCGCTGATTACCTCGCCTTTCCCTATAACAAAGCTAAGCTGTCCATCTTTTTCCGATGAATACACCACATCCCCCGTGAGGAATCTCACCGTGTAGTTTATCCTTGCCAGCCTTCCCCTCGCAGCCCGCTCTCCTTTTCCGTTCTCATAGATCATGTACCGCAGGCCGCTGCCTGTTTCGGTCATGTCCCATTGGTAGCGGCGCAGGAAATCCTCTATGTGCTGGTTCTCTGTCTTCACCACATGCCTGTTCGCCTCCATAAGAGGCTCTTTTAACTCGCGTGGATCGATCTTCTGCCCATTTCCGGGTTCATTCCTGCAGGCCGTAAACAGGAGGGCCGACAGCAGCATCATGGAGAGGGCCATTCGAACATTCATTATCATATCTGCTATTCTTTTCCGGTTTCAAGCAGAGCATCACGGTATTGGGGCAGGATCCCCAGCAGCCTGGCAATGGTGTTGTCCAGGCTGTCGTATGCATCGCCTCCTGCAGCATTAAGGTGACCGCCCCCCTGAAAGTGTTCCCGCGCCAGATCGTTGACCGAGAAATTACCTTTCGACCTGAACGAAAGCCTGATCCTGCCCTTCCGCTCGGTCAGCAGTACGGCCATGGCAATGCCCCGGATCGACAGGGCATAGTTCACGATGCCTTCCGTATCGCCAACCTGGAAATTAAAACGTTTCAGTTCATTCATCGACAAGGAAATATAGGCCGTGGCATATTCACCGAGCACAACGAGCTTCTCGCTGAGCGAAAAACCAAGCAGGCGCAGCCTGTCTTCCGAAAAAGTGTCGTAAACCTTCCTGTGTATGTATTCCGCATCTATGCCTGTCTTCAGTAATCCGGCGGTGGCCTGGAATGTTTCCGGGCGGTTGCAGGCGAAGCTGAAGGACCCTGTATCTGTCATAATGCCGACGAACAGGGAGGTGGCGATCTCTTTTGAGATCAGGTTCCCGTGGCCGGCTTCCATGATGAAATCATAGATCAGCTCCGCTGTCGAAGAAGTTACCGTAGTACCATACATATACGTGAAATCTTCCACGACCGGTTCAGGATGATGGTCGATCATCACCCTGGGAGCCGGTGATGCAGCGATAAGTTCCTGTAGGCTGCCTGAACGACGGATGGCATTGAAGTCAAGGCAGAAGACCAGTTGTGCATCCCCGAATGCCTGTGCTGCAGCCTTGTGGTTTTCTTCGCACACGATCACGTGTTCATCGCCCGGCAGCCATGAAATGAAGGCCGGGTATTTGTTCGGGACCACAACGCTCGCTTTCTTGCCAAGTGCTTGCAGGTAGTGGAACATGGCCAGTGAAGACCCGATGGCATCACCATCGGGATTGGTATGTGTGACCACCAGTATACGGTCGGAATCTTCCAGCAACCTGGTTATTTCTTTAATATTGTTGATCTTCAAAAAGCTGTATTATTAAGTTTATGATCACTAAATTACTCAAAAGGGGGCATTAATCATGTAACGGATAGCAGATATTATTATTTTTGCCCGATCAATACACAAAAATTTAAACACATCGATATGAGCGGAAACAAGACCCTGATGATGATCAAGCCCACTGCAGTGCGCAAAGGGTTTATCGGACCTATACTGGCCAAGGTCGCCGAAGGCGGATTTACCATCAGAGCCATGAAATACACAAGGCTGAGCCTTGAGCAGGCAAAAGCCTTTTATGCAGTGCACAAGGACCGGCCATTTTATGATGAGTTGACTGCCTTCATGTCGTCGGGGCCCATTGTTGCAGCTATACTCGAAAAAGAGAATGCGGTGGAGGCCTGGCGCAATTACATTGGCGCCACAAACCCTGCAGAAGCAGCTGATGGCACGATTCGCAAGCTTTATGGCACCTCCCTCGGCGAAAATGCCGTACACGGCTCCGACAGCGATGAGAATGCAGCTATTGAATGTAACTTCTTCTTCGCTGCCACCGAGCGTCACTGAGATCATTCAGCGGGCGAATAAGCCCGAAAAGTGCCGTCAGCGTAGAATATCACGATCCTGTCGGCCTTTTTTTGCTCCCCTGCCACCCGTTTCCCGGCTGTGGCCGTTCTGGTTGGCGCCGGATCTTCTTCCCTGATATTCGCGCTTTTACGCGCTCCGCCGCTGCTGCTAAGCGTTTCGCCCAGTTCCATGGTGGTTTGCCCTCCCCCGGCAACGGCAGGCCTGTCAGCCGCTTCAACATCTCCCGAAAACATACTTCCCTTTCCGGTCAAGAGCCATTCCGGATCAACATCCGGGTAGGCCAGGATGATCTTGGTGACAAAATCAAGACTGGGTTTGTTGCGTCCCGACAAGACATGAGATACACTTGAAGGCTGAACACCCACCTCGTCGGCAAACTGCGAAGCCGTCAATTTCTTTGATCTTATCAACTGTGATATCCTCTCTAGCATCGTTTACATAATTAAAATCCGACAAGCATTTATTTACAAATGTACAACAATGCGGGATTACATGTGTAATTAACTGTTATTCACATTTGTAATTTTTATATGCTTATAAAACACTACATTTTATATCATTGTATTTCAATATATTATAATTATTTATTCATTATCTATAATACTCCATGCCTACTTATACCTTTACTTTATATGAATTTTATATTTAGCTGATTATCTGCTTTTATAAATTGTTTTTGCCTGTGTTTTCAAGCATTTTTACAATTGTCGGATAAATGTGCTGAACACGATAATTCTATGTTATTTTGGTGAATTGTAAATGCGCTTATAGATCAATAGATTACACCTGCTTGTTTACATATGTAATTACATTTGTAAATTTTTAATATTCATTCCTTTTATTGAAAATCAGTCCTCCGGATTTTGATCCACGGGCCGAAAAGGATTTGTCATCACCGGCTTGAATATGTAAATTTGTTCTATGCCAGCCATGCGGATCATAAAGGCCCGGCCTGCTGCCATCCTGGCCTCTTTAATGCTGTTGACCTTCCCTGCCCTTCTCACGGGGCAGGTTGTCCAGCCGTCCGACTCCTTAATGAAAGTCCGTGTAAAAGGGAACCGCTTCTTCATTGCCAGTGATACCAACTTTTTCGTTCAGAACGACACCATGCTCCTGGTTCCCGGGAACCTGGAATATATGGTATCGAGATATCCGCCCCTGAATGATGCGGGAACCTACCGTGAAATCCGACAGCGAATGGGGAAGAGCAGGTTCCTGCAACCCTTATACAACCTTACGTTCGTTGATCCGGGTGATGGCCCGGAGCAGGGAGGTGAAAAGCTGAAGGAAAGCACGAAGCCCTTTAAACAGTATGAGGGAAAAGTGATCAGGGATATCCGGTTCATGACCCTGGAGCCTTTTGGCCCGGGTATTTATGATACCGCCGGGCAACCGTACACTACTGCTGGTAAAGTGGGAAATGCACTGCATATCAAAACACGTTCGTATATCCTTCGCGACAACCTGCTGATCAGCGAGGGCGAGCTGCTCGACCCGCTGGCCATATCCGACAATGAACTCCTGATCCGTAACCTGAGTTATATAGACGATACCCGTTTCGTGGTCGTACCGGATGAAAACAGCGATTCGGTCGATATCGTGGTGATCACGAAGGATAAATTCTCAGTGGGAATCAACCCTATCATCAAGTCGTATAACAATGTTACCATCAAATTGTGGAATGAGAACCTTTACGGCCTGGGACACCACATCCAGGGCGAGGCTTCGTTTATCGCCGATCGACAGCCGCTGGCCCGTTTTGAGCACGGGAGTTACACTATTCCGAACATCAACGGTTCCTTCATCACGGGGAACATTGCCTACGACCTGATCGACGATACACATAAATATTCGATCGGGTTTACCAGGGGATACCTCCCCCCTTCCATCAATACAGGGCTTGGTATGCAGTATGCGCGCTATTCTTGGGAGGAAGAAAGCAATGGACTGGATTCCGTACCGGGCATTTCAGACTATGAAATGGAGATACAGCAGTTGTTTCTCGGCCATGCATTTGACCTGAAAGATAAAGAAAACAGCCTCATGCACAATATCTATATAACCCCTGGGATTTCGATACTTAACCGGCAGTATGTCAGTCGACCGGAACTTATTGGTGACGACACGGCGAATCATCGCAATTTCACGCTTTTCCTCGGGAACCTTTCCTTATCCAGGAATAATTTCTATACCTCCAATTACTTCTATGAATTCGGGCGGACCGAAAACATCCCTTATGGCTTCATGCTCAACCTGCTCGGGGGATTTGAAGCGGGCGAACGATACAACCGGTTCTATTCAGGGTTCTATATTTCTGCCAGCGATTATATACCGCGGGCAGGTTACCTCTATGCCGGTATAGGCTCGGGAGGATATATCCGCAATGGCCGGATCGAAGAAGGGCTGATAGAATGTACGGTCAATTATTCCTCGGAACTTTTCAGGATCAGGCACAACAAGGTGAGGATCTTTTCCTATATTACCTACGACAGGGGGATCAACAGGGCTGCCGAAGATTATCTGAGATTCGACGGGAATAATGGCATTAAAGGGTTTAGCAGCGAAGCGGTGACCGGCAACCAGCGGCTGAGCTTCCAGGTTGAACCCGTGGTTTTCACTCCATGGGTCTTCCTTGGATTCCGATTTGTTTTCTTTGCTTACGCTGCCATCGGGGTGATCGGAAAGGAGGAAAACTATATCCTGGATAAACAACTGTATTCAGGATTCGGGCTCGGGGTAAGGATCAAAAATGATAACCTGGTATTCGATGCACTGGAAATCAGCATTTCATTTTTCCCAAACAGTCCTGCCGACCAGAAAAACTTCAGGTTTGATGCCGGGGGTATCCCGACACCTGTTTTCAACAATTTCCTGCCCGGCCAGCCGGGAACGCTGCCCTATCGCTAGAAAACCTCATGCGATCTGATTTATTCTTAATGACTTACCACGAAAATCGAAGGTTTCCCCTGCGCTTTTCCCTTCCATGGCTATATAGAAAGGCACAGCCGGTGAGATCACAAAATATTCCTTTCCATCGTGTTCGATCCTTCCAAGGCCGACAGATACAAAGACTATCTGATCACCCGTATCCACCAGTGCCCCGAATTCAACAACCGGGCAACGCTTTTCCGTGTTGACCTTTTCCAGGATATGGCGCTGTTCCAGTATCTTCTGGAGCTGCTGCCCGAACATGTCGCGTTTCCTCAGAAGCTGCGTACGATATGAATCATAGCGATCCTTGGGCTGACCATATTCATTGGCACTCTGCTGCGCTTCTTCCATGACCCTGCGCAGTGATGCGGCCCGTTGGTCCACTTCGTGGAAACAAGCCTCCAGCAGCTTCTTTTTTAAATCGAATAGTTCCATAAAACCCGCGAACAGCATAAAAATAGGCATTAAGAAGCTGATTTCAAAATATTATTATGAAATTTGCCGGAAACCCGGCCACTGCCATGTCAGATGCCGGAACAACACCCTTACGGTACAATGAGCGAAAAAGAGGAAGCAAACAGCCCGAAGAAACAGATCGTAGAAATGCTGGCGGTTGCCAATGAGTACTGCATGTTCATCGAAAAAGCCTACGATTACGAAAAACCCGAGATCATTCAATACCTGCATCGTATTGCTCCGTTGTTATACCTGAAAGGATCGCTCCTGCCCGAGCTCAACCCTGCCAATCCCGAAGCCTATGAACGCTACGTTACGGCAGAGGTATGGGAAAACATCTTCAATGAACTCAGGAACAAATTTGGAAGGGACGATGAATTCTGGTATATCGATGAACACTATTTCCAGGGCGATGAGATCAGCAAGGGCAGCATGGCCGAATGCCTGAGCGATATTTATCAGGACCTGAAGGATTTTGTCTTCCTCTACAGCAAGAATACCGGCGATGCGATCATCAATGCAGTGGTCGAATGCAGGTACCTCTTTCAGACCAACTGGGGATATAAGATCATCCGGGTGCAGAAACATGCGCACCATTTGCTCTACAGCAGCTACCTTGAGGAGGATTATTCCGACCTGGACTGAGCACAACCTACTTATTTAGACAAAGTTTAGAATGAGTTTTGTATGGCATATGAACCATATTCAATATCTTTGTCTGTTTTTATTTAATCTAAATTAAAGATAATGACCAGTTTGCGTGATCTGGAAACCGGCGCTAAGGGTATCATCACAAAGATACGCGGCCGCGGTGCATTCAGAAAACGCATTGGAGAAATGGGATTCATCAGGGGCAAGGAAGTGACGGTCGTTCGCAGCGCACCGCTCAGGGATCCGGTCGATTACAGGGTGATGGGCTACGAGGTCAGTCTGCGCCGCAGCGAAGCTGCGCTTATTGAAGTGGCTACCGAAGACGAGATCCCTAAAAAGGCTAGAGAGCGGCATTTCGAAGGGGTTATCGCCGCCGATCCACTGAAGAAGATAGCACACGAAAAAGGGAGAACCATCGACGTTGCCCTGGTAGGGAACCCAAACAGTGGAAAGACCACTATATTCAACTTTGCCTCCCGTTCGAAACAAATGACCGGGAATTACGGCGGGGTGACCGTCGACTCCAAGATGGCCCGGTTCACCCTTGATTCGTATACCTTTAACCTTACCGACCTGCCGGGAACCTATTCCCTGACACATTATACGCCCGAAGAGCTTTTCGTGAGGGAGCACCTGCGTGAAAAAATGCCCGATATCGTGATCAATGTGGTCGATGCCTCCAACCTGGAACGGAATCTCTATCTCACCACCCAGCTCATCGATATGGATATCCGGGTGGTGGTCGCCCTTAACATGCACGATGAAATGATCGACAAGGGCGACTGGTTCAATTACAAGGCCATGGGGCGGCTGCTGGGCATTCCTTTCGTTCCTACAGTCGGTTCACGGAGGAAAGGGATACGAGAGTTGTTCCGTAAAGTTATCGAGGTTTATGAAGACAGGGAGCCTGATGTGAGGCATATCCACATCAATTATGGCCAGGACATCGAAGAAGCCATCGGAAGGCTGCAGGAACTTGTACTTGAGGACAAAAGCACGACTGACCCGGCAGCTCCGCGCTATTACGCACTGAAACTACTTGAAAAGGACGACGACGTATGCAAGGTATTGACGGCCAAGACAAACTATGGCGAGATCAGGGGATTGGCCGAAAAGGAGATCAGGAAACTCGAAAGCCTTCACAGGGAAGATACTGAAACACTGATCACCGACGCCAGGTACGGGTTCATCGAAGGGGCGCTCAGGGAGACCTTCAGGGCAGGGAAAAAGGAAAAGGGCAGGCGATCACGTTTCATCGACAAATTCATTACGAGTCGTTACCTCAGCTACCCTATCTTTTTCCTCTTCATGTGGATCATGTTTGAAGCAACATTCCTTGTTGGCTCCTACCCCATGCAATGGATAGAGATGCTGGTGGAATATGCCGGGAGGGAAGTCGCTGCTCTCCTGCCCGAAGGGATGATCCGCGACATGATCGTCAACG
>JAXGTH010000004.1:0-50435 GCA_040775045.1 Bacteroidales bacterium
GCTGCCGCCTGCATGCATGGATATGATGCCCGGCTGGGCCTGGGCACCACCCTGACAATAAACCATATGGTCGATACAATACCGAGCAGGATGAACATGGCCTTCCCCGACGGACGCCGCGAAAGAAACCATTCCTTCTCTTTCCGGAGGTTGAATTTAGGCACAAAGCGCATGGTCGTGTGATTTTATATATAAATGTAGACAATATTTATACCCTGATGGTTGGCAGGCTAATATTTTTTGGGTTTCGTTTGAATAATTGAAAAAAAATTCCGTTCTTTGCACTCCGTTTTTTGAAGGCTAAACCGTAAAGCATAAGAGGATGTCAAGAATTTGCGAAATAACAGGAAAGAAAATGATCGTGGGGAATAGTGTTTCACACTCCAACATAAAGACCAAGAGAAAGTTCTACCCTAACCTGCAGACCAAGAAATTTTATATCCCGGAAGAAGACAGGTGGGTCACGCTGAAGGTTTCAGCAGCCGGCATCCGCACCATCAACAAGGTCGGGATCACCGAGGCACTTAAGGATGCCAGGGAAAAGGGATTTTATAAGGGCTGATAACCCGCTAAAAGATATCTGCATGCTGCCATGGTACCATGGCAGCATTTTTTTTATCCATGATCCTGCTCCCTTGCTTATCTTAAAATAATGAGGCCCGGAAAACGTTATTTTTTACAATAAATGCATTTAGGTTATTTTTGCACAGCATGAAAGATCTTGCCACCCTGGGGTTGTTCCTGCCGATGCTTTTGTTCACCTGTACATTATCCGCACAGGAAGCGGAAGATTATGATACCGGCGAGCTCGTGCAGTTCTCAGGTGTGATCCTGACCTCCGACAGCCTGAGGCCCATCCCCCTGGCACATATCATCGTGACCAACAGCATGCGGGGCACCGTAAGCGATTTCAGCGGGTACTTCTCTTTTGTCGCCAAGAAGCAGGATACGGTGCAATTTTCAGCTGTGGGCTTCAAACCCGGCAAATTCATCATCCCCGATACCATCAACAACAACCGTTATTCGATGATACAGGTGATGTCGGCCGACACCATTTACCTCACCGAAACGGTGATCTATCCCTGGCCTACCAAAGAACAGTTCAAGGAAGCTTTCCTTACCCTGGAGATCCCCGACGACGATCTGGAGATCGCACGCAAGAACCTCGACTCAAGGCAGATGCTGGCCAAGTCACGCAACATGCCTGCCGAAGGGAGCATCAATTATAAATACATGGTCCAGCGGCAGGTCGACAAGTTGTACTATAACGGGCAAACCCAGCCCATCTCTATCCTGAATCCCTTTGCATGGGCCAAGTTCATCAAAGCATGGAAAGACGGGGATTTCAAGCGCAAACCCGAGAATGAACCCTAAGCCAGAACAGCACGGATGATCCATCAACACATAAAAAATCTTATCCTTACGCTGATCCTGGGCCTGTCAGTGCTCTTCTCATTTTCGCAGGAGAAGGCCGTGGTCTTCGGCACCGTAAAGGATGAGGGCGGCAAGGCTGTTGAATATGCAAACGTGGCCGTTACAGGTTATGCCGGCGGTGTGGCTACCGACAGCCGTGGCCGGTTCGAACTATCGGTACCGGCCGATACCGAGCTTACGCTGGTGGTGTCGTTCATCGGGTACGAAAAGCGGATGTTCAGGGTTTTTCTTCAGCCAGGGCAACGCGAACAGCTCGACGTGGTCATGGAAATTTCGGCCGAGCAACTTCCCGACATTGAAGTGGTCGACAAGCAGATCAGGCATACCAACCTGCAGCGGCTCGATCCGAAGATCGCCACACAGATCCCTACCCTTGCCGGCGGTGTGGAAGACATCATCAAGACCATGCCGGGGGTGACCAGCAGGAATGAGTTGAGTTCGCAATACTCGGTGCGGGGCGGGAATTTCGATGAAAACCTCGTGTATGTGAACGGTATAGAGATCTACAGGCCTTTCCTGATCCGTTCAGGACAGCAAGAGGGCCTCAGCTTTGTGAACTCCGCCCTTGTTGGCTCAATCCTGTTCTCCGCCGGGGGATTTGAAGCCAAATACGGAGATAAGATGTCGTCGGTCCTGGACATACAGTATAAGAAACCGACCACGATCGGTGGATCGTTCCAGGCCAGTTTGCTTGGTGCCGAAGCCCATGTGGAAGGGATCTCCGGTAACCGGAAATTCACCTACCTGGCAGGAGCAAGGTACAAGTCGAATTCATACGTGCTGAGCGCGCTGGAAACAGAAGGGGATTATAAACCCAATTTTGCCGACGTGCAGACCCTTTTCTCATACCGGATCAACCCGAAAATGGAACTGTCGTTCCTTGGCAACTATGCAAGGAATTCATATCGCGTAGAGCCCTCCAGCAGGCAAACGGAATTCGGAACGGTGCAGGAAGCATACCGGCTGAACATTTATTTCGAAGGGCAGGAACTCGACCGCTTCGAGAACTATATGGGCGCCCTGAGCCTTGATTATTACCCCGTGGAAAAACTCAAGCTGCAGTTCATCGGATCGGCTTTCCAGACACGGGAGAGCGAGACTTTCGACATCCTGGGCGAATACTATATCGGCAGGCTCGAAAACCAGATCGGCGACGAACAATTTGGCGATGTGGTGGAGGCACAGGGTGTAGGCGGTTTTCTCGACCATGCCAGGAACTATCTGCAGGCAAGTGTTTACAATTTGGAGCATAAGGGCTATCTCGACCTTGGCAAGCACTATGTGCAGTGGGGCGCAAGTTACCAGCACGAGATCATCAATGATAAGCTCAACGAGTGGGAACTGGTCGATTCGGCCGGCTACACCATCCCCGAACCCCCGTTCACTGTCGGGGACCCGGCACCCGTGTTCAATCCCCGGCTGGAGATGTTCTCTGCTTACCGCACGGATACGGCCTTTCATTCGAACCGTTTTTCGGCCTTCGCCCAGAATACATGGAACATCAGGTTCGGCGAGGCCAACGCCTATCTTGTGGCAGGGGCCAGGATAAGTTACTGGGATGTAAACAGACAGTTCATCTTCAGCCCGAGGGCCACACTATCGGTCCAGCCCAGGTGGAAGAATGATATCCTTTTCCGTTTCTCGGCAGGATATTACCAGCAGCCCCCGTTTTACCGAGAACTGAGAGACCTGGAGGGACGCATCAATCCGGAGGTGAGGGCACAGAAATCCATCCATTTCGTGGCCGGCATGGACTGGGATTTCATGGCATGGAACAGGCCATTTAAGTTTGTCGCAGAGGCCTACTACAAAATCCTCGACGATCTGGTGCCTTATACGGTCGACAATGTCAGGATCAGGTACTATGGCGACAACCTTTCCAACGGTTTTGCCTATGGACTTGACCTGAAGGTGAACGGCGAGTTCATCAGGGGCATCGAATCATGGGCAAGCCTCTCGCTGCTCAAGACGATGGAAGACATTGAGGGGGATCATTACTGGGAATACTACAATGAGGATGGTGAGGAGATCATCCCTGGCTATACCGAAGACCAGGTGGTTGTTGACAGTGCAGAGATCTTCCCCGGTTATATCCCCCGGCCAACCGACCAGCATGTGAACTTTGCATTGTTCTTCCAGGACTATATCCCCCGCAATCCCACCTGGAGAATGCATATCAAACTCATTTTCGGGAGCAGGGTCCCCTTCGGGCCACCCAACTCGCCGAAATATGAGCATGTTTACCGCATCCCTCCCTACCGGCGGGTCGACATTGGCTTTTCCAAACAGCTCATTGGTGCGCATACCAGCTTCGGACCCAAAAATCCCCTCCGGTTCATTGAGTCTTCCTGGATCAGCCTCGAGGTGTTCAACCTTTTCCAGATCTCGAATACCATTTCCTACATCTGGGTGAAGGATAAGGACGGACGCGAATATGCCGTACCGAATTACCTCACCCCCCGCCTGTTCAACCTGCGCCTGGCAGTGAACTTCTGATAACAACGACATTTCCATCCAATACGGAACCGGAAAATCGTGATGATCCCCTGAACTTTTTTATGTTTTTATTGTTATTTATAATGAATCCAAATAATAACCATAAAAACTTTTGTAACAATGAGTAAATTTAATTTTCCCGACCTGCCATACGACTTCAACGCACTGGAACCGCATATCGATGCAAGGACCATGGAGATCCATTATACCAAGCATCACAAGGCATATTTCGACAAGTTCATTGCAGCCATCGAGGGAACCCCGGCGGCCGGTATGGACCTGGTCGACATTTTCAGGGATATTGAGAACCAGCCTGTTGCCGTAAGGAACAACGGGGGCGGTTTCTTCAATCATACCTTGTTCTGGAACATCATGAGTGGCAACGGAGGCGGGAAGCCCGAGGGCAAGCTGGCCGAAGCCATCATGAATGCTTTCGGATCATTTGAAGCTTTCAGGGATCAGTTCAACAATGCTGCTGCCAACCGTTTCGGGAGTGGATGGGCATGGTTGTGCACCGACTCCGCAGGCAAGCTAGAAGTATGTTCAACCGCCAACCAGGACAATCCCCTCATGAAGGGCATTGGATGCGGCAACACTCCCATTCTGGGGCTCGATGTGTGGGAACATGCCTATTATCTTAAATACCAGAACAGGAGACCGGAATATATCGATGCATTCTGGAACGTTGTGAACTGGAAGGCCGTTGCCGAAAACTACGAAAAGGCATTATAAGGGCGTCTCTATTTTTCATAGGCGTTGTTATTAGTTCTTAATAACAATTTTTGATTTGGGTTAATTGCAAAAGCCCCGCCGGTGAGGACCGCGGGGCTTTTTTATTCCTGTATGCCGGTAATCCCGATCCGGCTGCTAGAATGACAGTATCGATTGCCTGATCAGGCCGATGGCCTCATGGAGCTGTTCTTCATTGATGACCAGCGGAGGCGCGAAGCGGATGATATGATCATGGGTGGGTTTTGCCAGCACACCGTTTTCCTTCATGGCCAGGCACACATCCCACGCCGTCTTATTACCCTTGGGTCTGATCACGATGGCATTAAGCAGGCCTTTTCCACGGACCGTTTCGATCATTTCCGACTGGATCTTTTTCATTTCCGACCGGAATACTTCGCCCAGCCTGGCTGCATTCTCGGCCAGTTTTTCTTCCCTGATCACCTCGAGGGCTGCAATGGCAACCTTTGCTGCCACAGGGTTTCCACCGAAGGTGGATCCATGCTGTCCCGGTTTGATGCAGAGCATCACTTCATCGTCGGCCAGCACAGCCGATACGGGATAGACACCCCCCGAGAGGGCCTTGCCCAGGATAAGGATGTCGGGCCTTACATTCTCATGATCGCAGGCCAGCAGCTTGCCTGTCCTGGCGATGCCCGTCTGGACTTCGTCAGCGATGAAGAGCACATTGCGCTTTTTGCAGAGGGCATAGGCCTTTGCCAGGTAACCATCGTCGGGTACATACACGCCGGCCTCTCCCTGTATGGGCTCCACCAGGAAAGCCGCTACGTTCGGATCCTGCAATGCATCTTCAAGTGCGGCAATATCGTTATAGGGTACCACGATGAAGCCCGGAGTATAGGGGCCGAAACCTCCCCTCGCATCAGGGTCGGTCGACATGGAGATCACCGTGATGGTGCGACCGTGGAAATTGTTCTCACACACAATGATCTTCGCCTGGTTTTCGGGAATGCCTTTCTTGTCATATCCCCAGCGGCGCGCCAGCTTGATGGCGGTTTCATCGCCTTCGGCCCCGGTATTCATGGGCAGTACCTTATCGTATCCAAAATATTCGGTGAC
Source organism: Bacteroidales bacterium (assembly GCA_040775045.1). GTDB lineage: Bacteria > Bacteroidota > Bacteroidia > Bacteroidales > B18-G4 > B18-G4. Next base: position 5,740 of record JAXGTH010000004.1, read on the forward strand.
ATATTTTTCATACACCCCCAGCACATCGTTGTAAAATGCCCTGGAAGTAAGCGTCAGCGTGTTGGCCTGGTCAGTCAGCGCCTGAACGATCCTCGGGTGGCAATGACCCTGGTTTACTGCCGAATAGGCCGAAAGAAAGTCAAAATACCTCTTTCCTTCCACATCCCATACAAAAACGCCATCCCCTTTTGATAATACTACAGGCAAAGGGTGGTAATTATGAGCGCCGTACCTGTCTTCCAAATTCATTGCTTCTGCCGAACTCAATGTTGCCGTTTTTTTTGATTCCATAATGTAAAGAGATTTTAACTGGTTTCCCTGCAAAGATATGCATTATCCGTGCATGAATTATTTAGAATGGTAATAAAGAGCTAAAACAGGTGTCGAAAAGGAAGGAACAGCCATTCGAAGAAACGCTGCAGGAATGGCCTCCTGAGCCATTCATCATAATTAAAAGGGACACTGTTCTGCATACAGGTATCGATATGGGTGAGGATCTGGCTACTGATCTCCTCGTCCTCGCCCACCATGATGATCTCGTGCTGGTACCTGAAACTGCGGTAGTCAAAGTTTGCCGAACCGATGGCAAAGGTCCTGTCGTCGACCAGCATTAGTTTTGCATGAAGGTTGTGCGGGGCATAAAGTAGGAATTTCACCCCGTTCCTGTGGAGCATGCCCAGGTACCTGCCCCTGACCAGGTCGACCATGTGAACATCGGAGTTGAGGGGCGTGATCACGATCACTTCCACCCCGCGCTTCACGGCATCCGTCATGGCTTTGCGCAGCATGAAACCCGGCAGGAAATAAGGACTTTCGACCACCACACGTTTGTTAGCCGCCCTGAACATGGCAACATACTTCTTTTTGATCTTCTGCCGGGTGATGGAAGGCACATCCCGGATGATCTCGAAATTTCCGCTCCTGATCAGCCTCGTCAGGTGAGGCTTTTTGAAGGTATAACGGTTATAGAGATTGAAATCCTGGTTGAAGACCTTGAGCAATTGTTTGTTCAGCGTTTTATCATCAAGCCTCAGCATGGATTCACACCAGTTCAGGGAATAGCCCGAAATATTGGCAGAACCGATATAGGAAATATGGTCATCGATAAGCAGGAACTTCCTGTGGTTGCGCCGGTGATTCTTGGTAAAAAGATCGATGAAGAACTTGATCTTCATGAAGAACCTGACTTCTCCCCCGGCTTCCGTAAGTTCACGGAAGAAGGACTGGGAAACCTGGGCTCCCCATGAATCGATCAACAGCCTGACCTTAACCCCTTTGCTGGCCTTCTGTATGAGCACATTTCGAAAGCGTTCGCCGATGGCATCGTTACTGTATTTGTAGGTTTCGATGCAAATGCTCTCCCTGGCCTGCGAAAGATCATTGAGCATGGCATTGAAATACTGCCAGGGGTCATCATAAAAAACGGCCCTGGCCTTATCCCTTGTCTTTCCCTCTTCTGCCATGGTCATTTGATAGGTTAAAGGCTCCTGAACAGCTTCATCAGGTCTTCCTTCTTTCTGAAAGATACGGGTACCCTGGAATTATCGTCCATGATGAGCATACCACCCTCCTGCTTGTCATAACGCTTGACGTGGATCAGGTTTATAAGGTGGGACTGGTGTACGCGGTAAAAATTAAAGTCCTTGAGTATTTCATTATAATCCTTAAGGGTTTTGGAAACCGTGATCCTTTCACCGTCGGCGGTAAAGAAATGCGTATAGTTCTTTTCCGACTCGCACCGTATGATATCCTTCAGCATAAGGATATGGACGCTCTCCGCTGTCTTGAGCACGATCTTTTTCGTGTTGTTCAGGTCAAGGTTCTCAAACAATGCATGCAATCTTTCCGACATATTTTCCCTTTCGATCAACACCCTGGCTTTCTGGACCGCATTGGCCAGTTCATCCGGGTCGAGGGGTTTAAGGATATAATCAAGGGCGCTGAACTTGATGGCTTTTATGGCAAACTCTTCAAAGGCCGTAATGAAGATAACCAGGAAGTTGATGTGTCCCAGTTTTTTCAGCAGGTCGAAGCCGGTACCATCTGCCATTTTTATATCGAGGAGCAGCAGGTCGGGTTTATGCTGTTCCAGCACTTTCAGTCCGCTCCTCACACTTTCGGCAGTTTCGATCACCTCCACGTCAGGGCAATAGGCCTTCAGCATGCCGAGGATCGTCTCCCTGGCATTCTTTTCATCATCGATCACGATCGTCCTGATCATATCAGTTGGAGTTTTGTTCTACCCATTTCCGGACGCTGTAAAGGTAATAAAACTGTTTGAATAGTAAGAGGATGATCAAGGCTGTTGATCGCCGACAGGGCAGTCGAATGGAAAAATATCATCGGTGCCTGAATGGCAGGAGCAACACCACGCGGGTACCTGTTGCATTGCCGCTGTCATCATGCAGGTCGTTAATCTCCAGTTGTATTTTTTGCGTCATGATCATATTCAGCGATTCTATCCTTTTGCTGACAATATCCTGTCCCATCGACTTGTGCAGTTTATCGCGGTTTTTATTCATTTCCTGTGATTTTTTACGCCCGATGCCATTATCCTCCACAACCACTTTAATGATAGTGCCAGCCCCGGAGATGATGAGCCTGAGCTTACCTCCCTCACCCTTATGCTGTAGTCCGTGTTCGATGGCATTCTCGAGGAAAGGCTGGATCAGCAGGGGCGGGATGAGGGTGGATTCGGGTATGATCTCGTCACTGATCTCAATACTGTATTCAAACATACGGTTAAACCGCATCCTCTGCAGATCAAGGTAGTATTCCAGTGCTTCGATCTCCTTATCCAGATGGATGAAATCCTCCGTCGAGCCATAAAGGGTATGCCTGATCAGTTTGGCGAAGCTTGTAAGATACCTGCCGGCTTCGTGGGGCTGATTATTGTACATGTATCCCTGGATGGCCAGCAGGGCATTGAATACAAAATGCGGGTTCATCTGTAACCTGAACATCCGCTGCTCGGTCTTTGCCAGCTCTAAGGTATTTCTTTCCTTGATCATCCGCTGGCGCCTGAAAAACAGGAAGATCCCTGCAAAGGAAACAGCGAAAAGGAAAATGAGCAGGATCATGAAACCTACGGTCTGGGTGTAATGCTTCCTTATGGTAAATCTTATCATCACAGGGTTTTCGTTCCATATCCCGTGAACACTGCCCGCATTCACATACAGAGTATAGTCGCCGGGGGGAAGGTTCAGCAAATTGGCCCATGGGTTGTTCGTCTGGACCATATGGTCATGATAATTCGAAAGCATGTAGCGGTACCTGACACCTTCCCTTGCACGATAACTGATCCCCATAAAGTTAACCCTGATGTTGTTCTGGTCATGTGCCAGGACATAGTGGTCACTCAGGGTGGTATCCCTGCCGTTGATCTGCACCCCTTCGATCCTGATCATGGGTGGTGCAAGATGTGGTTTCAGTTTCAGCGGATCGAATGAGATCAGTCCGTTTCCTGTCCCAAGCCAGATGTAACCGTCATGCATGCCGATACTGTTGATCTCGCGTGAGGGCAGGCCATCGCTAACGCCATAACCTTCAAGTTCATACCGAGTGTAAGTATGATCAAATTTGATACGGTTTAACCCATCCCTGGTCCCGATCCACAGTACGGTATCGTTTTGAGCAAACATGGCCCTCACCGAATTCCCGATAAGACCTTCGTCCATGGCCAGGTGATCCAGCACGCTGTCGCCGCGCAGGAACAACACACCATAGGCAGAAGTGCCAACCACCATCAGCTCACCTAAACGGCAGACCGCCCCGATCCTTTCACCAAGGAGGGGAGATGAATTCCCAAAGTAATGTTCCACCCCGCCGGAATAGCGATACAGTCCGTAAAGGGTCCCCAGCCAGATGCTTTTATCCCTGTCGTGCCATATGGCATAAACCCTCCGGGTTGAATCTGTTTTCGTGAAAGAGCGTAATTGACCATCCTTGTATATACAGAGGCCCCATACCTTGCTCGCCAGGAGAATGGTATCGCCCAGGCCTTTCTGGACTATTGTTGTGGTGATGACCGTATCGGGAGGCCTGGGGAAGCCGGCAGGGTCATACCTGATATGTTCCGTTGACGATAACCAAAGGTAGCCATCCTCATCAACCGCAATGGACCTGATCCGGTCATATACCCCTTCAATCTTTACTTTGCGGAGATCACCGGCCAATCCGTTGCCGAGCTTTCCTGTATATAAAGCTTTGTCCTGGCTGCTGAACCATATGCGGTTACCTGTAATCGCAATATCCATCACGTTGAGCCTGCGGTCGTCTCCCGGCAGCGTAAACATGTTGAAATCGATACAGGAAGAATAGAACACCCCATGGCCCTCGGTGCCCATCCAGAAATTCCCTTCCCTGTCCTGGGCCATGCTGGTGATGGTATACCCGTCCAAAAGATGCCGCGCATTGTTCTTCAGCCAGTTCCCTTCGAACACGTACACCCCCCTGCCGTATTTCTTGCTCACCCAGAGCCTCCGCTGGTCGTCGGCCATGAGCGAAAGTACTTCTTCATCAAATTCCCGCTCACTGACTATCATGTCATTCTTGATGTGATAGCAATGCTTACCGAAACTGACCACCCAGGCATTTTTCCCTGCCCTGGCAAAATTGCGGTGAAAGCGCAGGTGGTCAAATGACTGGTGGATATAGTATCCCGCGCCGGTGGTGCAGAGTTTACGGCCTGGCGTGCAGGACGCAGGCGCCTTGCTCACCATGGTCATGAAATGATCCCCACCAAAGTCCTCAAAATAAAGATAACATGAATCCGCCTCAATGGGTGAGACGTCGCGGTCGATCCTGAGCCTGCCCTGAGGATCGATCGTATAGATCCCCCCCCTCCTTGGCGACAATTTTATCGTCCCGGAGGAATCGACATACATTTTATGGAAGAAACTATCGCGAAGGTACCTTGAGATCACACCGTTAAATTCATAAGCCCTCACGTTTCCGTCCTCGAAATAACTCAGCAGCCCGTTGTTGGACAGGAACCAGATGCGGCCGGTCATGTCCTGGTAAAGCTTAAGGATGACATTCGCCGCTAATCCCTCGGTGACATTATAGCTGGTAAACTCCCTGCCATTATACTGGCATACGCCATTGTCGGTGGCAAACCACATGATCCCGTTATCAGCCACCAGGATATCATACACATAATCGCTGGGCAAACCTTCCTCTTCCGTCAGCCTGCTGAATACCGGATCCTGGGCCATGCCATGGAAACATGAAATCATTACCATCAGGGTAATGGCTGACATACGGATTCGGAAATTTCTCAGGTCGGGCATGGCTGCACAGAATGCGTGCAATATAATCAAAATTCTGCCAGGCAGTCCATGCGGCAGGGCTGTATCTTTTGCAGATAGCATTTTCCTGTTTATCTTTGCCTTTATAAAACAATGGATTATGATAAGGTCGATGACCGGTTTCGGGCGCAGCACCCTTGAATTGCCTGATAAAAATATTACGGTGGAGCTAAAATCGCTTAACAGCAAACTTCTTGATGCCAGCCTCAGGTTACCCCAGCGATACCGCGAAAAGGAAGGGGAACTGAGGTTGCTGCTGACCACCGCTCTGGAAAGGGGCAAGATCGAGCTGAACATCACGATCGATCAGAACGGCGAAACGGGGAATTACACCTTCAACCATAGCCTTGCCCGGCAATATTACCGTGAAATGAAGACATTATCGGTGGAGTTCGGGCTGGAGCTCGACGGGAATACGGTCAATACCATCGTTCGCATGCCGGATGTGCTGAAAGCCGAGCAGGCCGAGCTGGGTGAGGAGGAATGGGAAATGGTCCTTGATAAGGTAAAGGAAGCCTTACAGGAACTCGATAACTTCCGGCAGGAAGAAGGGGCAGTGCTTGAACAAGACCTCAGTGCCAGGACCAGGGCGATCGAAGGTCTTCTTGACCGGGTCGCACCCCTCGAAGGAACCAGGATCAAAGTCCTCAGGGAGCGCCTGAAGAAGCAACTCGAAGAGTCATTTGCAGCAGGAACTGTCGACAAGAACCGCTTTGAGCAGGAAATCATCTATTATCTCGAGAAACTGGATATCACAGAGGAAAAAGTAAGATTGAGGAAACACTGCCGGTATTTCACCGAAACCCTTGCCGAACCGGGTTCCAACGGGAAGAAACTGGGATTCATTTCCCAGGAGATGGGCCGTGAGATCAATACGCTGGGATCCAAAGCCAATGATGCTGAAATACAAAAACTGGTGATCCTCATGAAGGATGAACTGGAAAAGATCAAGGAACAACTGTTCAATATCCTCTGATGGAAGGGAAAATGCTCATATTCTCCGCTCCTTCCGGCGCTGGCAAAACCACCATCGTCAGGGCCATGCTGGACTTTTTCCCTGAGCTGGAGTTTTCGGTTTCGGCCTGCAGCAGGCCGAGGCGTGAGACGGAGGTCGACGGCAGGGATTACTATTTCCTGGGTGTGGAAGGATTCAAAAAGAAGATCAGCGAGGGAGCATTCCTTGAGTGGGAAGAGGTTTATAAAAACAACTATTACGGCACCCTCAGGTCGGAAGTTGACAGGATATGGGCGGCAGGCCGTCACGTCATCTTCGACGTGGATGTTTACGGAGGTATCAACATCAAGCGGCAGTTTGGCGATAACGCATTATCGGTTTTCGTGATGCCTCCATCCATGGAAATACTCGAGGAAAGGTTGAGGAAAAGGGCAACGGATGATGAAGCAAGTCTCGGCAAGCGGCTCGAAAAGGCACGCCACGAGATCGGCAAGGCCGGCGAATTCGATATCGTCCTGCGCAATGATGATCTCGACAGGGCGACAGAAGAAGCAAAACAGATTGTTGCAGGATTTCTCCATGAAAAATAAACCTCCAAAGACCGGGCTTTTTTTCGGGTCGTTCAACCCCATCCATACCGGGCATATGATCCTGGCCGAATACATGGTTGAATATGCCGGCCTTAAAGAGGTTTGGTTCGTCGTTTCCCCGCAAAACCCGCTTAAAGAGAAAAAAGGCCTGCTGGCCGACCATCACCGGCTGGCCATGGTGAACATAGCGATAGAGGACGATGCACGCTTCCGTTCCAGCAACATCGAATTCAAGATGCCGCAGCCAAGCTATACCATCGACACGCTGGCCTATCTCTCGGAAAAGTACCCCGATCACCGCTTTGTGCTTATCGGCGGCACCGATATCCTTCCCAGTTTCCATAAGTGGAAAAACTACAGGCAACTCCTCGAACAATACGAACTGTATATTTATAACCGTCCTCATTACGATCCTGGCGAATACCGTCAACATCCTGGCATCAGGTTCTTCGATGCCCCGCTTTTGGAGATCTCGGCCAGTTTTATCCGCGATTCGATCAAAAAGGGAAGGGAAGTCAGGTATATGCTGCCGCAAAAGGTTCATGAATATATCAGGGAGATGCACTTTTACGAAAAGTAAAGAATCCCCGGTTGAAGTTACGATTTTGGGTCAGGGGCTGTCAGAAATAAAAGATCTCACTACCCTTCTGTGACTCATGTTTTTTTATCAGTGCAGGATCCAGCCCGTTCATGATCACCTCATAGATTCCGCTTTCCAGGTCCTCCTGCTCAAATTCCAGCCTGATGGGTTCGTCTCCTGCCAGCAGGTTGATAGCGGCCCGCAGTTTCTTCGCAATGAATCCCGAGCTGTCACGGTCCATTTCCAGTTTAACATATTCCTTTCCCGGGTCGTCCTCTATCACCCTGAATCCAAGCATCTTATTGTACTTTAAGGCCGTGGTGTTCGATTTCAGGATAGTAGCCCTTGGCTTTATATCCCATATGGCTACGCCAAGTTCCGCAAAGATCAACGTACAGAGGGTCGGGATATGGGTCTTGCGATAGTACTTATTCCAGATGAAGATCCCCGTTTCCATGGTCTTTTTGTCCCAGTTTATATCCTTGCCGTTGATCAGGCCGATTTTCTTTCCCTTGTATTCGATGATGAAATAGAGATTGTTGTTATTGTTAACGGAGAGGAACCATTTCTTTTGCATCCCGGGGGTGATATGTTCCCGGTAAACCATGTATTTCCTGATACTTTCATGGTTCCTCCACTTCCGGACCAGTTCGATATCTTCCTCGCGCAGACGGATAAACCTGATACTGTATTTCGATATGATCATGGCAATGAAGTATGAATAATAAACTTGACGGCAAAAATAGTCAATATCCTTCGATGGTGAAGTTGCTGATGCCATCATCACAAATAAACTATCTTTGTGACCGCCACAAAGCCTCATCCGATGAGACAACGCAAACTCATCCTGATCAACCCTTTCAACCAGCTTACCAAGCACGGCCTGTACGATACCCATGCCATGTCGCCGCCCCTGGCCCTGGGTATCATCGCAGCACTCACCCCTGCCGGATGGGATATAGAGATCATCGATGAGAATTTCGAAGATTTTTCGTTCCGGGAAGCTGACCTTGTGGGGCTCACGGCGGTAACGGCAAACATCAACAGGGCCTATGAGATATCATCAAAATATCGCGAAGCTGGCATTCCAACCGTAATCGGGGGTATCCATGCTTCCATGTTGCCTGCTGAAGCGCAGGAATATGTTGATGTGGTGGTGACAGGTGAAGCCGAGAGCGTATGGGAAACGATCATCAAGGATTTCGAGAGCGGGTCACTAAAAACCCTGTATCGTGGCGAATTCCTGCCCATGAAAGGGGCACCGCTGCCAAGGCGCGACCTGTTCCATCCGAATTATACCTATGCAAATATTCAGACTACCAGGGGATGCCCGATGAACTGCGACTTTTGTTCGGTGCATACCTTCAATGGGAGCAGGTACCGTCAAAGGCCCGTGGAAGAGGTGCTCGACGAACTGGAAACCATACCGCATGAGCTGGTCTATTTCGTCGACGATAATATTATAGGTTATTCACGGCAATCGGCTGAGCGGGCCATCAGGCTTTTCAAGGGCATGATCGAAAGGGGGATCAGGAAGGACTGGTATTGCCAGGCCTCGCTGAACGTAGCCGACAATGAAGAAGTGCTCAAATACGCGTCTGAGAGTGGTTGCCGCATGATCCTCATCGGCATCGAGTCGGAAAAGGAGGAACAGCTGCAGGAAGCCAATAAAAAGCTGAACCTCAGGATGGGCATAGAGAAATACCAGGAAGTCTTTGACCGCATCCACAGGCATGGCATCAGCGTGCTGGGCGCCCTGATCTACGGCCTTGACTCCGATACTAAAGATGATCTGTACGACAGGACACGGTTCGCCATAGAGAGCGGCATGGATGCCATGCAGGCCACCATCGTCACCCCCCTGCCCGGGACAGGATTGTATAAACGTATCGCTGAAGAAAAGCGCCTGCTTTATACCAATTATCCGGACGACTGGCAGCATTACCATTTTCTTGAAGCGGTGCACAGGCCTGCAAAGATGGAACCGGAGGAGTTCATGGAGGCGATGTTCGATAACTGGTCGGTCATGTACGACGATAAGCTCCTCCAGAAAAAGATGTTGCGCACCCTTAAGGCTACAAGAAATCCCAGGGCTGCAGCATGGGCCTATCTGTCCAACGTCGAAAGGCATAATGTATGCTTCGCAGGGAGGAAAGCCCCGCTCGACCCGAATCTGCTTTTGAGGAACCTTTAGGGCGGGGAGGAATAGAGTATAAGGAACAAGGAATAAGAATAAGAATAAGAATAAGAATGGCGCGGAGGAGGTTTGCACGGGATGTTGTCGGGGTATTCAACAGCAATGTATTTTCCATTGCTGCCGGCTTTGTGGCTGGGATCATCCTTGCGCGGGTGCTGGGGCCCGACAGGTACGGGACCTTCACGGCGCTGGTGATCATCCCCATGATCGTGGTGAGCATCACCCACCTCGGGATACGGGGATCGGCCATCTTTCACGTCGGCAAGGGGAACTTCGACCGTAACGAGCTGGTATCTTCCATCATCGTGTTGATGCTGATCGCCTCCTTCCTGGGGATGCTGATCTCCGGCATCGTATACTGGATATATGACGAACCCGATTTTACCCTCTTGCTGGTGAGCCTGGTGCTGCTCGTCATCCCCGGACGTTTGGGGATCATCTATTTCGGGGGCATCTTCCTGGGCAACGACGAGATCAACAGGGCCAACAGGATGAACTGGATCACCAATGCCATCAACCTGGCATTGATTGCCCTGCTCGTCTGGGCTCTGGGACTGGGTATCACCGGAGCCGTGCTGGCCTTCCTGGTATCGGGCAGCATCGTGGCACTTTACGGGCTTATCCTCCTGCTCCGCGATTACCGCATCAGGCTGCGATTCCACAGGAAGATCATCATCAGCCTGCTGAGGCTCGGCATACTCTTTTCCGTCTCATTCTTTATCCTGCAGCTGAACTACCGAATCGATATATTACTACTCGAAAAGCTGAAGGATGCAGCAGAGGTAGGCATTTATTCCGTCGGGGCATCCATTGCAGAGCAGTTATGGCAACTGCCCCTGGCTGTGGGCATCGTGGTGTTCAGCCGCACGGCTAACACTGAGGACCGTGAGGCTATGGTGCAGACCACCGGGGTGCTCCTCCGGCTTTCCTTTCTTTTCTCGGTGTTGCTGGCGGTTGTCATGTTCTTTATCGTCCCCTTCCTGGTACCATTGCTTTTCGGTGATGAGTACATACCCAGCATACGGGTCATCCAGCTTATCCTGCCGGGCATCATCATGGTGGTGATGTTCAGGATCCTGAGCGGCCACCTTGCCGGCCTTGGCAGGCCCGAGATCACCCTGTACGCTTTCCTGCCGGCCCTGGTGCTCAATATCCTCCTGAACCTCTGGTGGATCCCCGGATATGGCGGACAGGGGGCGGCGATGGCTACCAACGTCAGCTACAGCCTCGGATCGATCGCTTACCTGGTGGCATATTCCAGGATCCTCAAGGTTCCGGTCAGGCACATCCTGCTGGTGAGAAAGAACGATTTTCGCAAACTGAAAGAATTGATAAAAAAGGGTTGGCAACCCTAATAAGGTTGGCAACCCTATTATTGCTATTTTTGCCGGCGCATGAAAGAATTCTATACGGAACTGGACCAGCGGGAAATCCTTATCGGTCAGCGGGAAAGGCATCTCGATGCCCGGCAGCTGAAAGATATTCCCGTATTTTTCGTGGTGGGCAGGCCCCGTTCCGGCACAACGCTGCTCAGGACCCTCTTTGATGCACATCCCAACGTGACCGTTCCGCCCGAATGCCAGCTCATCATCAACCTGTACCCGAAATACGGGAGGATAAACAACTGGTCGCCAGGAAACCTGGAGCGTTTTTACCTTGACCTGCAATCGCAATGGCGTTTCGACCTCTGGCCCCTCGATCCCGACAGGCTGCGCCGCAGCCTGATGGCATGTGAAGGCAAAAACACCTATGGAACCATCTGCAAGGTGGTATACCATGAATACCGGTCCATCTTCAAACACGGCATCCTGATGGCCATCGGCGATAAAAATCCGGGCTACACGATCTATACTTCCAGGTTGCTGAAAATTTTTCCAGAGGCCAGGTTCATCCATATCGTGCGTGACTACCGCGATAATTTCGTTTCGATACGGAACGTGGATTTCGAATTGCCGTTCATCTCCCTTACGGTGAGCAAATGGCGGTACTTTGTGAAAAAGTTCAGGCAGGCCGCTGAAAAACATCCCGGAACCCATCTTGAGATCAGGTACGAAGACCTCGTTTCCGACCCTGAACACCAATTTGCGCTGCTATGCCGGTTCATCGGGATCCCATATAGCGAGAAACCCTTCGACTTCTACAAGAAGAGCGAAGAGGTACTGAAGATATATCCCAGCGACCTCATCCTGAAATACCATTCCAGCCTGCTGAAGAAGATCAATCCCGGCAGGACAGGGCTGTGGAAAGACCGGCTTACCGAAGGCGAGCTGAGGGTGGCCGATGCCTGTGCAGGGAAATACGCCGTGCTTACAGGCCACGGGAAGATCTATCCAAGGCCAGGGGCCGCTGCTCATCTGCGAAGCTTGCCGGGAAGGTGCTTCGCCTGGCTCCTCTACCTGCTGACCCGCATCATCGACCACTTTCCCTACCGCATGCGCATGACGATCCTCAGCAAGGCACCACTTGTGGTCGGGCGTTTTTACCTCAGCATTTTTAACCGGAAAAAATTACGCGAACTCGACGAGAAAATGAATAGAAAACCTTTACCGGAAGAAGGCAAGACCTATTCCGGCATCAGGCCGGCAGCCGGTCAGCACCTATAATACCTTTTTTATGGTAAACGGGGGTTTTTTGTTCTGCACCATGTAGATCCTGCTCAGGTACCCCCCGATGATGCCCAGGCTGAAAACGATGATCCCCGTGCTGAAAAGAATGGCAACGATCGTGGAGGTATAACCGGGTACCGTAACATTGAAGAGCCACTTCTGCAGGATGAACCTCAGGCCAAACAGGAAAAAGACCATCGACATGAGCAGCCCGCCATATACCATGAGCTTGAGGGGGATGTTCGTATAAAAATAGGTGAGGTCGGTCACCAGCATGAAAAGTTTCCGGGCGGTATAACCCGAGCGCTTTGCCCTGCGCCGGTGGTGTTCTACTTCCACAAAGGCAAAATCATTGGTATGCCATAACAGCAACTGGTCGATGAAAACAAAATGTATGGCATGCTCCAGCAGCCTGTCGATGATCTCTTTCCTGATGAGGCGGAACGATGAGCCCTTACCCGTCCCCTTCAGCAAAAGCCTTGAAGTGGATCGCATAGAACGGCTGCCCATGTTCCTGAGGCGTGAATGCTGCTTCTTCCTGAAGATGGCATAAACGATGTCGGGCTCATCCTCCCTGTACCTGTCGATCAGCTTCAGGATCTCCTCAGGGGGATGCTGCAGGTCGTCATCGATCGTGATCACCATATCACCCCTGGCAAAGCCGAACCCGCAAATGGTTGCATTATGCTGACCGTAATTGCGGTGTAACTTGATGGCTGTCACCATTCCGGGATGGTCCTGCTTGAGCTTTTTCAGCACCTCCCAGCTGTTGTCCTTGCTGCAATCCTCAACGAAAACCATCTCGAAAGAGGAACCGAGCTTATCGAAAACCGCCTTTGTCCTGATGAAAAGTTCTTCCAGCGTGTCTTCGCTGTTGTATACCGGAACAACAACTGAGTATTCGGGTTTTGACATAAGTGCATGGATTACAAACAACACAAATATAGATAATATTCCACGATTCGCTTCCCTGGTCATCAGCACCATGTAGTTTTGATCTAATTTCACTAACTTTGCTGATCCTGAAATGCAATCATAAAAACGAAAATATGTTCAAACCAGAAGTTTATGCCGCCAGGAGAAAGCGGCTGAGAGAAATGTTGTCGGGTGGTGTCGTGCTGCTGCCAGGCAATGCCGAAGCATCCATGAATTATCCTGCCAACACCTACCATTACAGGCAGGACAGTGATTTTCTCTATTATTTCGGACATGACCACGACGGCCTGTCGGGGATCATCGATGTGGACGAAGGAAAGGAAATCCTTGTGGGAGATGATGTGAGCATGGACGACATCATCTGGATGGGGCCACAGCCACTCATGAAAGACCAGGCCCTTCAGTGCGGCACCGAGCATACCCTGCCGGGTGCCAAACTCCCTGCATACATACAGGATGCCCTCAAAAAGGGCCGCAAGGTACACATCCTCCCGCCATATCGTGGCGACCGATGGCTTTCGCTCGAAGGGATCTTCGGCATGAGCCACGGTGAGATCAGGAAATATGTTTCCGAAGAACTGATCAGGGCCGTGGTAAAGATGCGATCCGTAAAGGATGCGTTGGAGATCGCCGAGATTGAAAAAGCCATCGACACAGCCTATATCATGCATACCACCTCCATGAAGATGGCCATGCCCGGTGTGGTCGAGCAGGAGATCGCAGGGACCATCGAGGGCATTGCCCTCGCCCACGGTGGACCCGTTTCTTTCCCCGTGATCCTCAGCGTCGACGGCCAGACACTGCACAACCATCATCACCATAACGTGCTGAAAGAAGGCCGCATGATGGTGACCGATGCCGGATGTGAAACCTCCATGCACTATGCCAGCGACATCACCCGCACCGTCCCGGTGGGAGGGAAATTCAACACCCGCCAGAAAGAGATCTACGAGATCGTGCTGAAAGCCAATATGGTGACCATCGAGGCCATCAGGCCCGGGATCTTCTACCGGGATGTACACCTGCTGGCTGCCCGTACCATCGCTGAAGGGCTGAAGGCATTGGGCATCATGAAAGGTGATACGGAAGAGGCCGTCAGGCAGGGTGCTCATGCCCTTTTCTTCCCTCACGGACTGGGGCATATGATGGGCCTCGACGTGCATGATATGGAAGGCCTGGGTGAAAACTACGTGGGGTACGACGGCACCGTCAAGCGCAGCGAACAGTTCGGGCTGGCCTTCCTGAGGTTCGCCAGGAAACTGGAACCGGGTTTCGTGCTCACTGATGAGCCGGGCTGCTATTTTATCCCTGCCCTGATCGATCTCTGGAAGAGCGAAGGCAGGTTCACCGAATTCATCAATTACGACAAGACAGAGCTGTATAAGGACTTTGGCGGGGTGAGGATCGAGGATGATATCCTGGTGACGGAAACCGGACACAAGGTGCTTGGAAAACCCATACCAAAGACAGTAGAGGAGGTAGAGGAGACGATGACAGGGTAGAACAACGAAGAACAAACAACGAATTATGATCAATACAATCAAGTGATGGATAAGATCAAAAGGGCAATCAGGATCATGAATATCGTCCGCATCGTGGCGATCGTGCTGGTGGTAGCCTCCGGGATCCTTTATTTCACTGCCAGGGAATATGCTTTCTATCCTGCCATTGCAGGCTTTGCCATCATCGCCCTGATCAACCTTCCCCTCAACATCTGGCTGGCCATGAAAAGGGAAAGGATGAAGAAGGAACATCTCAGGAAGTTTGACCAACAGGAAAAGGATGACCGCTAATATCCTCTACAAGGGCAGAAAGATCTGGTACCGTGATAAAGGGAAAGGGCAGGTGATCGTGTTGCTGCACGGTTTCCTCGAAAACATGGGCATGTGGGATTATTTTACCCGGAAGTTATCGGATCATTACCGCGTGGTCACTATCGACCTTCCCGGCTTTGGGCGCAGTGAATGCATCCACCGCGTTCATCTCATGGAGCAGATGGCCACAGCGGTGAACAGGGTGCTGAAGGAACTGGAAATTACTAAATGCCTGATGATCGGGCATTCCATGGGAGGCTATGTCACACTGGCCTTTGCTTCGAAATACCCGCGAAAGCTGAAAGCTTTCGGGCTGCTGCATTCTCATGCCCTGGCCGACACCCCGGAGGGGAAACTTAACCGCAACAGGGCCATCAACATTGTCAGCTCCGATCACGGCAATTTCATCATGAACTTCTTCCCCGAACTCTTTGCCCCGGCCAATGTGCAACGTTTCGGCAAGGAGATCGAAAAAATGTACCATGAAGCCCTGAAAACATCGCCCAAGGCCATCATCGCTGCCCTGGAAGGCATGAAATACCGTACCGACAAACTCGATGTGCTGGTAAAGTCGAGGGTACCGGTGCTTTTCATTCTCGGAAAACAGGACAGCCGGGTACCTTTTGAGAAGACCCTGGCACAGGCCGCCCTGCCCGCCGACGGCGAGATCATTGTCCTGAGCGACGTAGGGCACATGGGACATATAGAGCAACGTAAAAAGACGCTGAAAGCCATCGAGGGCTTTGCGGAAAAAGTATTCTGAGGGTCCGGCATGCCAGAACAGCCTGTGTTAAGCAATGTTAATTCTTTACCCCTTTGTTACGAAATGTATATTTTTGTTCCCGATTCCAGGTAAAAAAGCACTAAGCTGTCGTCATTATGGTAAAAGAACTGAAGGATCCGGCCCGTAGGGTTTCTGACAGGAACACCAGGATATTTTTTGTGGTTTTCATCATCGCATTCACCTTTATCCTTTACGGGAATACGGTCAGGAACGGATATTCGCTCGACGATTACATCATACAGGGTGTGGATACAGAGCTTTCGGGCAATTTCCTGAAATCCCTCAGTGAAATCTTCACAACCACATACACCACGGTAAACACCGGCGACGGCATCGAAAAATCCTTCGGGTACCGGCCGGTGGTACGCCTGGTCTTTGCCGTGGAATATGCCATCTTCGGGGCCCGACCCGGCATCGGGCACTTCATCAACATCCTCTTCTACCTGGCAGTGGTGCTGTTGCTTTACCGCATCCTGCAACGCATCTTCAGGGGATACAATATCTGGTTCCCTTTTGTGATCACCTTACTTTTCATGGCCCACCCGGTCCATACCGAAGTGGTGGCCAGCTTGAAGAACAGGGACGAGTTGATCAGCATGTTTCTATCCCTGCTGACACTCCTGCTGCTGCTGAAATACAGCGACAGGGGCAGGACACGGCACCTTTTGCTGGGCCTTTTGCTGTATGTGCTGGCTTTCCTTTCGAAGCCGACCGCCCTGGCATTCTGGCTGGTCTTCCCGCTCACGCTCTATTTCTTCACCGGCATGAAGATCAGGAGGATCCTGCTCATCACGGGCCTTATCACACTGATGATCGTGATCGGGGGGATGATGCCTTTCTGGTTCCTCGACAGGGTAAGGGATGTTTCCATGGTCGACAACCCCCTGTATTTCGAGGATAATTTCTGGAACATTCTGGGCACGGGTATGTACAGCCTGCTGTATTACCTGAGGCTCCTGGCAGTGCCCCACCCCCTCCTGTATTACTATGGTTACGACATGATCCCGGTGGTGAACCTTGCAAACCCCTGGGTAGTCCTCAGCATATTGCTTCACCTTGCCCTGCTGGGCATTGCCATCCTGAAGTTCAGGGAAAAGCATGTGATCTCATACGCCATACTCTTCTACCTGCTCACCATAGCCATGTACAGCAACATCGTTCAGCCGGTGCCGGGTATCATAGGCGAACGTTTCCTGCTGGTGCCCTCCATCGCTTTTGCCATGGCCCTGGCATGGGTGCTCTTCATGATCTTTAAGGCGGTGCCTACATCAACCTCCATCAGGGCAAGCCGGATTTTCTTCGTGACGGTCTTCACTGTCCTTATTCTTATCCCGTACACCTGGAAGACCATCGACAGGAACAGGGACTGGGCATCTGAAATCTCGCTGTTCCGGGCCGATGAGAAGCATCTCGACAGGTCGGTGAAGGCCCATGACCTCATGGGAACGATCATCATGCGCAACGTGGAGCGGGAACTGGCCAAACAGGTCAATGTGGCGAAATTCCTGATGCCGCAGATCAGGCAATCCATCGGGCATTTCGAAAGTGCCGTGGAGATCTGGCCCGGTCATGCCTCCTCCTGGAAGAACCTGGGCATGATCTATAACAATCCGAGGATTGCCGAGCATTTCCTTGCCAGTGGCGATACGCTCGAATACCTGCATTTTAAAAAGAAGGCCGTTTCGTCCTTCAAACAGGCACTGGTCCTGGAACCCGGCGACGGCAAGGCGCTGTTCAACCTGGGATTTACCTACGAGAACACGGGCAGGATGGATTCTGCCATGTTCTATTACGAAAAATGCATCCGGCACAACCCCGGTATCATCAACCCGCGTTCGCGGCTTGCCGACCTGAAATTCATGATGGGCGATGTACAGGAGGCCATCAGGCTGAACAGGGAGATCATCCGTATCGACCCGATGGAGGCCCTGCCTTATGTAAGCTTCGGCAACTATTACATGATCATGGGCGATACGCTGAAAGCCATCGAAAGCTACGAGGAAGCCGCCAAAAGGAATACACGTCCCGAAGTGTTCGCTTTCCTTGCGGAATACTATTCCGGTGAAGGGAACGAAGAGAAAGCCCGGTACTACCGTAACCTATACAACCAGGCCACGCGGCCGCAACCATGATGAAAAGTTATATCAGGGCCATCAGCTACCACCTGCCCGGGCAGGCGCTCACCAACGAAGACCTGGCGAAGGAATTCCCTGGACTTAAGATCGACGACCTCACGAGGCTCACGGGTGTGCGGACGAGGTATATCGCCAGGGAAGAGGATACCGCCGCCGACCTGGCCTATGCGGCTGCCCTGCGTCTTTTTGAAGAACACCGGATCAGCCCCGGTGATATCGACCACATCATCTTCTGCGCCCAGGGAGCCGATTACCTGACCCCATCGACAGCCTGCCTGCTGCAGGACCGCCTGGGCATCCCCACCAATGCCGGCTCACTGGATATCAACCAGGGCTGTACGGGATACATCTACGGACTGAGCACCGCCAACGGGCTGATCGCCACCGGCAATGCCAGGAATGTGCTACTGCTCACCTCGGTGAACATCTCCGAACTTATCCATCCGAAAGACAAGAGCGATAAGGCCATCTTCGGCGACGGCGCCGCCGCCACGCTGGTCAGCGCCGCCAATGACATGCCCGACTCGTATATCGGTGATTTTGTGTTTGGCACCGATGGCAGCGGCTACGAGGCCATCATCATCAAAAACGGCGGGGCACGCTATCCCTACTACAAATATCCATCGGACGATTACACCGATGCTTCGGGCAATATCCGCAACGACCGCAACTTCTATATGAACGGCGCAGCCGTGTTCACCTTTTCCGTGGAGAAGGTCCCCGTGATGATCAGGCAGCTTTTAGCGAAGGCCGGCATCGGCCCTGAGGATGTTGACCTTTATGTGCTGCACCAGGCCAACCAGATCATCCTTGAGAGCATCTTCAGGAAAATGAAGATTCCGGAGGAGAAGCAACTGTTCCACCTCGAAAATTGCGGCAACACGGTATCTTCGACCATCCCCATCGCACTGTACCATGCCATTGACGACGGTAAGCTTAAGCGGGGGGATACCCTGATACTTGCCGGATTTGGGGTGGGATTCTCCTGGGCGGGATGTGTGGTGAGGTATTAGGATTTGTCAAGCAGCAACCTTATCCCTTCCTCCACCAGCTGGTTCACGCTGCTGTCCTTCAGGAAGGATTCGATGGGCCACTCCACCCCAAAATGCCTGCTCACATCACGCTCGAGGCTGACGGCCATGATCGAGTCCAGCCCGTAAGATGAAAGGGGCTTGTCGGGATCGATGCTTTCAGGAGCGATTTTCAGTTGCCAGGCGATCCAGCTGATCAGCCAATCATGCAGGTAGCCCGGGCTAAAGTCTACCATGGGAGCGATGTTGCTTATCTCCGGATCTATCTCCCTTGAAGCCACAACTTTCAATTCTTTGTTGATCCATGCTTTGCGCATGGCCTGTCTCCTGACCTTTCCGCTGGTGGTTTTCAGCAGGCTTCCGGGGCTGACCAGAACGATTGCAAAGGCTTGTATGCCATGCTCTCCGACAACGGTATTCATAATGGCCGCAAAAACCTCATCAGCATTCAGGCTCCTCATGGCTGTACGTTCCAGTTCCTGCACAATGACCAGCCTTTCCTCCTGCCCGATCTCCACAGAAAATGCAGCGCAGGAATCTGTCCTGAGCGCATCATGGCTGTTGCCGGCAGTATATTCGATATCTGTGGCAAAAAAGTTGCTTCCTCTGATGATGATCAAATCCTTAAGCCTGCCGGTAATGTAAAGCTGTCCATCATGGATAAAACCCAGGTCGCCGGTCCTCAGCCAAGGCCCGTCACCTGTCCCTTCAATAAATGCGTTGAACCTTTCGGTGGTTCTTTCCGGATCATCCCAGTATCCTTTAGCCACCGAAGGGCCTTTCAACCATATCTCTCCGATCTCATCAATAGCGGCAGGCCTTTTGCTTTCCGGATCGATGATGGCAACGCTCATGCCCAGCCATGGGAAACCGCAGGCAGTAAACACCCGGTCATGCTTTCTACCGGAGGGGACGATCCTCCCTTTTTCCAGCGCCACGGCATCGAGGCTCAGGTAAACAGGTTCCTTGCTATGATCCCCTCCGGTAGCGATCAGAACAGATTCGGCCAGGCCGTAGCACGGATAAAACTGCCGCTCACTGAAGGATGCTGCACTGAACTTGCCGGCAAAGGATGCAAGGGTATCCCTCCTGACCGGCTCCGAACCGCAGAACATTGTAGTGACCGATGAAAGGTCGAGTTTTGACAGTTCATCGTCTGGGATCCTGGATATGCAATACTCATAGGCGAAGTTGGGCCCGCCGGCATTGGTGGCCTTGTATTTCGTGATGTTCCTGAACCAGCAAAGCGGGTCCTGTATGAATTTCATGGGAGGGATGATCACATTTGTGGCCCCAAGATAGGCCGGTTGTATTAGACAGCCGATAAGCCCCATATCATGAAAATTCGGCAGCCAGTTGACCCCGACCAGGTTTTCATCAAATCCAAAGGACCTCTTAATGCATTCCGAATTATGAATTATGTTGGCATGGGTAAGCACAACACCATTTGGTTCGCCTGTCGACCCTGAGGTGTACTGAATCATGGCAAGGTCATTGCCGTTAAGCCCTGGATCTGCCCATTCATCCGACATCTTGTCCGCCACATCCTCAATAGCCAGCATGACCAATTCCCCAAGTTCAGGGATATCCCCCGTCAGGGCTTCGAGATCCTTCTTTATCTTCCTGGTGGTCAGAATTACTGACGGCTGTGCATTGCCTATTATTGCCCTGAAGCGCCGGTTTATCCTTTTCTTCCTGGGCGGATACGCCGGAACAGCAATCATCCCTGCATAAAAACAACCATAAAGTGCCAGGATGAAATCGATCCCTGTCGGGAATAAGAGCAGCACACGGTCACCCCTTGAGCCTATCCCGCAAAGAGATGCGGCAATGGCTTTCGACCTGACCGAAATGCCAGCACAGCTGACTCTTTCCCTTTCGTTTTCACCATCCTCGAGAAAAACATATACCGTTTTATCCGGTGTTCTATCAGCATGATGTTCAATCACGGAAACAAGGTTATCCCGCAGCAGATTTATCCCTTTATCGTTCGAGATCATCATTTGTATCTGGTCCTTACCCATCTGTCTGGTATCGTTCTAAACAAAGTTTTTCATGCCTTACGGATGCGGTCAGAGATCCCTTTCAACCCCACTGATAAGCTCCGGAAAAGTATTGGCCATTGTCAGGATCTCCTTTTGCGATTCAAAAACAAGGTTGCGCATATGAAGGTTAGAAGAAAAAGCCCATGCAGCCGTGCCCGGGTTCTTCGTGATCTTCATGGTTTTAAGGAACTTGCGCTTGAGTGTCTTCAAGTCATAAAGTCTTTCCCAGTTCTCCTGAACCGACTGTTGAAAATCATGGGCTGACATCTGCTGAGGCTCGAAAACTGCCTCAGTATAGTTATACCTTTCCCAGTCTTCCGGGTAATTGGTATACAACAAGCGTCCTTCATCAAGGAACCTGTTGTACAGCAGTGTCCCGGGCAGGGGCGTCAGGATGGTTGCCTGCATGATATCGATATCGGCACTGAGCATATAACTGGTCCGGTTGTACATGGTTTCAGGCGTATCGTTTTCAAGGCCAAAAATGAAGGCTCCCATCACTGCAATTTCGTACCGGTGAATCTTGCGGTAGACTTCCGCATACCGGTCAACACCTATCCTCAGGTTTACACTTTTATTGGCTTTCTCCAACTGGTCGATCAGTTCAGATTCGATGCCCAGGAAGATCAGCTTGCATCCGCTCAGGGCAGCCCATTTCAGCAGCTCTTCATCCTCGGCGATATTCATGCTGGCAGAACCGGCCCATTGCTTTTGGGCTCCTCTTTCAACGATGCCCCTGAAGAATTCCAGGGCATGGTTGCGTGCTGCCCTGCTGTAGCCCACAAAGTTGTCGTCGACGATATATACCCGCTCCTTGTCGATGGCGGCAAAGTCATCAACCGATTTCCCGACATTACGCAGGCGGTATTTGCTCCCGTTAAAAGTATGCACCGAGCAGAACTCGCATTTCATCGGGCATCCCCGTGTGGTCTGCATGCTGCCGAATTTATAATCTGGATGGTAGAGGTCGATCCGTGGAGAGGGAGAATTGGCCATTGCCGGCAACTTTGCATGGTAAAAGCGCTGCAGGCGCCTGTGAATGAAATCGTCGATGACCCTGGCCCAGATGTCCTCGGCCTCCCCGATCACCACTGCATCCACATATCTAGAAGCCTCCTCCGGCAACATGGAGGCATGTATCCCGCCGATCACGGTTGGGACCCTGTTCTTCCTGTACTCTGTAGCAATTTCGTAACAACGGTTGATCGTCGCCGTGAGGGAGGTCAGTCCCACAAGGTCGGCATCACGGTATTCGAAGGCCGTGAAATTCTCATCGAGGATCTCCACCTCCCAGTCGGGGGGTGTCAGGGCTGCAATGATGCCCAGAGCCATGGGAGGATATATCGAATCAGGGTCAAGCTTCAACCCCTGCCGCCTTCTGTTTACGGGGTTGACGAGGAGTAATTTATATTTCTTCTTTTTTCCTGGCATCTGGGATCACCTCTGGCGGGCACAGTCAATATTACCTGAACGGGCTGGATTTCAGCAGTTCACGGTTACTCTCATCAAGTCCGAAAATGTCTTCAATATTTTTCCTCGGGCGGATACCCTCATAAACGAGATTGTAATACTGAAGGTTAGAACCGTACGACCATATTGCGGCCAGCGGGCTCCTGGTCTGTTTGAGTGTACGCAGGAACTTCTTTTTCAGGATATGGTCGTTATACAGGGCATCCCAGTTCTTCCGGACCTCTTTCATGAACACCTCCCGGTTCATGTTCCGGTGCTCGAACACCACATCCACGAAATCATAACGCTGCCAGTCGCCGGGGTAATTGTTATACCTGATCTTGCCTTCGGCCTCCATCCTCCTGTAAAGGCCAGTGCCCGGAAGGGGGGTCAGCACGGTGGCCTGCACGGCATCGATGGCCGCATTATTGATGTATTCCGTGCGGCGGGCCATGGTCTCCGGGGTGTCGCTTTCCAGCCCGTAAATGAATGCCCCCAGCACACTGATGCCGTATTTGTGGATCTTCCTGAACACCTCGTCGTAATGGTCGATGCCGATCCTGATGTTGAGCTTTTTGTTCGTTTCCTCGAGCTGGTCGATGCGCTCCGATTCTATGCCGAGCAGCACCATCACACATCCCGCTTTGGCCGCCAGTTCCAGCACCTCCTCATTGTCGGCGAAGTTCATGGATGCGGAGCAGAACCACTGTTTCCTGATGTCCCGCTCGATCATCCCCCTGAACAGGTCGATGGCGCGCTGCTGCGAACGTTTCCCGTAACCGATGAGGTTGTCGTCGACGAAATAGATCTTGTCATGTTCAATCGTCTCAAGTTCATCCAGCACCTCTTCCACCGGCCTTACCCTGTAGCGGTCGCCGTTGAACTCATGCACCGAACAGAAGTCGCATTTCATCGGACATCCCCGGGTGGTCTGTATGCTTGCAAAACGGTAATTCCTGTTGAAGAGATGGCGGGCCGGATAAACGGCATTTTTGAACGGGAGAAGTTTACCATGATAAGCGGGTTTAAGCCTTCCCTGCTCAAAATCCCCGATCACCGATCTCCATACGCTCTCCGCCTCGCCCGTGACCACCACGTCGACATACTTTTGAGCTTCTTCGGGCACCATGGAGGCATGGATGCCACCCAGTACGGTGGGGATCCCTTTCTCACGGTAAATCTGCGCAAGCTCGTATGCCCTGGTCACGCTGGAGGTAAGCGCCGTGAAGCCCACCAGGTCAGCATCCCTGTATGAGAAACGCTCCCAGTTCTCATCCATGATCTCCACCTCCCAGTGTTCCGGGGTGAGGGTGGATACAATACCCAGGCCAATGGGCGGGTAGATCACATGGCTGTGGAGGATCAGCCCCTCCCGGATGGTACTGAGCGGATTGATGAGCAGCAATTTGTATTTTTTCTTCTGCACCGGCATGGCCAACAAAGTTAAACATAATATCATGTATCACGGGCAACAGTTTTGTGGTGACCGCACGCCCGGCAGCAAAAGGAAAAGATACATGTTCTTTCTGTACGGATTTATTATCAATTGAGAAAACCTGATGCGCCATACTCAATGCAATTTTTTTTACTTTTGCAAAAAACAGACATGCAGCATATGGTTCCAATCGAGGAATTTATCGTAAAGGTGGAGAATGAGTTCGAGGACATGGAGAAGGGTATGCTTTCCCCCGACAGCGTGATCCGTGAACACTTCAACTGGGATTCGATCAATGCCCTGATCTTTATCGCCCACGTGAACGTGGAATATGACGTGGTGATCACTGCCGACGACCTGATGAACTCAAATACGGTGCGCGACCTTTATAACCTGGTATCATCAAAGGCTCAGGCCGCATAATTCAGCCCCATGGCTATTTTCAGCATCCCTGACATTCATGTTGCAGGCATAGCCGCCTCGGTTCCCGCCAGGGAAGTGAGCAACAGGGACTATGAACTCCTGTCGGAAAAAGAGCAGGAATTCTTTATCAAGACCGTGGGTGTGGAATATCGCCGTGTAGCGGATCCGGGCATGGCCACTTCCGACTTCTGCTTCGCAGCAGCGGAAAAGCTCATTGACGGGCTGGGCTGGGCACGGGAAGACATCGAACTGCTGATCTTTGTTTCGCAGAGCCGCGACTATCTCATCCCGGCCACGGCAGGCATCCTGCAGGACCGGCTCGGGCTCCCGAAGTCATGCGCAGCGCTTGATGTGAGCCTGGGCTGTTCGGGATATGTTTACGGCCTGTCGCTCATGGGGAGAATGATGGCAGGGGGTGCCATCCGCAAGGGGCTTCTGCTGGTGGGCGATGTCTCCACGCAGAATACTTCCTACAGGGACAAGAGCACCTATCCCCTGTTTGGCGACGCAGGAACGGCCACCGCCATGGAATACCGCAAGGGTGCGCCCGACATGGCCTTCAACCTGCAGACCGACGGGTTGGGGTACAAGGCCATCATCATCCCCGACGGGGGGATACGCAATTTCGCTTCAAGGGAACACTCCTTCGAATACGAGGATATTTCAGAAGGCATCAGCAGGAACAGGCTCCACATCGCCCTCGACGGCCTTGAGGTGTTCAACTTTTCGCTCCGCGAAGTAGCACCCAATGTCAGGGCCCTGCTTGAATATAGCGGGAGAAGCATGGAAGAGATCGATTGCTTCGTGATGCACCAGGCCAACAGGCTCATGAACGAATCGATCCGGAAAAAGCTGAAGATCGAACCGGAAAAATACCCGTATTCTATCGGCAGGTTCGGGAATACCAGTTCGGCATCCATCCCGCTGACCATCGTTACGGAACTGTCGGCCCGGGTCCGGAACAGCAAGCTTGTCATGCTTCTCTCCGGCTTTGGCGTGGGACTGTCGTGGGGCAGCGCGATCGTGACGGCCGACCGGGTCTATTGTCCTGCAGTCATCGAACTTTAAAATTTATCATATGTCGTTTTGCAGTCTCAGGGGAAAAACCATTTTCGTTACCGGCGCCTCGTCGGGCATCGGCATGCAGGCCGCCCTGCAGGCTGCCCGCCAGGGGGCCACGGTGTTCATCACCGGCAGGAACCGGGATAAACTCAATGAAACCCTGGATTCGCTTCCGGGAGAGGGGCACGGCATGATGGCCTGCGATCTCACCGATGATGCCGGTCGCGCAGCACTGGTGAACGAACTGCCCGAACTCCATGGACTGGTACACTGCGCCGGCATCGTGGGCCCTACGCCGGCAAAATACATCCGGCAGGAGGATATCGACCGCATGCTGGGCATCAACTACCGGGTGCCGGTGCTGCTCACGGCAGCCATCCTGCAGAAGAAAAAGCTCCTCAACAACGCTTCGGTGGTGCTCATGTCGTCGATCGTCACGCGAAGCCCCTATTTCGGGGGCACGCTCTATGCCGGGGCCAAAGGGGCTATCGAAGCCTATACCAAAACGCTGGCCCTCGAGCTTGTCGAGCGCGGCATCAGGGTCAACTGCCTCTCGCCGGGCCTGGTCAATACGCCGCTGATCACCGATCCGGCCAAGGAATCGAACCCCGCCATCGTGGAAGACTCCATGCAAAGATACCTGGCCAAGTACCCCATGGGCGTTGGAGAAACTGAGGATGTGGCCAATGCCATCATTTTCCTGCTGGCCGACGAGTCGAAGTGGATCTCCGGCGCCAACATCGATATGGGAGCAGTGGTGAGATAGAGAAACGTTGCATTACAGGTTAACACGCTTTGGCAGGCAGTGTTTCTGGGATGGAACCGGGCATCAGGCACCGGGCACCGGGCATCGGGTGATTGACAATAGACATTAAGCTATAGATTCACTATACTCCACAACTCATCTCCCCTTTTCCCTTTTCCATTTTCCCTTTTCACTTTTCCATTTTCCATTTTCATGATTCTCTCTATGTCTTCCGCCTTCACCGGGATCTGTGCGGTCAGGTTCACCGGGCCCCCGGCAGTCACCAGGATGTCGTCTTCGATCCGGATGCCGATGTTTTCTTCACGGATATACAGCCCCGGCTCGCAGGTAAGCACCATACCGGGTTGCAGGGTGTCGTACTTTGATCCGACATCATGCACATCCAGGCCGATGGGGTGCGAAGTGCCGTGCATGAAGTATTTCATGTAAAGAGGTTTCTCCGGATCCTGTTCCTTCACATCCGCTTCGCTGAAAAGGCCCAGGCTGATCATCTCCTTCTCCATGAGCCTGTTCACTTCCTTATTGAATGCATCGATGGTGGTACCCGGCATGAGCAGGCCGATGGCCGCATCGTGGACCCTCAGCACGGCATCATAGCATGCCCTCTGCCTGCCGCTGAATTTACCGCCCACCGGTATGGTACGGGTGATGTCGGCTGCATAGTTGGCATATTCAGCCCCGAAATCCATGAGCAGCAGGTCACCGTCGCGGCAAACCCTGTCGTTATCGATGTAATGCAGCACACAGCTGTTTGCCCCCGAGGCGATGATGGGCCGGTATGCATTTCCCGTGGCCCCGTTCACAGTGAATGCGTATTCGATCTCCGCCTGTACCTGGTATTCCATCATGCCGGGCTGCAGCGAGCGCAGTACACGCTCGAAAGCCAGGCCGGTGATCTCTCCGGCTTTCCGGATCAGGCCGATCTCGGTTTCCGATTTGATCTTTCTCAGTCCGGCCAGCAGGGGTGCCGCACGCTCGAAGGTATGCAGCGGGAACCTCTCCTTCAGGTCATTGGCAAAGCGCAGGTCCCTGTATGGTACCGGGTTCGAATACTTCGGGTATTCATTCATGTTAAGGTAAACCTTCCCGGCCCACATCATCAGGTCCCTGAGGTAAAAATCAAAGTCTTTGGTCCAGTGAACGCTACTGATACCGGAAGCCTGCCGGGCTTTTTCCTTTGTGAGCTTCTGCCCCTCCCAGATGGCGATCTGCTCGCTCGTCTCCTTCAGGAAAAGCATCTCTCGCAGCTCAGGGTTGGGATGCCCGGGCGCCAGCAACAGGATTGTATCCTCCTGGTCGATGCCGCCCAGGTAAAACAGGTCCGATTGCTGCCTGAACGGGAAGTTCTGATCGCCGTTGCGCGGGTATTCATCACTGGAATGGAAGATGGCAAGGGCGCCGGAAGCCAGCATGTCGGAAAAGCGCTTCCGGTTCCCGATAAAAAAAGTCGGGTCGATAGGGTCGTATCTCATTTCAAGGCACTATTTAAAACCAGTAAAAATAAGTCATTACCAGGGGCTTGGAGCAATTTGGAATCAGATATATTTTATTTTTGTTATTCGATAAAAATACACTTATTTGGTGTATGCAGCTTAATCAATACCTTATCTCCCTGTAAAAACAACCACTATGGCGAAGTTATTGCATTATTCTTCCCTCACGAAGAAATTCATTATGGCCGTTGCCGGTCTCTTCCTTGCCGTTTTCCTCATCGTTCACCTGGGCATCAATCTCTTCATGCTGCCACTCACCGAAAACCATGTTGAGATCTTTGAAACCGCAGTGCATTTCATGTCAACGAATGTCATCATCAAGGTTTTTGAGGTGGTGCTGTTCGGAGGTTTCATCATCCATATCCTCTATGGTCTGATCCTGCAGATCCAGAACTGGATAGCCAGGCCGGTGAGGTATAAGAGGGAAGGCTTTTCGCATACTTCGTTCTTCAGCAAGTACATGATCCATACGGGCATCGTGATCTTCATCTTCCTGCTGATCCACTTCATCAATTTTTATTTCGTGAAAGTCGGCTTCACGGAGGCTCCCGAAGGTCCGATGATTGTTACCAGCAACCACGACTTCTACCATATGGCCATCAACCTTTTCAGTTCCACCTGGTATTCGGTGCTTTACATCATACTGATCATTATCCTTGGTTTTCACCTCAATCATGCCTTCCAGTCGGCCTTCCAGTCGCTGGGACTGAACCACAGCAAGTATACGCCCTTTATCAAGGCCGTGGGCACGATCTATTCCATCGTCATCCCGCTGGGGTTCATCTGCATACCGTTCTATTTCCTGATCAGCTAACCTTTTACAGATAATAACACTCTTAAGATATGAAATTGGATTCCAAAATTCCCGAAGGGCCCATTGCCGAAAAATGGACGAATTACAA
This sequence comes from Bacteroidales bacterium, assembly GCA_040775045.1. Classification (GTDB taxonomy): domain Bacteria; phylum Bacteroidota; class Bacteroidia; order Bacteroidales; family B18-G4; genus B18-G4. Next base: position 34,252 of record JAXGTH010000004.1, read on the forward strand.
GGCGCATCAGAACCTCGTCAACCCTGCCAACAAGCGTAAGATCGATATCATCGTGGTGGGTACAGGCCTTGCCGGAGCGGCAGCCGCTGCCAGTCTTGGCGAGATGGGTTTCAACGTGAAGAATTTCTGCATACAGGACAGTCCGCGCCGTGCACACAGCATCGCCGCACAGGGAGGGATCAATGCCGCCAAGAACTATCCGAACGATGGCGACAGCATCTACAGGCTGTTTTATGATACGGTAAAAGGCGGGGATTACAGGGCCCGTGAGGGGAATGTTTACCGCCTCGCCGAGCTCAGCAACAACATCATCGACCAATGCGTGGCCCGTGGTGTTCCCTTTGCCCGTGATTACGGCGGCCTGCTCGACAACAGATCCTTTGGGGGGGCGCTGGTTTCCCGCACTTTCTATGCACGCGGGCAAACTGGCCAGCAGCTTTTGCTCGGCGCCTACGGGGCACTCAGCAAGGAGATCGGCAAGGGTACGGTGAAGATGTATACCCGCAGGGAGATGATGGACCTGGTGGTGATCGATGGCAGGGCGCGCGGCATCATTGTTCGCAACCTTGTCGACGGCAAACTGGAACGCTACTTCGGCCACGCCGTGGTGCTGGCCACGGGAGGATACGGCAACGTCTTTTTCCTTTCGACCATGGCCATGAACTCAAATGGCAGCGCCGCCTGGCAGGCCTACAAGCGTGGCGCCCTGTTCGGCAACCCCAGTTTCACACAGATCCATCCCACCTGTATCCCGGTTCACGGCGATTACCAGTCGAAGCTCACCCTGATGAGCGAAAGCCTCCGCAACGACGGGCGCATCTGGGTACCCGGGAAAAAGGAGGATGCAGAAAAGATCAGGAAAGGGCAATTGAGACCTAACGACATCCGTGAAGAAGACCGCGACTATTACCTGGAAAGAAGGTATCCGGCTTTCGGTAACCTGGTACCCAGGGACGTAGCCTCTAGGGCTGCCAAGGAGCGTTGCGATGCAGGTTACGGGGTGGGCAGTACCGGCCTGGCCGTATACCTCGACTTTGCCGATGCGATCAAGCGGCTGGGCAAATCGGTCATAGAGGCCCGCTATGGCAACCTTTTCCAGATGTATGAAAAGATCGTGGATGAGAATCCGTACGAAACACCCATGATGATCTACCCGGCAGTGCATTATACCATGGGTGGGCTGTGGGTGGATTATGAGTTGCAGACGACCATCCCCGGCCTCTTTGCCGGCGGAGAGGCCAACTTCTCCGACCACGGGGCCAACAGGCTTGGCGCATCCGCCCTCATGCAGGGGCTTTGCGACGGGTATTTCGTACTGCCATACACCCTGCAGAATTACCTGGCCGACCAGATCCTGGTACCACGCATCCCCACCGACCACCCCGATTTTGAAAAGGCGGAGAAGGAGGTCAGGGAAAGGCAGGAAAAACTCATGGCCATAAAAGGTACGAAGACCGTCGACAGTTTCCATAAAAGGCTTGGTCATATCATGTGGGACTATGTGGGCATGGCCAGGAACAGGGAAGGGCTCGAAAAGGCCATCGGCCTGATAAGGGAACTCCGGAACGAATTCTGGAAGGATGTCCGCATCCCGGGGATGATCGAAGAGCTGAACACAGAACTCGACAAAGCCCTCAGGATGGCAGACTACCTTGAACTGGGCGAACTCATGGCGCTGGATGCCCTGGAAAGGAACGAATCCTGTGGCGGCCACTTCCGCGAAGAGTACCAGACCGAAGAAGGCGAAGCCCTCCGCGACGACATGAAATACAATTACGTGGCCGCATGGGAATTTAAAGGTGTCGGGCAGAAACCTGAACTTCACAAGGAGCCGCTGGTATTTGAAAACATAGAGGTAAAACAGCGGAATTATAAATCATAAAGGGATAATTACGAAAAAACATACATCATGGACTTCACATTAAAGATCTGGAGACAGGAAAATGCAAAAGCCAGGGGCAAATTCATGACCTACAAGGTGACCAATATCTCATCCGATGCCTCCTTCCTTGAGATGCTCGACATCCTCAACGAAAGCCTCGTCGACAAGGTGCAGTTGCCCATCGCATTCGACCACGATTGCCGTGAGGGCATCTGCGGCATGTGCAGCCTGTACATCAATGGCCGTCCGCATGGCCCCGACCAGGGGATCACCGTTTGCCAGATGCACATGCGTAATTTCAAAGACGGGTCCACCATCGTGATCGAACCCTGGAGGGCAAGACCATTCCCTGTGATCAGGGACCTGATGGTTGATCGTTCGGCATTCGACGAGATCATACAGGCCGGGGGATACATCTCTGTCCGCACCGGCAGTGCTCCCGACGCCAATAACATCCCTGTGAAGAAGGAACATGCCGACCTGGCCATGGACGCCGCAACCTGCATTGGCTGCGGTGCCTGCGTGGCAGCATGCAAGAACGCCTCGGCCATGCTCTTCGTGTCGGCCAAGGTATCGCACCTGGCCCTGCTGCCCCAGGGTAAGGTTGAAGCGGCCAGGAGGGTCCAGATGATGGTAGCCAAAATGGACGAGCTCGGGTTCGGAAACTGTACCAACACCTATGCCTGCGAAGCCGAATGTCCGAAGGAGATCAAAGTGACCAATATCGCCAGGATGAACAGGCAGTTCCTGGGCGCCAGGCTGGGTGCACAGAAAATGGCCTAGGATATTGTGCTGGTGGAAACTGAACGCTCAGGTTTATAATTATCATTTTACTAACATTCCTTTTACGTTGCTGAACCCTGGGCACTGAAAGGCATTAAGCACGCCAAGTTATTATCTTTGCCCTATGCAATTCGCGGAGATCATCGGACAGGAACAAGTCAAGAAAAAACTGATCCAGACGGTACTGGAAAACAGGGTCAGCCACGCACAGCTGTTCCTGGGGCCCGGAGGCTCGGGAAAGCTCGCCCTGGCCATTGCCTATGCACAATATATCAACTGCCGAAACCGCAGCGAACTCGATTCCTGCGGGGTTTGTCCCTCATGCCAGCAATTTGCCAAACTGGCGCATCCCGACCTTCACTTCTCCTATCCCATAATCATCAACAAGAAGAAGCAAAAAGAGATTAGCAGGGATTACATCACCGAATGGAGGGAATACCTGTTTGAAAAACATTTTTATCCCGAACTGGCCGAATGGCATTCGAAGATGGAAACCGAAAAGAAGCAGGGGGTGATCGGTGCCGATGAGTGCAACCAGATCATCCGTACGCTGAGTTATAAGAGCTACGAGGGGAAATACAAGGTGATGATCATCTGGATGGCCGAAAGGCTTTACCATTCAGCCGCGCCAAAGATCCTGAAGATCCTCGAGGAACCACCCGAAAAAACCCTGTTCATCCTGATCTCGGAAAAACAGGAGCAGATCATCAGCACCATTCTTTCACGCACCCAGGTCGTGAAGATACCCCCGCTCGACGATGATGCCATGAGCAGGATCCTCTCCATGAAGTTCGGATATCCCGGCGAAAGTATCAGATCCATCCTGCCTTCCGCTGCGGGAAATGTCACACAGGCCATCAGCATGCTGGAAGAAAGCATGAGCGGCGAATTCTCCAGCAGCGAATTCAGGGAATGGATGCTGATGTGTTATGCCCGAAAGTACAAAGACCTCTATGACTTCGTGAGCAAGACCGCCAGAGATCCAAGGACCAGGCAAAAACAGCTGCTCACCTACGGCCTCAGCCTGTCGCGCAGCTGCCTGCTATACACGTACGGCAGAAAGGACCTCCTGAATATCGCCGACCACGAAGAAAGGGAGTTCGTCAGCAAGATCTCCAGGTTCCTGAACCACAGCAACGCGCTCGAATACGTTTCCCTCTTCGAAGAAGCGCTGCTCCATATCGAACGTAACGGCAATGCGTCACTTGTCTTTATGGACCTCTCGGTCAGGGCGGGGAAACTCCTGAACCCTGCCCGTTAGGAACATAAGGAGGAATTTCATACATTTGTGGGCCTTATTGACAGATGGAAATGGACGAGAAGAATGAAAATATATTAAAGAACGATTTTATCAGCAGGGGGTGTGCCATCGCTCCCAGGATATACGATAAAAACGATGATATTTTCAGGCACGGGTGTTGCAAGCTCGACAGCCACGACTGGCTGGCCGATATCCCCGCTGCCGACAGCGGTGAACCATGTTCCATGGCAGAGATTCGTTTCAAGAACAGCCGGCTCGAATTTTTCCAGGCCGCACCCGACCTTGACCTGAAAACCGGCGACATTGTCGCTGTGGAAGGATCTCCGGGCCACGACATTGGCATCGTGTCACTCACGGGAGAAGCCGCCCGGCTGCAGATGAAAAAGAAGAAGGTGAACCCCGAAACCGGTGAATTCAGGAAGGTTTACAGAAGGGCCCGGGTTTCTGATATCGAAAAATGGATCACCGCCGTAAGCAAAGAGGAACACGCGAAATACAAGACGAGGGAGATCGCCGGAAGGCTCAACCTCCAGATGAAGGTTAACGATGTTGAATACCAGGGCGACAGCACCAAGGCTACCTTTTATTACACGGCCGAAGAGCGTGTCGATTTCAGGGAACTGATCAAGGTCCTTGCCGAAGAGTTCAGGGTGAGGATAGAGATGCGGCAGATCGGGGTAAGGCAGGAAGCCAGCCGCCTCGGAGGGATCGGGTCCTGCGGTCGCGAGTTATGCTGTTCAACCTGGATGTCGAAATTCCAATCGGTGAGTACCAGCTCGGCACGCCTGCAGCAGCTTTCCCTCAACCCCCAAAAGCTGGCAGGTCAGTGTGGCAAACTGAAATGTTGCCTGAACTTCGAAAATGCCATGTACGAAGATGCGCTGAAAGAATTCCCAAGCAGCAAGATCACGCTCAAAACCAGGAAAGGGGATGCCATCCACCAGAAAAACGATGTTTTCAAAAGACTTATGTGGTACTCCTATGCCGACGACAGGTCGGACATCATGGCCATACCGCTCGACAAGGTGAAAGATATCATCCGCGACAATGAGAAAGGGAAGCTGCCCGAAAAGCTTGAAGATTTTGCTTTCGTGAGGGAAAAGAAGGTGGATTTCGAAAATGCGACCGACCAGGACGACCTCAAGCGGTTTGATTAGCGTTACACAATATTTCAGGGGTTTTTCCCTTAATGTATCTGTAGCATTGATCCATATGATGAAGAAAAGGCTCATCCGGCTGCTGTTCATACTCCTTGTCCCGGCCCTGGCGGGATGTGGCAGGGGAAGCCTGTACAGCGAATACGCCACCATCGAAGGTGATGCATGGAACCAGGATTCCATCCTGCATTTCGAGATCAGTGTCGATGACAGTCTCGCACTTTACGACTTCTACATCAATATCAGGAATAACACTGATTACCCTTACAGCAACCTGTATCTGTTTTTCACTACGGGATTTCCCAACGGGCACAGCACAAAGGATACCATCGAGTTCATCCTCGCCGACAAGGACGGCCGTTGGCTGGGATCGGGCTCAGGCAGGATAAAAGAGAACCAGATATTGCTGCAGCAGGCCCTCAGGTTCCCCATCAAAGGGACCTACCATTTTTACATGGAGCAGGGTATGCGGCAGGCCGAATTGCCCGGTATCGAGGATATCGGAATAAGCATTGAAAATCATAAACAGTGATCACAGGCCCAGCCGGCCAAAAAGCAATAAGATGCCAGTAAAGAAGCGGATCAGGTTTAACTACATTGCCAGGTTATGGATCATTTACCTGGCCTTCCTCCTGGTTGTTTTCATGACCTTCTTCGGGATTTCCAGAGGATGGTTCGGTCACATGCCTTCCTTTGAGGAACTCGAGAATCCCGACCGCAACCTGGCTTCGGAGATCTATTCTTCGGACGGCTATCTGCTGGGCACCTATTATATCGAAAACCGTTCCGACATCAACTTTAACGATTTGCCGCCACATCTGGTGCAGGCCCTGCTCGCCACTGAGGACATCAGGTTCAGGAAGCATGCGGGGGTGGATATAAAAGCGCTGGGGCGTGTGACATACGGATTGATGACAGGCAATTACTCGGGAGGTGGGAGCACCCTGACGCAACAGCTGGCCAAGAACCTTTTCCCCAGGGGGGAACTCACCAAATGGCAGCTTGTGGGACGTAAACTGAAGGAATGGGTTACCGCCATCAAACTCGAGAAAAACTACAGCAAGGAAGAGATCATGGCCATGTACCTCAACACCGTTTCGTTCGGCCATCATGCCTATGGCATCAAATCCGCTGCAAGGACATTCTTCAACAAATCGGTCGATTCCCTCAACCTGCAGGAGTCGGCATTACTGATCGGGGTGGTGAACGCCCCCACCTGGTACAGCCCTGTGAGAAACCCCGAACGGGCATTCGACAGGCGTAACCTGGTCCTCTCCCAGATGCTGAAATACGATTTCATCACCGATTCGGTCTACGACTCGGTCGCGAATATCCCCATCGACATGTCGCACTTCAACGTGCAGGACCACACTTCGGGCATGGCACGTTATTTCAGGGAATACCTGCGGTCGGAGATGAAGGACTGGTGCGACAACCATTTTCGCCCCGACGGCACCCCGTACAATCTTTACAAGGACGGGCTGCGAATATACACCACCATCGACTCGCGCATGCAGCGATATGCCGAGGAGGCCGTGGCCGAACACCTGGGCGAAGACCTGCAACCGGCATTCTACAAACACTGGAAGGGTTATACCTGGGCACCTTTCGTGTTCGAGAAAGAAGTGATCAGGGATGAGGTGGAAAAGCTGATGGACCAGGCCATGAGACGGTCCGAAAGGTACAGGAAGATGAGCAGTGCAGGCATCCCGGCCGACTCCATCGAGCTGGCCTTTAAAACACCGACGGAGATGACCGTCTTTTCATGGGACGGCCCCATCGACACTGTGATGACCCCCATGGATTCGATCCATTATTACAAGTTCATCCTCCAGGCAGGCCTGCTGTCCATCGAGCCTGGTACCGGGGAGGTGAAAGCCTATGTGGGCGGCATCGATTACCTCTATTTCAAATACGACCATGCCACGCTGTCAAGAAGGCAGGTAGGTTCCACGTTCAAGCCATTCCTTTACACCCTCGCCATGCAGGAAGGTGAATTTTCACCATGTTACAGGGTTGCCAATATCCAATATACCGTCGACCTGCCCACTGGGGAAATCTGGGCACCGAGGAATTCGTCCAGCAGCCGGGTAGGTGAAATGGTTACCCTGAAATGGGCCCTGGCCAACTCCAACAACTGGATATCGGCCTTCCTCATGAGAAGGTACTCACCCCTGTCGGTGGTAAGGATGGCCAGGAATATGGGGGTCACCAGCAGCATCGACCCGGTGCCTTCACTGGCACTTGGTTCCTGCGACCTCAGCCTTTACGAAATGGTCGGGGCCATGAATACCTTCCCCAGCAAGGGCATGTATGTAAAGCCTGTCTTCATCACCCGCATCGAAGACAAGAACGGGAACGTGATCGAGTCGTTCATACCGGAACGGAAAGAGGCCATGAGCGAGGAAACGGCATTCCTGATGCTCGAATTGATGAAAGGTGTTGTGGAGTCGGGTACGGGTATCAGGTTAAAACTGAAATATGGGTTCAACAACCCGATCGCCGGCAAGACCGGGACCACCCAGAACCAGTCGGACGGATGGTTCATGGGCATCGTCCCCGAGCTGACCACCGGTGTATGGGTCGGCTGCGAAGACCGCAGTGCCCATTTCCGTACCATCACCCTCGGGCAGGGAGCCAATATGGCCCTGCCGATCTGGGCACTGTATATGCAAAAGGTTTACAATGACCCGAGCCTGAACTACTCGAAAGGTGATTTTGAGCCCCCGCTGAAAGAACTTTCGGTAGACCTCGACTGCAGCGAATCTGACAAGGGTGAGGAAACGGAAAATATCGAGAGCAACGTCATCGAATTCTAAACTGATCACGCAGCTTTGCCCATGAAGAAGCCCTACCCCGAAAAAGTGATGCGATATTTCGGTAACCGTCTGTCAAAAACGGTTATATGGGTCAGCATGCTCATCGTTGGCGTGGTCAATTACAATTACGAGAACTGGACCGACGATTACAAGATCATCGCATGGGATGTGAACTCCTATTATGCCTACCTCCCCATGGTCTTCATCCATCACGACATCGATCTCGATTTCGTTGATGAGGACCCGGCAACACACAAGGCTCATTTCTGGCCCGTTCCGACACCCACCGGGGGAAAAGCCATCCTGACCACCATGGGGTTATCTTTCCTTTACGCACCATTCTTTCTTGGTGGGCACCTCTATGCCCACCTCTTTGGCTACGAAACTTCGGGATTCTCCGCCCCATACCAGATCGCCCTGATCCTGAGCTGTTTATTTTACCTGACCATTGGCCTTATTTTCCTGAGAAAGTTTCTGCGGCTTTATTTTTCGGAACCTGTCACTGCCCTGACCCTGCTTATCGTCGTGTTTGGCACCAATCTGCTGCATTATGTCACCGATGAGCCCACCATGAGCCATGCATACAACTTTTCACTCATCTCCGTTTTTCTCTTCACGGTGACAAGATGGTACCGCAGCCCCCGTTTTGTGAACGCCGTCATTACGGGGGCACTGGCCGGACTCATCACACTCATCAGGCCTACGAACATTATTGTGATCCTTTTCCTGTTGCTTTATGGCATCACCTCTTTTACCGATCTCGGCAACAGGATCGTATTTTATTTCAGGCGATGGGGATTGCTGCTCGTCATGGTAACAGCGTTCATCATAGTATGGATACCCCAGTTCCTTTACTGGCATCATGTTTCGGGGAGCATCTTCCTGAACACTTACGGCACCGGCGGCGAAGGTTTCTTTTTCAACAATCCACAGGTCTGGCATCTTCTCTTCAGTTACCGCAAAGGATGGTTCGTTTATACCCCGGTCATGTTCGTTGCCATCCTGGGCTTTTATTTCCTCTACCGGAAAAACCGTGGTCTCTTCTGGCCCGTGCTGGTCTACCTGCTGGTGAACACCTATATCCTGGCCTCATGGTGGGCATGGTGGAACGGTGGCAGCTTCGGTCAACGTTCGTTCATCGATATGTATGGCCTGATGGCCATCCCGCTGGCAGCGCTCCTGGCATGGGCCCTGCAGAAGAGGTTCTACACCTGGATCCCCATTGTCCTGGTCATCACCGCACTGCTCAGCCTCAACATCTTCCAGACCCTGCAATACCGCGAGAAGGCCCTTCACTTCGTGATGATGACCAAAAAATCGTACTGGGCTGTATTCCTCGACCGGACACCGCCACAGCATTACTGGGACAACCTGGTGTATCCCGATTACGAAGCCGCCAGAAAAGGCGAGTATTATACCGAGACGGAAATACCCTACGGTCTTGAAAAACAACTGGGAATGAGAGGATACGAATATTTACGCTATCTTGAAGATTCCCTTTCCGAGGCCTGTTCTCATGGCAGTGATACCGTGACCAAAAACCTTATCGAACAAAAAGCCCTGGAAGCATTCAGGGAAAAAGTGCATGACTACTACAACAAGGAAAAGTGATCATATCCTTCGGGCAACCCCTTCACTTGATAATCACACACAACTTTGTATCTTTGCTGCTTATTTGTGAGCGAATCATTTATCTTTCCATATACTTATGGCACAGGAAAAAAAAGTATCGGTGATCATCCCGGCCTACAACGAGGAAGGTGGCCTCGGCGGCACCCTCGAGCAGCTTGTGAAGGGAAAATACCACGAAAAATTCGAGATCATCGTGATCGACGACGGCTCGACCGACCGGACCAGGGAGATCGCCGAATCCTATCCCGTGCGGGTGATCAGCCATACGGTGAACAAAGGTTACGGGGCCTCGCTCAAGACAGGCATCAGAAAGGCTGAAGGAGAGATGATCGTTTTCATGGACAGCGACGGACAACATAACCCGAAATACCTGGATAAGCTGGTGGAAATGCTTAAGGACCATGACATGGTGATCGGTTGCCGGTCGGCCGACTCATACCAGGTAAAGAACCGGAAGGCAGGCAAGAGGCTTATCCGTATTGTCGGAGAGTTCCTGGTTGAGCAGAAACTCCCCGACTACAATTCGGGTTTCAGGGGGTTCTCGAAGGAACTTATCAGGGACATGCTCCATTTCATGCCCAACGGCTTTTCGTTTTCCACTACCTCCACCCTGGCCTTCATGAAGGAAGGGTACAACATCGGTACTTTCCCCATCGTGGTAGAGGAAAGGGTTGGCCGCCGAAGCAATGTCAGGTTCGTGAAGGACGGGACCAAGACCCTGATGCTGCTGCTGCGCATCATCATGTTGTTCAATCCCCTGAAGATCTTCCTTCCGGCCAGCCTGATTGCCGGGGCCGCCGGGCTCACCTACGGGGTTTGGGGTTTTATCATCGCCGGCAGGTTTTCCAACGGGGCCATCATCCTCATCACCCTGGGCATGATCCTCTTTTTTATCGGCCTCATTGCCGACCAGATTTCCCTGCTCACCCGAAAACACTAAACCATGAAGGAGTACCCGCCGGATTTCAGGAACAGGTGGCAGGACCGGGATGTTGAGGCACACTGGGACCGCGTGGCTTCCATTTACGTTGCCGAGAACGACAAGCTGAAAGCCACTCATGACCAGCGTTTTACCGAAAGCGTCAGTTACCTGATGCCGGAACCCGGAAACAGGATCATCAACATCAGCAGCCGCGATTGCGAGGCCAACGATTACATCCTTAAGGGAGAAAAAACCGCAGAAGTTTACAATACCGAGATCTCCGGCGGTCTCATGGCAGAGGCCGAGAAATACAGGCCATACGTGAAGCAGGTCAAGATCAGCACTTATTCTTCCCTGCCTTTCGAAGATGAGTTTTTCGACCGCGTGCTGACCCTCGAAACGCTGGAACACGTTGAACAGCCCCTGCAATTCCTTCTTGAGCTGCACCGGGTGGCAAAGCCGGGGGCCCGGATGGTGCTGAGTTGTCCGCCGGCCACCAGCGAGATCCCTTACCAGGTGTTCACCTTCCTCTTTGGCGGTCATGGAGAGGGCCCGCATAAGTTCCCTTCGTCAAAAACGGTGAAACGATGGCTGGAGAAGACCGGCTGGAAACTGCTGGAGCATAAAGGTACCCTGCTGGTACCGGTAGGGCCAAAATTTTTGAAAGCCTGGGGCGAAAGGCTTATTGGGGCCTGCCAGGGAACCATTATTTCGGAATTAGGGATAAGGCAATTCTTTGTCTGTGAGAAAGCCTGAAAAAATACAGGATGTGGTCCGTGCCGGACTCTGCAACCGTTGCGGTACCTGCGTGGGCCTGTCGGGTGGCAGGATCATTTTCAGCGACCGTACGGGTAAATACCTCCCTGAGGTGACCGATGATCCCGGCAATACGATCAGCCGCCAACTGCTGCAGTACTGCAGCGGCAAGGGTTTCGACTTTAAGCAGCAATCAGCAAGGATTTACGGCATTGAAGCCCATCACAACGTGTTTACGGGTACATATCGCAACATCTATATCGGCAATTGTAAGGATGAAGAAGTCAGGCGCCGCAGTGCCAGCGGCGGGATCATCTCGTCAGTACTGATCTGGTTGCTCGAAAAAGGGAAGATCGATGGTGCCGTGGTCCTCGGGATGTCGGAGAAAGAACCCTGGCTGACGAAGCCATTCATTGCAACCTCCAGGGAAGAGATCCTGGAAGCAGCCCAGAGCAAATATATCATCTCTTCGGTGAACGAGATCCTGCCTGAAATGGAAAAGTTCAATGGCAGACTGGCCTATGTCGGCCTGCCCGGACAGGTGCAGTCGATCAGGCTCCTGCAGCAGGCCGGGCATCCGTCGGTAAAAAATATTGTTTATATCCTGGGGCCTTTCTACGGCAACACGCTGCACTTTTCCTCGGTCAGGAGTTTCCTTCGTTCCTATGGTGAAAAGGATTACAGGAAGATAAGGAAACTCCATTTCCGCTATGGCGAATGGCCCGGCAACATGCGGGTGGAAATGGAAGGGGGGCGCATCATCGAACTGCCGAAGTTCCATGCCAACTACCTCATCCCTTTCCATATTATGAAGAACAGCCTGTTGTGTACCGACCTGAGCAACGAATTCACTGATATTTCAGGGGGTGACGCATGGGCACCGGTTTATGAAGAGCGCGGAAAGGGTTTTTCGATGGTGCTGGCAAGATCTGAGAAAGGGCAATCCATCCTCGACGAGATGACCAGGGAGGGGATACTGGAGCTGGATCCCATCGATGAGAACGAAGCCATCGCCATGCATTCACATGGCTACGACCTGAAGAAAAGGGGCACTTTCATACGCATGAAATACCGCCACTGGCTGGGTAAGAAAAACCCCGACTATGGATACGTGATGAAAGGCTTTACCATTAAGCGATACCTGATGGAGTTCGTCATCGATGCCCTTTTCATCCTGATGGGGACCAGGCTGGCAAGGTTTATCGTGGAAAGGATATCACCGCAAGTGGTGGGCAGGGTGTTCGAAAGGTCGAGAACCATATGGAAGCGCTCGACAAAAAAGATCAAAAAGTCGCAACTCAATGGATGAGATGGCAACCGTAAGCACAGGGAGAGGAAGAAGGCCAGGGCGGAGGCTCAGCCCGTTCATGCTCATCAGGCTGCTGGGCATCGGCCTGTTCATTTTCATCCTCACCACCGTCGACCTGGGCGAACTCTGGAAGAACATCCGCCAGGTTAAAGTTGACTATTTCCTTTACGCCATGGCCTTTCAGCTGCTCCTGCTCCTGGCCAAGGCCCTGCGCTGGCACCTGATGAACAATGGCAGCAGGTCGAAGGAACAGGTGGTCAGAAGTTTCGGTGAATTCCTCGAAAGCTATGCAGTCGGGGTGATCACACCCGGCAGGCTGGGCGAACTGATGAAGGCCGGCCATGCCACCGGCAAAAAGAAAGTCCTGGAAACGGGCTTCCGTATCCTCATCGAAAGGGGCCTCGACATAGGTTTCTTCGTGATCATTGCAGGAGCAGCCTTCATGTTTGCCTATACCGGGATGATCACCGATGCGGCCGGCACCATCATCCTTGTTTCGGGAGGCCTGATCTTCCTGCTATCGATGGTGCTCATGAAGTCGAAGTCAGCCCTGAGAAGGACACAGAAAGCGCTGAACAGCATACCAGACCTGAAACTCGAGATGGAACTCAGTTTCCTCCATATCAGCAACCTGACCTATGTATCGGTGATCCTGCTCTCGGTGATCAGCAATTTCAGTGCCTTTATTTCATGTTATATGCTGGCCCTTGGACTGGATTTCGAGCTGTCGTTCCTGTTCATCTCGGGGGGTATCGCCATTGCCGGCCTGCTCAATATGCTGCCTGTCACCGTAATGGGCCTTGGAACGCGCGAAGGCACCTTCCTCCTGCTCTTCAAGCCCATGGCTGAACCGCTGATCATTGCATTCTCAGGCCTGGTGTTCCTGGTGGCCCAGTTGGGCGGGGGCCTGATGGCTTTGCTGTTAGGACAGCTATTCCTTTACAACTCGCGCAGGGCAAAGCGGGGTAATTCATAAATTTTTACCCGAGAGGGAAAAGTGCTACCCTGTTCATTCCCGGGCTTCTTCCTTAACGGTGCTGCGGATTTCCATAAACGCTTTGGCTACCAGCATGAAAGCAATTACGGGTAACAGCCAGATGATCCTGCCGCTGTAGCGGCCCGAAACCACCGAAACTACCCCGAGGAAAGCGGAATTGACCACGTATAGTACGACAAAGAATATTAAAAAGGTGAGAATCTCCTTCGTCAGGTATTTCCGTGCTCTCTTGATCAGCAGAAAGGCAGCGATCACAGCCAGCGAAAGGAAAGTTATGATGCGCAGCATCACATTCTGCATGTCGTAGGTGATCCGGTAAGATTGCTGCCGTGCAGCCAGGTATTGGGTATGTTCGCGTGGAAAATATGTTTTGATGGGGTAATTGATGTGCGACTTCTCCCCGAAGGGCGTATTGGGTATAAGGTGAAACGTGATAAGTTGATTCCCAAATTCTGCGAAGGCATCGCGGATGAAGTGATTCCGGTATTTAGGGATACTAAGTACGTCATCGACCACGGTCCCGTATATGCTGTCCTTGGCCAGCCAGCAATCGGCAAAACCCTTGTACTGTTCGCAGCCATCGTAAAGGAAACTGGTATCATTCCACAGGAAATAGTGGTAGCGCGTATATTTCGGGATCACATTCCTGTATTCACAGAGAAAGAATGAGGTGTCGGTTTCGCAACGCTCATTGACATAGTCCTCGAGGATGCCCATGGAGATCAGCCGCGCGGTATAAACCACGTTTGATACCCGCGAGTACTTGAATCCTACCCCGTATGAGGCATTTATGGAGGGTATGGATAACCAGGCGAGCAGGAGGATCAGCGCCACGGGGATGAGCCTCCGGGGATGGATCCTGATAAAATCAAAACGCCTGAAGAGATAGAAGAGGATCACCACCCCTGCCAGCGTGCCGGTGATGATGGGGATGTTCGAGAAATGAACGATCGTGGCATAAAAGGCGATGGCGGCTATGAGGATGAACCAGTAAAAGGGAAGTTTCCTGCTCATCAGCAGGAAGGAGAAACCTATAAACGAGATATTCACCCACATGTCGGGCATCAGGTAGCTGGCATACAGCGGCAGGCCCGTGAACAGGGAAAGGATGGCAGTGAGGATAAAGGTCAGGAAGAACGACATCTTTGGCCCGACAACCCTGTATATCACCATGTTCAGAAATGCGGTCATCACCAGGGACTGGAAGATCACGACCAGCCAGAGCGAATAGTACAGGCTGATGTGCCTCACAAGCCAGCAATAGGTTATGGGCCGGCTCACGGGGATCTGGTGATCGAGGAAACCGAAAAGGATATAGGAACCCGAATCAGGATGAAGGATGGGGTATCCGTTCTCCAGTGCAGGCTGCAGCAACAGCAGGGCCGAAAGGATGAACCACCATCCGTTGATGACGTTGACCCAGTATTTACTTTTTCCCATCGGCTTTGGATTAAACTGTTGCTATTTCAAATACCTTCTGCTGAAAATGTTGTATTTCAGGATACACCAGATGGCCCGGAAGCCGTCGCGGGCCCCGATCTTTTTCCCTTCCTCGTAGGTACGCCCGTAATACGAAATGCCCACCTCGTAGATCCTGATCCCCGGGAAGCGCGAGATCTTGGCTGTCACCTCCGGTTCGAAGCCAAAGCGCCTCTCCCTGAAATGGATCTTCTTCAGGTAATCGGCCCTGAAGAGCTTGTAACAGGTTTCCATATCGCTGAGGTTGAGGTTGGTGAACATATTGGAGAGGAAGGTAAGGAATTTATTGCCGATGGAATGCCAGAAGAACAGGATCCTGTGGGGGGTCCCTCCCATGAACCGCGAGCCGTAAACCACATCGGCATGACCGGCAATGACCGGCTTGAGCAAAAGATTATATTCCTCAGGATCGTATTCCAGGTCGGCATCCTGTATGATGATATAATCTCCTTTCGCTTCCTCGATCCCACGATGGAGCGCAGCTCCCTTGCCCATGTTCACGGGCTGCTCGTAAAAGCTGATCTCGTGATCCCGGTGTGCTTCGATGTATTCTTTCACCACCTCCGCAGTGTTATCGGTCGAGCAGTCGTTCACGATGATGATCTCCTTCGCAAAACCCCCGTCGAGCCTGACATCCAACACCTTGTCGAGGATCAGGTGGATGGTATTTTCTTCATTGTAGGCAGGGATGATGACGGAAAGTTTCATGATCGTATTATTCGCTGGCAACGGTCAAATGTATGAAATTTTGGCTTTGGAGCGCTGAAATAAGGAAGGAGAATAGTATTGAGATATGAGACTTGAGGCGGGAGACTATGGGACCACAGGATTGGGTGATAGCGGATTGGGTGATCGGGTGATATCAGATGGGATGTGATGATTGGGGGATAGAAGGATTTGATGTTTTATACAATTTAACAATATAGCAATATAACCATATAATCGTCCAACCGTCTGGCCGTCAAGCCGTTTAACCATGATAGGTAATAAGTGACCAGAGTGAGCTAGAGTGACTAAAGTTAGTGAGAATGCCTTTTTATGAGCGCAGCGAAATGAAAAGGCCAGGTCGAACTGATCCCGAAAGCCTTATGGTTTCAGTGCTTCAGTGCCTGCCCCGAGAACTCGGTGGTTTCATGCTTATGTATGAGCGTGAGTGTGAGCCGTGAAACCATGTAACAATGAAACCA
>JAXGTH010000005.1:0-49323 GCA_040775045.1 Bacteroidales bacterium
GACATTTGCTAGATGTTCATATTCCGTTTTCAATTTAAGGGGGCATTTTCATGCCCGCTCAGCAGCCTGATCGCTGTTTGGTATTCCGGCAGTTTACGCTTATCGTCGGAGGCAGATGGATCCAGTCGGTATAGGTCAGCGTTTAATCCTCTGTACATTAATACGGTTTCGGGCCAAAAGGTAACCCTGTTTTGACGTTTATTTTGCGGGGGGGTAATGTACTTAATTACAGCCAGTTAAAAACGCATCGATGTTGGAAAAATAATAGGTTTTCCCCCGGGTATTGCCCATTGTGAATGCAACATTTTTCATGGAACCTGTTTCATTTGGTGGGTTGTTTGGGACATGTACTGAAGTGAGCTAAAGTGACTAGAGTGATCTAGAGTGACTAAAGTGCCTAAAGCCTATAGCCCATCGCCTAACGCCAAACGCCTATCGCCTATCGCCCATCGCCTATCGCCCTGAGCCTGTCCCGGGCCTTTCACTTCCTTCAGTATAAACTCCGTCGAGCGGTTCTATCAATTACGAATTTATCGCTGCTTAGAATTATCCCGGACAGCAATGATCCGAAATCTCAAATCCAATCATATATCATCTATCACCCAATCTTCTGTCGCCTAATGTTTGAGGTGAAGGTCCAGCTCGAAGCCGGGCAGGTCCATCGTCACTGTCGGGATCAGCAGCAGGAAGCCCAGGATGAGCATGATGATGATGAGCGGCGTGACCCATTTCACCCATTTCTGGTAGGGGATCTTGGCCACACCCAGCACTCCCATGAGCACGCCCGAAGTAGGGGTGATCATGTTGGTGAACCCGTCGCCAAACTGGAAGGCCATCACGGTGGCCTGCCGCGACAGGCCGATGAGGTCGGAAAACGGTGCCATGATGGGCATGGTGATGGCGGCCTTGGCCGAGCCGGAAGGGATAAGGATATTGATGATATTCTGGATCACATACATGATGCCGATGGAGGTGATCTCACCGGCGTCCTTCATCCCCTGCGACATGCTGTAGAGGATGGTGCTGATGATCTTTCCGTCCTCAAGGATCACGATGATGCCTCCGGCCAGCCCGACGATCACGGCTGCCGACAGGATATCCTTCATCCCGTCGATAAAAAGTTTGGTGATCCTGTTGGGACTGTAGTTCATGGCTGCCCCGGCCAGGATGCCCATGGCAAAGAACAGGGTGGCGATCTCCATGATGTACCAGGAATATCCCATCACGCCCACGATGAGGAAATAGATGGTGAAGGTAAGCAGGTTCAGCACGAAGAAATGGGCCGATTTCCTGAGGGTGAAGAAACTGCTCACGGTGAATAGTATGGCCCCGGCCGGAACCATCATCAGGTGTACCGGGGGGTAATCCCCCACCTTCATGGGCGTGTAAGGGTATAGCCAGGAAAAGACCCCGAGCGCGATGGTGATGGCGCCCCAGGTGATCCATGCCGACAGCGGGGTATGATATTCCACCTTTTCGCTGTCGGCAGCATGGGCTTTGCGCCAGTATTCATCGTCCTCATAAACGAATGACGACTTTGGCTTTCTTTTCACCTTTCGCGCCCAGCGCAGGATATAGATAATACCGATTGCATTGATGACGATCCAGCAGAAAAAACGGTATTCGATGCCCGAGAACAATGGCAGTTCCGCGATCCCCTGGGCGATGCCGATGGTAAAGGGGTTCAGGATGGCCCCGGCAAAGCCGAGGCCTGCGGAAACAAATACCAGCCCCACACCGGTGATGGAATCATAACCCATGGAGATGGCGAGGGGAACCAGGATGATGATAAAGGCGATGGTCTCCTCGCTCATCCCGAAAACTGCACCGAAAACCGAGAACATGAGCATGATGAGCGTCATCACGATATTGTCGACGCCGATCTTCCTGATCAGGGCGTTCTTTTCCAGGCGCCTGGTAAATCCGAGGAAAGAAAAGATCCCCACATCAATCGACTTGCTGTGGTTCATGATCCAGAAGGCACCACCGATCATCAGGATGAAGACGATGATGCCCGATTGCCTTTCGAAACCCTCAAAAAGGGCGGAGAAGATCTCCCAGGTCTGGGGCTGGCTTTCCACGGAATGGTAAACCATCTCGTGCACCTCTTTGCCATCCTTCACCCTAACCACATCTTCGTATTCCCCGCCCGGGATCACCCAGCTCATCACTGCGGCGATCACAATGGTGTAAAATATGATCACATAGGTATGCGGGAACTTCAGTTTTCTTGCCATATCATCCCTTCATCTAATCATTTATTTCAGGCAAAAGTAATGAATTAAACAGGAGTTTGTAGGTTGCTGCCGTAGAGGCGCGGAACTGGGGGTTGAACCCGAAGAGCACGAACTGTCCCCTGCCTTTCCTTAGCCAGGCCATCACCGTGCGGCCTTCCAGCTTTTTCGCTTCTTCGATGTAACCGCTCACTAACACATCGTCCTTGGCATAGCTGACGATCACCCGCCTGTCGGTATCGAACTGCGGTACTGATGTGGCGAAGAATGGCGTTCCCCTTGAAAATACTCCCGATTTGGCAGGCATGCCCCAGCTCAGGGGATGTCCCTGGCGTACATCAACCTTCAGCCATGAACCGGGGCAATAAAGCCCTTCGGCCGATTTCGACGCATCGCTTACGGGCAGTGCGAACTCTTCGCTCTCCCCGTCATCCTTGCTGATGGAGAGGCTGCCCATGAAAAGTTCGGTGGAGTTGCCCCAAGATACGATGATCCCGCCATGATCGGCAAACTGCATCAGTTTATCAAAACCTTTCTTACCCATACCTTTGACATACTCGGGTGGATAACTGCTGGGGTAATAATCGCCTGAAGATGACTTGTACTTCCCCTCCATAAGGATGGATTTCCGGTTGTTCGGGAAGACGATCACATCGAATTTCTTAATGAGATCGGTCTCCTCAAAGTCACCGGGTTTCAGAACAATGTAGGGGATATGATAGGTGTCGAACAGGAACCTCGTCCAACCGGCATCCATGTCGTGGGTATTTGTTTCAACCAATGCGATCCGGGGCACTTTCAGGCCGGATGCGGAGAGGGCGATCTCCTCCCGGAAAACCCAGGGGCTGACAGGGATCGTGTCCAGGACCTCCCTGATCTTGTTTTCCTTTCCTTTCACGGGGTGGAGGACGAAACTGCCTGCCGGGATGATCTTATCCCCGATCCTGGCATCTTTTTCCGTTCTTTCAACCGGGATGCCGGCACCGGCCAGCATGAATGCAGCCTTATAGCTTTCGTTCCAGGAGGAGGGGAAAACCAGGAAAGCATAAGCTTCGGGGATGCCTGTATTCAAAGTGAAAGGATCTTCTATCTTCTCGATATTTGGTTCTTCTTCCGGCTTGGTGTTGATCTCGTATGATGTTACCCCGTTATGCCTGGGCAGCGACCAGCTGGTGATATCATAGGGCCTGATGATCTCCCCCCCGGGGGTGTAGTGCCTGAGAGGGAATTCCTGGTCTTCCATCACCTCCTTGATAAATGGGCGATAAGCCTGTGCCAGGGGGATGATGACATCTCCTGAATCGAAGATGATATTTTCGGCCTTGAAAGCCTCTTTCAGTGTATATACGTCTACACCATGTTCTTTCAGCAGGTTGACCAGGTGCACCAGTTCTCCCTGATCATGCTGTTTGCACGGGATGATATAATAATAAGGCGGTTCCGAGCTACCCTTCATCACTTCCTTCCTGGCAAGGTCGTTTCGGAATTTCAGGATATCCTTTTCGTGACCGGCGGCTGTTTTGATGATCGACATGGTGGATACGATCTCGTACTGTACGATATCGGAAAGTTTCCACCATCCCCCTTTCCAGGGTAAGGGCATGTTGACGCTTTTCTTGTATTCCGACAGGCCCTTTCCCCATACCGAGAGTTCGCCGGGTTCGATAAATACGGGCGTTGCGGTCTGGACGCTGGCCGCCTCGGTCAGGAAACCGATCACGTTCATCCACAGGCAGGTTTCTGTGGATCCGGGCCAGTATTCATCGAAAAGGTAATGCTGTGCCACGCCTGCCAGGCTGTCGCGGGTCATGTCCTTCATCATGTTCGAGCCGAAGATCCCTATCCAGTTCCAGATGCCGGCATCGATATTCTCGGCGATCGGGTCGTGGGGTGGGGGCACGAAATACCTTACACCCGTTGATCCCATCTGGTGCTTCTCAACGGCTACCTGGGGGAACCATACGGTATTGAATGCGGCGGCTATCGCCCTGGTGTCCTCCTGTGTAAGGGCCACAAAGTCGCGGTTGTTGTCGTGGCCCACATATTTATGGTAAACACCGGGAAGCGAGCTTCCCTCGTATTTGTTCCCCTTGTATTTGTTGTAGTGGTCGACTACCATATCCATACCGTCAGGATTATGGCAGGGATTCATCATGTACACCACCTTATCGAGCCATGAAAGCTTAGTGGAATCCCGGGTGGTGACCAGGTCGTAGGCGATAAGCGGGGCAGCCTGGGTAGGGGCCACTTCCGTGGAATGCATGGAAAGGGTGGCCAGGAAGAAAACCCTGCCTTTTTGCACGAGTTCCCGCTGTTGTTCATCGGTCAGGGTGGCATTCAGGGCCAGTTCCCTGTTGATCAACCTGAGTTCCTCCAGCCTTGCGATATTCTCCTCGGAAGAAATAAAAGCGATATAAATGGGTTTTCCCATGGGGGTAGTGCCTATTTCCTCGAGATGCAAGCGCCCGGAAACCTGGTCCAGTGCTTCCAGGTATTCGATCAGGGGTTCGTAGTTGAACAGCATGCGGTCGGCACCGGGCTCAAATCCAAAAAAATCGGCCGGTTTGGGAACTTCCTGTGCCTTAAGTGTGTATCCGGCAAGACAAAGAGCAACAGCCAGAAAAAGAAAACGGTTCATTGTTTTCATGGTATAATCATGTATCAGAACAGTTCATCATATTTGGTCCACAGGAAATCGCCGAGTTTCCATGCTTCATTTACTACGCGTTTACCCCACCGCATGGTGTAATCCGTGAGGAAATCGATCGCTGCACCCGGATCTTTTTCATAAAGGTTCAGGGCTTTCTCTTCTACTTTTTGCTGGTCGCTGAACAGCTGTTGTTGCATGGGCACCCACACCCTGTCGACATCGTGCCGCATGTCGCCCCAGCGCTGTGCCGCCAGGGTGCCAAGCCGGTTGAAGGCCCACCAGGCCGATTCAGTGGTATAACCATTGGGCCTGCCCGGGGTCTTATAGGGTGCCGGGAGGTCGGTCACGCTGCAATACACGGGGATGTATATGGAGCTGGCCACGTTGTCCATGGCCAGCCATGTTACGCCACCGATCTCGTCGGGCAGCCAGTTGCGGCACTGTATGATGGTGGCATACATGGTATACCACCGGGCAATGGTCCGCTCGCCCAGCCATCCCCATCCGCCGTTGATCCTGAATACCTTGTTCATGTCGTAGGGCATGAAGGGATTGGCCAGCGGCGAGATCACCGTGCGGCCGGAATCATCAGTCACGGTGATGTCCTTAATGAAGTTGAATGGGGTGCCCTCGTAATAATCCTTGAAGATGCTCACCAGCTTTTCCATGGTTACGGGACTGTCAGGCTTGACGGAAAACGGATAGTTCTCTGCATTGGGATCCAGGTTCAGGGAAGGGGCCACCAGGTCGAACACCCGCCATTCCCTTCTGCGTGCTGCCAGCGAAGTGCGGCTTTCGGGAGCATAGGCATAACAGAACTGAAAGTCTTCCTTCGACCGGCACCAGCCTGAGTCGAGGGCCATGTCATAAATATTTTCAGAGGCCATAAAATGGTCTTTGTCCCTGAGGTTGATATGCTTGATGGTGCTGGCATTGGCATTCACGGAGATATGGTCGTCGGGCACGCGTTGTGCCACCCAGATGGAGCCTGTCCTACCCTTGCCTGGACCGACGATCTCGAAATGCCAGACCTCGTTCTTGTCGGCAATGGTCAGGCATTCTCCGGCATCATTCCAACCGTATTCGGCCGTAAGCTCCCCGGCCACTTTTATGGCCTGCCGCGCCGTGGTACAGCGTTCAAGCATCAGCATGCACAGCCGCTGGCAATCGATTAGACCATTGTCAGATTGCAGGCATTCGCGCCCGCCGAAGGTCGATTCGCCGATGGCCAGCTGGTGCTCGTTCATGCAGGGATAGGCCGTGTTGATGTATCCATGGGTAAAGGGCACCTGCGGGATCTCCCCGATCCTGATATGTGCATAGGTTGGCATGGCCAGGGTGTCGCAGGCTTTCCGCTTGTACATGGGCACCACACTGCCCTCCTGATGGCTGGCGGAGGGAACGATATCGATCCATGAACGGGTGCGGTGGCTGTCGTCGGTATGCGAGGTGATCACAGAGCCGTCGGCAGTGGCCAGCCGGCCTGCCGTAACCGAAGTGCATTCATCGGGATATGGAGAAGGCGCATACCTGTCGGATTGTGCAAATGAATAAATGCTGAATGAGCAAAGAAATAATAAAATGATAAGTTGAAAAGACCTGGTTGAATAAGACATATACGAAGATTTTAAATGATGAACTAAAATAGCAAATTATCACATGCTGTTAATAAATGAGAACATCATTGTTCGAAACCACGGGTCATAACTTGTATACTGGCCACCAATTATATTAACTTTGCAATATGTTTCAGCTTTTCCCAAACCCACAGGCATGAGTGAACCCATCAAGCACGAATGCGGGATCGCCCTGGTCCGTTTGCTAAAACCCCTCGAATATTACCTCGCTAGATACGGCACACCCTTTTACGGGCTGAACAAATTGCACCTGATGATGCAGAAGCAGCACAACAGGGGGCAGGACGGTGCCGGCATTGCCTGCATCAAGTTCGACCTGGAGCCCGGGCATAAGTACATCAACAGGCTTCGTTCCAATTCACTCTCTCCCATTCAGGATATTTTCCGAAAGATATACAAACCCCTTTCAAAGCTTGGCGCCAGCCATCCCGATCGCTTCAAGGATGTGCAGTGGCTGAAACAGCATATGGAATTCACAGGGGAGCTTTTCCTGGGGCACCTGCGTTACGGAACCTTCGGCCTGAACAGCGTAGAGAACCTTCACCCCATGATCCGTTTCAACAACTGGATGACCAAGACGCTTGTGCTGGCCGGGAATTTCAACATGACCAATGTGGACGAGCTTTTCAACCTGCTCATCGATCTCGGGCAATACCCCGTTGAGACATCCGATACGATCACGATCCTGGAGAAGATCGGACATTTCCTCGACCTTGAGAATGAAGCCCTTTACCGCGAATACAAGGAGCAGGGGCTGGAAAAGCGTGAGATCTCGCCTGTGATCGCGCGAAACCTCGACATCGCCAATATCCTGAGGAATTCAAGCAAATCCTGGGACGGGGGGTATACCATCGCGGGGATGATCGGTCATGGCGACACCTTTGTGATGCGTGACCCTTCGGGAATACGGCCGGCCTTTTATTACATCAATGACGAGATTGCCGTTGCCGCTTCAGAGCGCCCGGTCATACAAACTTCATTCAATATACCGGAGGGTGAGGTCAGGGAACTGAAACCCGGCTATGCATTGATCCTCAAGAAAGACGGTACTACCGCCGAGGTGATGATCAGGGAGCCGCTCGAAAGGAAATCATGCTCTTTTGAACGTATTTATTTTTCGCGTGGCACCGATTCTGATATATACAGGGAACGGAAGAATCTTGGCAGGGCGCTGGTGCCTGCCGTGCTGGAGGCCATCGGCCATGATCTGCCCAACACAGTATTCTCATATATTCCCAATACGGCTTCCTCGGCTTTCAGGGGAATGATCAACGAATTGCACAATGTCTGCGACCGGATCAAAAAAGAGGAGATCAGCAGGATCGACCCGAAGAAGGAACCCGAAAGACTGGAACAGATATTGTCGATACGGCCGAGGGTCGATAACATTGCCGTGAAGGACCTCAAGCTGCGCACGTTCATCACCCAGGACAGCCAGCGCGACGACCTGGTGGGACATGTCTATGATGTCACATACGGGGTGGTGAGGCCCGGCATCGACAACCTTGTGGTGATCGACGACTCCATTGTCAGAGGCACCACCCTCAAGCAAAGCATCATCAGGATACTTGCCAGGCTGGAGCCCCGCACCATCATCATCGCCTCATCGGCGCCGCAGATCCGCTATCCCGACTGTTATGGCATCGATATGGCGAAACTGGGCGATTTCATTGCTTTCAGGGCTGCCATTGCGCTGTTGAAGGAAACAGGGCAGGAGCGTGTGATCAATGAAGTGTATAAGAAATCGAAGGCGCAGCAGCATCTGCCCAAGGAAAAGATCATCAACCATGTGAAGGATATCTACAGGCCCTTCACTGCACAGCAGATATCGGACAAGATCGCGGAATTGCTTACCCCCAAAGGATTGAAACCGGGACTGAAGATCATCTACCAGAGCATTGAGGATCTTCACGCTTCGATCCCAGAGCATAAAGGCGACTGGTATTTCACGGGGAATTATCCTACACCCGGGGGCAATAAGGTGGTCAACCTCTCGTTCATCAACTACATTGAAGGCGTCAATAAGCGTGCTTACTGATCATTGAAGGCTGCAGAGATCCTGCCTGCCAGCTCAATGAATTCCTTTTCATCCATTTCAAGCGGTGGCTTCCTGAAGTCGATATCGTAAACGCTGTTGATGGGCACCAGGTGAATATGGGCATGAGGCACTTCGAGGCCCAGCACCGACAGGCCCATGCGTTTGCATGGCACCACTTTTTCAATGGCAAGGCCTAAGCGTTTGGCAAATATCATCATGTCGCCCAGCAACCCGTCGTCCAGGCTGAAGATATAGTCTACCTCCTTTTTGGGTACCACCAGGGTATGCCCTTTGGCCAGGGGCCTGATGTCGAGGAAAGCAAAAAACCTTTCGTCTTCGGCTACTTTGTAGGAAGGAATTTCTCCTGCGATGATCTTACTGAATATACTTGCCATGGTAGAAAGTTTTTTAAAAAAAAAGATACTGCCCGCATACAGCTGGCGGGCAGTATCAAAGATACACAAAATATATAACGCCTAAAATGTGTTCAGGTCGGGCGGGCGCATGATACCGAACCATTTCAGTACCCTTTCACCCGCATTGGTGTTCACATGGATGATATAGATCCCCCCCGATACCTGGATACCGGCAAAGTTTTTCAGATCCCAGTCGAGGTAGGTGGCCTGCGATGATTTCGTAAGTTGACGGACAAGGGTCCCGTTGATATTATAAATGGTTACCGTTGCCTGTTCCGGCAGGTTGGTGATCTTGATCCTGTTGTCGAGGGCATTACGCTCATAGCTGTTGTAGGCATAATAGGGATTTGGCACGACATTGATCAGGTCGAGGTCGGTTTCGGCTTTTAATGCACTGTATTGCGTGGTTGCTATGTCACCGGTGCTGAATGTATAAACAGGGAGGCCGTTATTGATCATTCCGTAGTCGGTTTGATCTTCATCCGGTGGCGTGCTGAAGAACCTGCGGTAAGGCTTTGAGGTCCTGATGCTCAATTTCCAGTCGTTACCGTCCGGCAGCCATTCCTCCCCATCTACCGAAAGGGGGATGCCAACATACATGATCACCGAGAACAGTATTGGCTTATAAACGCTCGGGGGTAGCGGACTGGGCTGGAGGGTGTCGTAAATATGGGGCGCTTTATGAAAGTAGGCGCAGGCATCATATGCCGGAAAGTTATATTTTATCGATACCCCCTGGGTGGAGAAAACCAGGTTCTTGTGATTGAGGATATAAACATAATGCATACCCCCGAACAAGGGGTTTTCCATATAATCGTATACACGGCTCGTAGGGTTGAAAAGCATATCGCGTCCGTTTTCCCCTGCCAGGAAGGAATTCTCCCCGAAAATGACATTAAGCCTTTCACCGGTTTCAATATTAATGGCATATCCCGGGAACCAGCCGAAGCCCGTTTCGGAAATGTAATTGGGGTCGTCAGGATCATTGCTCGGACCGCTGCCTATCGGTGCAGGATTACCGTACTTGTCGACCGATTGCCCTGCCCGTTTCTCGAAGCGCCTGACCCCTCCCTCCGAAAGCAGTTCATCGTGGCACATTTCAATGACCATTGACCTTGTCCATAAGGATTTGTCAGCTGTCATCACGATGTCGACACTGGCCAGGTCAGCCATTTCCGCCTGCTGCTTGGAGAGGCTGTTGAGTGCCGGGCCAAAGGGGGTCTGATCGCCATGGGCACAGAGCACATAGGGGGCCCAGGTGCCGTTGGCGATCTTCTCGTAAGCTTCCTCGGGATCAAAGGCGTGACCGGGCATGTTCCAGTCGTTGTTCGAAGGATCGTCCTGATCGGTGTAACTGCCCGATCTTATCCAGTTTGAAGGGCTCGCCGTAAGGTTGTTGTCCTCAACACCTCCAACCCAGCGATGCGAACTATCGGTATATATGGTGTATGATGCCAGCAGGCCATTGTTCCGTGCCAGGCTGTCGCCGGGATATTTCGGTTGATTGATACGCACTGAAAGGCCCAGGTCGGGGAACAATTGCTCGTAATCCAGGTCGATAGACTTATCGGACAGGTACACCTCGCCTGAAGCAAGATCGGTCATCTTCCATCCACAGCTGTCGATTTGTGCCGCATCAGTTTTCGCTGCCAGGGGCTCGGTAAATTCGATCAGGTATTCGCCCGGAACCACATTGAGCGGATCTGTAACGATCACGTCTACGGGACCCACCCCGTTGATATAGGTCGCTTCATAGGCGATCGGGTAATCGGGGCTTCCCATTACATTGACGGAATCGGCAGGGGGTTTGCTCAGGATCTCGGAAACGGTTTCATCCGTAAGTTCGAGGATCATGCCCCCGTTACCGTTCCCCTGGAGGCGCGTGATCTGCGGGCCCTGTCCGTAAATGGCATTCATGACCGTCCCGTTAACGATCGGGTGAGGTATTGCGGTATAGGTGCGGATATTCCTCCGGCCGGCCAGGTAGGGCTTTTTTTGTCCCCTGAGGCCTTCCAGGACCCCGGGCTCCTGGGTATAGGGCATATATTCGTTGTAGGCATATGCCACGATCGTATAATAATATTGCTTGAAGTTCGTAAGTTGCCGGTTGGTCGTTCCAAAGGCATCTTCTGTGACCGTAAAGGAATGCCTGATGCCGTTATCGCCTCCTTCCACCTCGATTACCGGCACATTGCCCTGTATATCCTTGTCATAATAATAGTTCACCAGGGTACCAACATCATTTCTGATATCGAACTGTGCCACCAGCCTGACAAGATCCGGGTTATCCTTGCTTTCGAGGGTCACTGTAGCGTTGGCCAGCTGGTAAACCTGGTATCCCTCAAAGCGGTAAATGGAATCACAGCGCTGGCTGGAGTCCACGGGATGAGGCTGTATGATCGTATTGTCATATTCCTGGTAGTTCTCCAAATAATTATTGGACATCTTTGAATTTGTAATGTAAAAGATCAGCTCCTTATCCAATTCAACGATAGCCAGGTCGGGAGCATCCGGGCCGTCGAGAACCTTGAAGCAGTTGTCGAACAATTTCTGGCATTTATCGTCGACCACCCTGAGCAGTTCAACCGAGGCCCAGGGTCCTCCTGAAGCAGCCCTGGCCCATGGGATACCAACGGTAATATAATTGACTGCTCCAGGTTCGAGGGTAAAAGGCCCGGCCGACTGCATGAACCGCCTGTCGAAAGGATTGTTATCGGCGGTTTCCTCCGTCCAGAAAACTCCGTTCTGGTTGTACCCTCCATTCGGCGGCACTCCCCCGGTACCCCAGTTGCACGGGTCGGAATCGCCGGGGAACATGAAGTCGCATTCGGGTCCCACAGCCCCCGAATTCAGATGTGCGTTGCCTCCATAGAGCATACGTGTGTTGTCGCGCCAGAATCCCCTGAGGTAGTTGTAGTACTCGGGAGCGATATCGGGGTCGCCCTGCGGGCTGTTATCATTATTGTGGTAAACAAAGCGTCTCATGCCAAAGCGCTCGTCATCGACGATCCCGTTACCGAAATTCACCCCGTTGATGGCCATGGGATCCCATTCATAGGGAGAATTAAGGATGGAGCAGTCGTTGTTGAACCCCGGATTATCCCTGCCGTCGGGATCGATATAGGGCCCCTGGAAGAAATCGACACCAACAGCAGGTGGCTGGCTTCCATAGGCCTCCGGTTGTGAACTGCCGTCGACGGATGTGCCATTGTAGCAGTATCCAAGCCCCCTTGCCACATCACATCCCACGTAATCATCATCAGAAAAGCCAAGGTCCGTATCAACCCAGGGGCTGAAATAGGTCCCCTTGAGAGTGAATGTGGACCGGTTGATGATCTCATAGGAATAGAATGTCATATTGTTGATCTCATCATTGGTTGCAAAGGCAAAGGCCTGAGCCCTGATCTCGAATCCTATGGATGCGCCCTGGGTCTCCGAATGGAAATTGCCCTTGTCGTTGAATATCCACCAGAGGGTCTGATCGCCTTTCAGTACCTGGTCGACCAGAATGCTGCCCTTTACCGTTCCCATCATGGTTTCCTCCATGGTCTGCTGCGGCACATAGCTTGGATCATTTGCATAATTGAGCGGGCATAGTTCATTTGTCAGGTCATAATACGGGTAATCGCCCTGCTCGGGATTATAATCACCGTCGCCGTCCACATCGCGGAAAGGGGCCAGGTAGTAACTCTGGTTTTTGGCCACGTTGCCATGGGCCGGGTAATCAAGTATGGATTCAGGAATAATATAGTCGGGATATTGTTCAGCCCTGTTATCGCTGGTGAACCAGCCGATGAATTCATCTACCTCGGCACGGGTGATCACAAAATGCCGGTCGTATCTCGCGCAGGTCACTTCGTCAACGGACGCCGTACCGTCAATGGTCAGCGGGCCGGGCCAGTAGTCGTTGCCGCTCTGCCTGAACTTTAGTGCAGCAAGCTTAAGCTGGTCGTTGATATCGAGCCCGCCGATCCAGAGGGAGCCCGAAAACAGGGATGTTGCCTGCCCGTTGGCCGGAATGAAATACTGGGAAAAATCATGAAGGTCCCACCACATGTCCCCCCCGGTATTGATACGGGTCCTGACATTGTTGACATTCAGGTACCTGAACCCGGATGCGGCAGCACAACCTGCAGAGTTTTGCTTGATCTCAGCTTTTGGAGCAGATTTGTTTTCGCCCCTGTACTTATCGGCAAGGCAGGTATGCGCAAGGAGCAGTAAAGGGATTGTGACGAGTGCAAAGGGTAAGCATTTTTTCATGGCTCTTGGTTTTGGTTTGATCCTCTTTGCAGTCCCGGGATGGTATGGGCCATACCCGGTTGATATGTCAGCAGACATAATGATCAGAGAAATTACAATATCATTCGGGAGTTTTCAATGTGCAATAAGAATGTGGCGGGAAGGAGCAAGTTAACGGCTTCATCGGGCAAGGCTGTGAACCCGTGTCAGAAAACAAACCGTATTTATAAATGCTGGTTCATCGGGTTTGCCCTGCCGGGATAAAAAAAACCTTCCGGTTTTTGACGGAAGGTTCAGATCGTTTATTTATCAGGGGAATGCCGTTACCTTGTGATCTCGATGATCTCGAAGGTCACATGACCAGCGGGGACCTTGATTTCGGCGGTATCGCCTACCTTCTTGCCCAGCAGGCCCTTGGCAATGGGTGAGCTGACCGATATCTTTCCTGATTTCAGGTCGGCTTCATTTTCGGGGACCAGGGTATAGGTCATCAGGGCATTGTTCTTCAGGTTCTTGATCTTGACGGTCGAAAGGATCAGCACTTTTGAGGCATCCAGTTTGGATTCGTCAATGATGCGCGCATTGCGGATCTCTTCCTGCAATTTCGAGATCTGCATTTCAAGCATGCCCTGTGCATTCTTGGCTGCATCATATTCGGCATTTTCCGACAGATCGCCCTTATCGCGGGCATCGGCGATCTGTCTTGAGATCTCGGGCCTCTTTACCGATTCGAGGTGTTCAAGTTCTGCTTTCAGTTTCTGAAAGCCCTCCTTTGTATAGTATTTTACGTCAGCCATAGAACTTGTTTTTTATTTGAAAAAGAATGAAAGACCCCCTGGAGGGCCTTTCATTTATATACTTAAAAATAGAAGTCTGAGAGTTACTGCGCCGTGATGGTCTAGAAGATCACACGTGCGCCTATGCTATGTGTTCCTGAGAATGGATCCGTTGCTCTGTAAGAATAGTCGATATCGATGGATGATCCCTTTTCCTTGTTGGTCGGAACGGAGACCGTAAGACCGGCACTTGGGCCGGTGAAGACCGTTGTCCTGTCCTCCTTCTTGGTGATACCTTCTTCATAGGTGTATCCGACGCGCAGCATCAGGTATGACTTGAGGGAATACTCAAGCCCACCAGAGAACTGGTCTTTACCGAAGGAATTCGACCTGAAGTTGGCGGCAAGGGTTATCCTGTTCCAGTCGCCGATAAAGAAGTCGTAAGATGCTCCAATATCAAGCGCGGTAGGAAGTTCAAAGGATTCGGACGGCATGCCCATGGAGAAAGCATTTTCCTGTTCAGGCAGGAAGGCGGTTCGCAACAGGCCGTCGCCCGAGAACTTCATCCTTGGTCCGATGTTCTTCAGGGTGATCCCGAACTTGATCTGCTGCCTCTCACCTGTCACATACTGGATCCCTGCATCGATAGCAATGCCCTGTGCACTGGCGTCGGCAATGGATTCGGAGATCACCTTGATGTTGATCCCCCCGTATATGCTGTTAGAAAAAGCTTTTGAATAGGCGATGGCGATATTCAGGAGGTTGGGTTTGAAGGTACCGCGCCCACCTTCAGGCGAATCCGGCGTGGTCACCTCTATCTCTCCGAAACTCATGGATACCACGTTCATACCGATGACCCCGGCTTCACCTATCCTCTGCGCGAATCCAAAAGCGAACATATTGATATCGGAGCCTTTGAGGTAGGTGGTATGCGAAAACACGAGTTCAGTCCTGCTGGTGAATGCCAGACCGGCAACGTTGATGAACATGGACTCCAGCCCGTTGATATTTGCTGTAGACACACTGCCCCAACCTGAACTCCTGGCCCAGGGATTGATTAACAACTCTGTAGCACCAGCCTGTCCTGAGCGGTCTTTGTTTCCCGCATACAGGCGGCTATCCGGTATGATCAGCATGCCGATGACGACGAGTGCAATTAAGTATTTATAAAAACTCTTCATACTTACTATTTTTAGTGTTATTAATTTCATTTCTGTAGCCATTAGAAGGTGTTCAGATCAGGCGGACGCAGTATACCAAACCATTTCAGCACTTTTTCTCCAACATCTGTATTCACATGTATAATGTAGATCCCTCCGGCGATCGGGATGCCTGCAAAGTTCTTGAGGTCCCAGTCGATAAAGGTTTCCTGCGAGTCCTTGGTAAGCTGACGTACGAGGGTTCCGTTCACGTTGTAGATGGTTACGGTCGCCTTCTGCGGCAGGTTGATGATCTTGATCCTGTTGTCGAGGGCATTCCTTTCATACGCGTTGTATGCGTAATACGGATTAGGAACCACATTGATCAGGTCGAGATCCGATTCGGCTTTCACATCACTGTACTGGGTGGTGGCTACTCCTTCGGTTTTGAAGGTATAGGTCGGCCAGTCCATATCGGTGGTGTCGGCGCTGGCATATTCCGGAGCCGGAGGGGTGGAGAAGTACCGCTGGTAAGGTTTCGACATCCTTATGCTGAGTTTCCAGTCGTTTCCTTCGGGTAACCATTCCCGCCCTTCTACCGACAAGGGGATACCAACCCACATCATCGTAGAGTAGATGATCGGTTCGTAAACTGCCGGTGGCGGAGGTGCCGGCTGCAGGGTATCGTAGATGTGCGGTGCCTTGAGCAGGTATGCACAGCCGTCGTAAGCCGGGAATTCATATTTCAGCGTAACGCTGGTGGTCACATACACCTTGGTTTTGTGGTTCATCACATAAACGTAATGCTGTCCGCCGAACAGCGGGTTGCCAAAGTAGTCATACTCGTTCGGCGTAGGATTGAACAGCATGTCGCGGCCATTCTCGCCTACAAGGTATGAGTTTTCACCGAAAATGATGTTGAGCCTTTCGCCGGTTTCAACATTGATGGCATATCCGGGGAACCAGCCAAAGCCCGTTTCCGAAATGTAATTGGGATCGTTGGGGTTGCTGCTGGGTCCGCTGCCAACGGGTGCAGGGTTGCCGTCCTTGTCAACGGACTGCGAAGCCCTCAGGTCAAAGCGTTCAACGCCTCCTTCCGAGAGGTTTTTGTCGTCGCACATTTCGAGCACCATGGAACGGGTCCATTTCGATTTGTCGGCAGTCATCACGATATCAACGCTGGCAATGTCGGCCATCGGGCTCTGGGTCTTGGCCAGGCTGTTGAAAGCCGGACCTACATCGCTCTGGTCAGCGTGTGCTGCCATAACGAAGGGTGTCCAGGTACCGAGTGCAATCTTTTCAAATGCAGCTTCCGGGTCAACGGCATCAGGCATGTTCCAGTCGTTGAATCTCGAATTTTCCTGGTCCTGGTAAGTCCCGGCACGGATCCAGTTCGAAGGGCTTGAAGGCAGGTCGTTGTCCTGTACACCGCCGACCCACCTTTGCGAACTGTCGGTATAGGTGATCCATGAAGTCAACAGGTTATTGTTCACGGCCAGGGTATCGCCCGGGAATACCGGCTGCTGGATCTGTACCGAAAGGCCAAGGTCGAGGAAAAGTTGCTCGTAATTAAAGTTGATATCCTTATCGGCAAAATATTCCTTTCCCGTATTGAGGTTTGTCAGTTTCCACATGGCCGAATCGATCCTGATGGTATCGTTCGCTCCTTCATATACGACATCGGTGAACTCCAGCTTATATTCGGCGTCGATCACGTTGAGCGGATCGATCACTTTCACGTTCAGCGGGCCCATGCCATACTTATAGGTCGCTTCGTAGGCGATCGGGTAGTCGGGGCTTCCCATCCTGTTCACGGAGTCGGCAGCCGGTTTGCTGAGGATCTCGGCCACGGTTTCATCGGTAAGGTCGATGATCATGCCACCGTTACCATTTCCTTTCACCCTGGTAACCTGTGGTCCTTCGCCATATTCGGCATTGAGCACTGTTCCGTTGATGGTGGGATGCGGTATTGCGGTATAGGTTTTGATGTTCCTGCGGCCGGCCAGGTAAGGGGCCTTCTGTCCGAAGAGGCCGTTAAGCACACCTGGCTCCTGGTTGTACGGCAGGTACTCGTTATAAGCGTATGCCACCACCGTGTAATAATATTGCTTGAAGTTGGTGAGCTGGCGGTTCGTTGTACCGAATGCGTCTTCGGTGATCTTGAAAGAATGTACGATACCGTTGTCGCCGCCTTCAACTTCTATTACGGGAACATTACCGTTGATCGCCTTGTCGAAGTAATAGTTCACAAGGGTGGTCACACCGTTCTTGATGTCGAACTGGGCCACCAGCCTGACCAGATCGGCATTGTCTTTGCTTTCCAGTGTTACCGTGGCATTGGCCAGCTGGTAGATCTGGTAACCTTCGAAGCGGTACAATGAGTCGGAACGTTCACCGGTTTCAGAACCGGGAAGAGGCTGGGTGATGGTGTTATCGTATTCAGCGTATGACTCAAGGTAGTTGTTCGAGGTCTTGGAATTTGAGATGTAGAAAATGAGTTCCTTGTTCAGTTCTACGATGCTGAGGTCCGGAGCGTCAGGTCCGTCGAGCACCTTGAAACAGTTGTCGAAAAGTTTCTGGCACTTGTCGTCGACAACGCGGAGCAGTTCAACCGAAGCCCAGGGGCCACCTGAAGCGGCACGTGCCCACGGAATACCGACGGTGATATAGTTCACGGCACCGGGTTCGAGGGTAAAGGGACCGGCCGATTGCATGAATCGCCTGTCGTAGGGGTTGTTGTCGGCAGTTTCTTCGGTCCAGTATATCCCATTCTGGTTGAACCCGCCGTTGGGAGGAGTTCCCTGTGTACCCCAGTTACAGGGGTCGGAATCGCCGGGGAACATGAAGTCGCATTCGGGGCCAACGGCGCCCGAGTTGAGGTGTGCGTTCCCGCCATAGAGCATGCGTGTATTGTCTTTCCAGAACCCCCTCAGGTAGTTGTAGTATTCGGGGGCGATACTCGGGTCGCCCTGCGGGCCACCGGAGTTGTTATGGTAAACGAAGCGGCGCATCCCGAAACGTTCGTCATCTACGATCTGGTTACCGAAGTTCACCCCGTTGATGGCCATCGGGTCCCATTCATATGGGCTGTTGAGGATGGAGCAGTCGCCGGTAAACCTGGGGTTGTCGCGGCCGTCGGGGTCGATGTACGGACCCTGGAAAAAGTCGACGCCGATGGCGGGGGGCTGGTCACCGTATGATTCAGGCTCTCCGGAGCCGTCGACAGAGGTGCCGTTGTAACAATATCCCAGACCCCTGTTCACATCGCAACCTACGTAGTCGTCCCATGCATATCCCAGGTCGGTATCGACCCAGGGGCTGAAATAGGTCCCCGTAAGGGTGAAAGTTGAACGGTTGATGATCTCGTAGGTATAGAATGTCATGTTGTTGATCTCATCGTTGGTCGCGAAGGCGAAGGCCTGTGCGCGGATCTCGAAGCCGATGGAGGCACCCTGCGATTCAGAGTGGAAATTACCCTTGTCGTTGAAAATCCACCAGAAGGTCTGGTCGCCCTTCAGTACCTGGTCGACCAGGATACTTCCGTGAACGGTGCCCTGGTATTCTTCTTCCATGGTCACCTGGGGAACGTAATTGGGGTCGCCGGCGTAGTTGAGCGGGCAGAGTTCATTGGTGATGTCGTAATACGGGTAATCCCCCTGGTTGGGGTTATAGTCGCCATCGCCGTCCATATCGCGGAAAGGCGCCAGGTAATAGCTCTGGTTCTGGGCAATATCGCCGTGGGCCGGATATTCAAGCAATGCTTCGGGGATCGTGTAATCGGGATATTCCAGTGCCCTGTTATCGCTGTTCCACCAGGCAAGGTATTCATCAACCTGCTGGCGGAGGATCACAAAGTGCTTGTCATATTTGGCACAGGTGGCTTCATCAACGGAAGCCGTTCCGTCAGTGGTTAACGGGCCGGGCCAGTAATCATTTCCTGATTGGCGGTACCTCACGGCAGCCAGCTTGAGCTGGTTGTTGATATCGAGACCCCCGATCCAGAGAGAACCGGAAAATAAGGAGGTTGCGGTACCTGCTTTAGGGATGAAATACTGGGCACCGATACCACCGGGGAGGTCCCACCACATGTCGCCTCCGGTGTTGATCCTGCCACGTACATTGTTAATATCGAGGAAGCGGTAACTTGATGCGGCAGCACATCCGGCAGTGGTTTCCTTGATGGTCGGCGTACTCTTGTTTCCATCTCCCTTGTATTCCTCGGCATAGGTACCCTGGACCAGCACTATGCAGAGTAAGGCAATAAATAAATGGCGAAATATATTTTTCATGGTTGCTGTATTATTTTTTGTTTTCATTTTCAAGGAGTTCATCCTACCCTTTTTTCGGTTTAGAAGTTAAAGATCAAACCGAGCCTTATCGTCCTGGGGCTGCTGTAATGCCACGGACGGTCGATGAAGATGGCGTAAAGGTCGCGGAACGACTGGGGATCGAGCTGTTCGTTGATCTCCCTTTGCCATTCAGGAGCTGCAAGGTAACCGTCGTCATCGGGGTTACCGGTAGCCGGATATACCTGCATCACATTCTTGGTATTCAGCACATTGTTGACTGAAAGATAGATGTTCAGGTTTCCTTGTTTAGGATTGTCACCTTTACCCAGCGTGAGGGGGATATCCTTGTCGATACGGACATCCATGCGGAACTGCCAGGGCAACCTGGATCCGAAGTAGGTACCCTGCAGCAGTCTTGTACCGCCGCTGAGCTGGCTGTAAATATTACGAGACCTGGTGTAGGGGGTTCCTGAGCCACCGGTGAGCGTGAGTGACAGACCGGTATTGTTCAGCACCTGCACAGGTGATTTGCCTTTCTTGTCCCTTCTGATCACGGGGCCGTTATATTCTGTGCCCCTGCCATACCTGTAGTCGAGGAATACATTGAAACTGTGACGACGGTCCCAGGCCAGCGGGAAGGTGGTCCTCAGGTTCGGAAGTCCCGATGCTACGAGGGCTGCAGCGGTGGTAGTGCTGGAACCTGTACCATTGGCGAACTGCAGTGTGTAGTAGGCACTGATCCTGGCGTTGTTGGTCCTCCTGAGGTCGTACTGGATGGTCAAGCCCTTGACGGTACCAAAGTCGATGTTATTGAAGGAAGTATAATCTTTCGGGTAAGCTCCGGTGAAGCGGTAGATCTGGATCATGTCCCTCATTTCCCTGTAGAAGGCCACGAACTTCAGGGAGCTGGTGGGTGAAAGCTTCTGCTGGAACCCGAGTTCGTAGTCGATGGTCTTCGACGGCTTCAGGTTCGGATTGTTGATGGTCCCGCCGATATTGTCGAAGTAATAATACACCCTCGGGTCGGAACGCAGGTTCGAGGTCGGGCGCTGCGTAAGCACGTCATAGTGTGCGAAGAACAGGGCAACGTCGGAGATCGGGAAAGAGAAAGAGATCCTGGGCATCACATTGATCTGCGGATCATAATCCTCGAAGGCATCCATCGGTGGCTTCGTCAGGCTGGGATCAAGGAGGTATGGCGAAACACCGGAACCGACATTCAGAACGTTGGGGTCCTGGATTTCGGTACCATCGGCATTGTACCAGGTGTCCTCATCACGATAACCGGTGATGCGGGTCGGGTTGTTCACATTGTCGACGTAAACGATGTAATCGGAACCCATATTGGTGGGATGATCGATCACCTGGCCGCCGACCATTTCAACTTCGTTAACTGTCCTGGCCGGGTACAGCAGGAAGGGGTCCTTCAGTACCACCTGGTTGGCATCGAAGCGGTCGACACGCACACCCACGTTGAAGATCAGATCCCTGAAAGCGAACTTGTCCTGGATAAATCCTGCCATGTAGATGGGCTCGAAAGCACCTACTGCGCGGGTATAATTGCCCTCATCGTCAAGCTGGGTGAAGAAGTCTTCGAAGCTTGGCTTGCTCTTCAGCTTTTCTCCGGTATAATCATAGCCGATGGCAGTGACATACCAGTTACCGTCGTTGAGAAGTTCGTCGGGGCTGAACATGCCCAGGTCAAAAAGGTCTTCCCCAACGGAAATGGTGTGTGCCACATTGTTTTCGTCGAAATACTGTATGCTGTTGGTATTGTAATCATATGACTGGATCACGATAAAATCGGTACCGTTTACCGGCAGGCCGAGCCTTTCCCTCAGTTTCCTGTCGAATACGCGCTGGGAAGCGGCATCATATTTTCTCTTGTATTCGATGGTGTCCTGGAATATGCCGTCCCTGTACACGAATTCGGGGTTGTCGACATCAAGTTCCTGGATGTGAAAGTTCGTCAGACCGTCCATCAGCTGCCAGATGGCCGTAGGGCCGACGCTGTAGGCGCGTTCCTGACGTTGTTCATACTGGATCCCGAACCTGAGCTCGTGGTTGCCGATGTCCATGGAACCTGTAGCATTAACGCTGATCTGTGAGTTGTCATATTCCGAGTAACCGCTCTGGTTTGCTCCCGGCAGGGCGAACATGCCATAAACGGAAGGTGGTCCCTGGCCGTTGAGGAGGCCGCCGCCAAGCTGCACCTGGTCGGCATTGCGCCAGTTGCCTTCCGGATCGGGGTACAATGAATAATAGTTAGAGGTGAAATTGGTTACATAGGGATTGATATCGCCCGGTGTAAATGTATATAAGGTATCATAGTAGTTGTCCATGATGTACACATCCTCGTAATATTGCCCGCCGATGGTGTCGGAGCCGAGGGTGTAGTTCTTGGCAAAATGCGACTGGAAGGAGCCGAGGTAACCATACTTGAACACGTCGTCCTTGTGGTCGGGGTCATGCGTCGACCCGCTGAACCGCTGGTAGTCGGCCTGTATGGAGTAATAAACATTCTTGATCAGCGAGTTCTTGTCGGGGTCGTTGGGGAAACGCTGCGTAAAACGGCCGAATACCCTCCAGGTCTGGCTGTAATACAGGGAGTTCTTGTCGTAGTTGAACATTGAACTCCCGAAGTCGTATCCGTTGCCGCGGTTGTAGTTGTACTGCCCGCCGAAGGTGAGGTTCACGGTGGGTCCCGTGCGCACGTCGATCTTACCGGAAAGGTTGATATTGTAATTTGAGGTATTACTGGTCGTTTTGATCTTTTCCAGATCGCTCATGCGCGTGTATTCTCCATTGAGGAAGGTACCTCCCGATTCAAGCCCTGAAACCCTGAGCGGGTTTTCCTGCAGGTAAGCGATATATTCGTCGGTACCACGGTACATGTCGCCTGAAAATGGGCTCCCGTCCTGACGGTATGTGAAATCACCCCCGATAAAATATCCCAGGAGGGATTCTCCTTTTTTGCCAGGGGTGTCGGATTTCCTCCTGAAGATCGGCCCGTTGAGGTTGAGCCCTACCCGGTTGTACCCGAAAGGATCGAGGAACTCTGAGGTTTCCAGCTCGACGCCTGCGCCAAAGATCCTGGACGGGCCCCTGGTGGTTACTTCCACAACCCCGCCGGTGGCATCACCGTACTGGGCCGGGAGACCGCCAAGGATCACCGACTGCTGGGCGATGGCCGACTGGGGCAGCGAGAGCGACCCGATCACCGGCATACCGTCAATGTAGTAACGGGTTGCCTCGGTACGTGCACCACGAACGTTTCCAGCTTCCCCGTCGCGCGAAAACACACCACCGATGGTAGCGGCGATGGCTCCTACTGAACGGTTAGGCATCTTCTGGATCTCTTCCTGGGTCACCGTACCACCACTCTGGGTCTGGTCCTTGTCGATCAGGGGAACCTTGTAATCGATGATCTCTACTTCTTCAAGGCCAATGGCCGAAGAAGTCATTTCGATATCGAAGAAGCGGGTTTGGTTTGGATTGATCTGAACCCCCCTGACCAGCACCTCATTGTAACCAATGAACGTGGCCCTTACATCGTATTTGCCGGGAGGGATCGGTTTGATCACATATTTCCCGTTGATGTCGGAAGAGGCACCGCCTTCCTGTGTGCCACCGACTTCGATAACGATATTCACAAAGGGAAGCGCTTCCTTGGTGTCCTTGTCATAAACCGTTCCCTGCAGTGTACCGGATGTTTGGGGGAATACCACCAGACTGGCAGCCAGTACAATACCAATAGTTAGGAGTAAATTTCTTAACATACCATGATAATTTTATGTTAGATAAACACTGTGCAATAAGTCGGTAAAGTTAATAAATAAAAAATTTAATATGCAAATATTATTAACGCTACATTCAAAAAAAATTAACATTCCCTTAACAATCTGTTAGGAATAAGGACGTTCAAGAATAGCCGAATAAATCACGGCTTTCCGGAGGTCGATCTTCCCGTTTTTCGGTGGTTTCTTCTCATATTGCTTCAGGATGTCCTCGAACTTTATACCACCGAAAGCACTCACCCCTTCACCTGAAAATGACTCGATCCCTCCCAGTCTCCGGCCGGCATATTCGCTCTGGAAAGTTTTCACTTCAGGCTTGATGGTCGGTTTGGAGAATTCGGGCGTTTCAAATTCATAATCGGCCAGTTCGGGTTCGGGGAGCCTGGTCTCTTCAACATCGAAAAGCTCCTCGAACAGGGAGCGTTTGCGGGGCTGCCCCTTATCCTCGTCCTGAAATGAGGTTGCGGGTTTTGCCTGGCCGGCAGCCTGTTGTTTCTTTTTCTGGCTGGCCCTGTAAATGGTGGCTGCAAGCCATATCACACCGATCAGAATGTAAATATAATCTTCCATGTGGATGCCTGGTTTTTGGCTACGTAAGTGTAAAAATATTAAAAATGTATTATAATAAAAGTTTCAATCAGTTTTCGGTTAATGATAATCAGTTAACGGTTACCGGTTCGAAGCTACAGGAAAGGGATCCTCGCAGCCTTCCGGAAATTCTCATAAATGGGTGATGATCTCGATGATCTTCTCCCTCTTGCGCCTGGAAACAGGGATCCTGCTTCCGTCGGTCATCTCAATGTACCCGCCGTCATGCCGAAGAAATCCTTTGATGTACTTCACATTGACCAGGTGGGACTTATGCGGACGGATGAAATTGTGGCTGGCCAGCAATTCTTCGTTTTCCTTCAGGGTTTTCGATACCAGTATCTTCCTGCCGTCGGTCAGGAAGAAGTTGGTGTAATAATTGTCGCTTTCGCAACGAAGGATCTGATCGGTCTCCAGGATGTGGATCTTTTCGGAGGTTGACAACACGATCTTGTGGGGATCCGCTTCCTTTGACCGGATATTTTCGAGCAGCACCTGAATGTTCTGGCTGACCTGCCGGCTGCTGATGGCATGCTCCACCTTTCTTACCGCACTGACAAGTTCTTCGGGGTCGATGGGCTTGAGCAGGTAATCCAGTGCACTGTACTTGATGGCCTTGATGGCAAACTGGTCGAAGGCAGTAGTGAATATGATGTGGAAAGTTATTTCGTCCAGTTCCTCCAGCATCCTGAACCCGCTGCCGTCGGGCATCTGGATATCCAGGAACACCACATCGGGATGATGGTCCCTCACGGCCTGAAGGCCGCTGCGGTATCCGTCTGCTTCAGCCACCACGGCAACATTCCTGCAATAACGTTCCAGCATACCGCGTAAAGTCTCGCGGCTGTGCTTCTCGTCTTCAACGATAATTCCCCTGATCATGTCATGAAGGATTTTCGGAGGTACAACAACCCTGATATTTTAGTAAAGGTAAATATTGTTTCGGTACAGCGCAAATAATGCATTGAATTTTATCCCCGGGGGCCTATTCGTCGAAATACAGGATGTTGATCTCCACCCTGGTGCCTGCCGCGTGCCCTTCACCATCTTTCAGGTCGACAACGTTGATGGCAAATTTCTCCTTGTTCTGCTTGTTCAGGATCTCAAGCCTTTCCCTGGTGATAAGCATCCCCCTGGATTTCCGGATAATACCTGATTCTTCCTTGATCTGTGCGGCCCTTTCGCGCCCGATGCCGTTATCTTCGATGGTGCAGAAAATAAATTTCTCCTTAAGGCTCATTTCTATCCTGATATGGCCCGGTCTCGCAGCGTGGATGAGGCCGTGCAGGATCGCATTCTCCACAAAGGGCTGGATGATCATCGGCGGGATCTCCATGAACTCCTGGTCGATCCTTTTATCAACGATCACCTCATAGTCGAACTTATCGTCGAACCGGAGCTTTTCGATGTCCATATAGTGTTTCACTGCCCTGAGCTCATCCTTCAGCGGTACGCTCGACTCATGTGAATTTGCCAGGATCAGCCGCATCAGCTGGGAGAACTTCGAGAGGTAATGAATGGCTTTATCAGTATCGTTGGCGATGACAAAACTCTGAATGGCGTTGAGCGAATTGAAGATAAAATGCGGATTCATCTGCAGCTGCAGGGCTTTTTGCTGGATATCGAAAAGTTCCTTTTCGATGGCCAGTACCCGTTTTTCCACTTCGTGTTTTTTCTTCAATGACCTGATCCGCCAGTATACGAACGACCATAACAAGACAAAGATCAGCGATGCGAGAGTGATCTTGAAGATAATTGTGTCCCACCATGCAGGCAGGATGATGATATGCAGTGAGATGCCTTCCTCGTTCCAGATGCCGTCGTTGTTCGCAGCTTTGAGCCTGAAAATATAACTTCCCGGCCCGACCCTCGTGTATTCAGCGATGCGCCTGTCGGCCGAACGGTAGATCCAGTCTGCGTCGTATTTTTCGAGCATGTAGGCATATTTGTTCTTCGATGGATTGGTGTAATCAAGGGCAGAAAAACTGATGGAAAAGTAATTGTCGTTATAGTTCAAACGGACAGTGTCACCATCTCCGATCTCCTTTTGCAATGGTTGGTTGAGTTTCCTGAACGAGGTGAACACCAACCTTGGCGGATGCTCGTTGAGCCTGATCTCTTCAGGGAAGAAACTGTTGAACCCGTCCATCCCTCCGAAGAACATTTCGCCGTCGTTTGCATGATACCAGGCACCCCCGTTGAACTCATTGCCCTGCAGGCCGTCGTTAATGCCATAATTCACAAATTCGCCGGTGGCGGGATTAAATTTTGATATCCCCCAATTGGTGGTAAGCCACAGGTTCCCGTTCCTGTCCTCCACCGAGATATACACCACATTGTTTGGCAGGCCGTCCTGTTCGGTATAGCGCGTAAATCTTTCTTTTTCCGGATCGAACCTGTTCAACCCGCCCCCCATGGTCCCGATCCAGAAGTTGCCCCTGCTGTCCTCGTAAATGCCATAAACGGCATTTGCGCTGATGCTGCCGGGATTGCCGGGATCCGAAATGTAAGATGAAAAAGAACTGCTTTCGGGGTGATACAGGTTCAGGCCATTATCCGTGCCGAACCAGAGCCTCCCATCGCTGTCCTCGTATATGGTCCATACCTGATTGCTGGATATGCTTGACGGATCCCGTGGGTTATGCGACCAGGAATGCATGACGGAGGAATCGGGATGGAAGGCATTCACCCCGCTGTTTGAACCTGTCCAGATATAGCCGTGGCGATCCTCCAGGATGCACAGGATGTTGTTGCTGTTGAGCGACATGGGGTTTCCGGGATCAAAGCGGTACTCACGGTACGATCCCGTTGACGGGTCATATCGTAACAAGCCCCATGTTTCTGTCCCGATCCAGATATTTCCTTTACGGTCGATGTTCATTGACCTGATACGCTCATCAGAGAGGTTATGGTGTTCGTCAAGACGGTATTGCAGCTGGTCGTAACGACCGCTTTCCCTGTCGAAAATGTTCACCCCCTTTCCGGTCCCGAGCCAGATCATTCCATTATCATCCTTAATAATGGCATGGATCACGTCGCTGCTCAGGGTATGGGGATCCTCCGGGTCCCTGTGGTAGTAATTGAACTTGTTCAGGCCCATGTTTACTTTGTTCACCCCCTTGTAGGTACCGATCCACACGGTACCCATATCGTCCTCATAGATGCACCTGATATCGTTGTTGCTCAGGCCTGAACCCCTTCCCGTATATCCGTAGTGGGTGAACAGGCCCTTGCTGCGGTCCAAAATGTTCAGCTTGTCCTTTGTCCCCACCCAGAAGATCCCCCGGGAATCTTCGTATAAGGCCTGCACCTCATTGTTGCTCAGGCTTCGCGGATCATTGTAATCGTGCACATATTTCCTGAACCCGCTGTTCTCGCCCAGGAAGAGATCCAGCCCGTAGTTTGTCC
The DNA here is from genome assembly GCA_040775045.1 of Bacteroidales bacterium. Taxonomy (GTDB): domain Bacteria; phylum Bacteroidota; class Bacteroidia; order Bacteroidales; family B18-G4; genus B18-G4. The sequence goes on from JAXGTH010000005.1 coordinate 27,212, forward strand.
CGATCCAGATATCACCGCTGCGGTCGACATGGATCTCGTTGATCTCGTTGCTGCTGATGCTGGCGGGATACTCAGGATCATGGAAGAAGGGGGTAAATGTGAGTGATACGGGATCGAACCTGAACAGGCCGTAACGGGTAGCGATCCAAAGGTCCCCTTCGTGGTCCTGGGTCACCATGTTGATCCAGTTGGTTCGGATGCTGTCGGCATGGGTAACATTGAAACTGTACCTGGTATAAGCATGGTTTAGCTTGTCGTACTTGTTCAGCCCCTGCACGGTGCTGATCCAGAGGTAGCCTTCACGGTCCTGGAAGAGATGATTGATGGTATTGTTGCTCAGGCTGTTCCTCTCGCCGGGAATCCTTTTTTGGCTCTCAAAGCTCATGGTTCCCGGATCGAAACGGTTCAGCCCGTCCTGTGTACCGGCCCAGATGATGCCCGCGTCGTCCTCCAGCAGGGTGTTGATGGTCGGGTTGCTCATGCCATCCTGCTTGTTGAATATGCGGAAGTCGTAACCGTCGAAACGGTTCAACCCGTCCCAGGTCCCGAACCACATATATCCTGCGTCATCCTGCATGATGGCATTCACCATGTTCTGGCTCAGTCCTTTTACCCTTTTGATGTTTTCGGTCTTGTAGCTTTCGAAACTTACGGAAAGCATGTCCTGAGCCCCTGCCGTGGTACTGATGAACAATACAAGCAGCAGGACCGGGCATCCGCGCACGAATATGTTCTTAATTGCCATCACATCCTTTCGACCTGTTGTTGCCGAATATACGGTCAATAAATGATTTATGCCGCATCCTGTTTACTTTTTTAGCCCTCTTCCTGGAGTTCTTCATCATGGCCTGCGTTTCATCAGGCTGTATGTTGTAGTGATGTCTGAGGTAATCCTCCACAAGCTTCTCGTTCTCCTTCTTCATCTGTTTTTCCATCCTGTATGCCCTTCGCTCGCTTGGTGTCATCCTTGCCCGGCACGACATCACTGTTGATGCCGAAACAATAAGGATGATGATCATGATCCCTTTTGAGTTCATGCTGCTGCCGGGATTTTTCAGCACTAAATTAATGTTTTAACCGGAATAGCTCCACGGGATGGGATAAAGTGGAAATATTTATGCTATTTTTGCGTTGAGAGGTATCAACAAGAGGGGACAATGAAGCAATTAGTAAACGACCGCAGGATCATGGTTTTGTTGATGTTTGCCATCCTGTGCATGACCTTTTCCTGTAAAAAGGGTGAAGACCCGAACAGCAACATCCCGTATGCTTATATCAACGTGGTGATCAATCCCAACTCGACACTCTACCAGGAGTTGAACGTTGTAGGCGGGTGGATGTACTATCCCTGGGTGGATGCTCCGAGCAGGGGACTGATCATCTACCGGATGACGCAGGACGAATTCCTCGCCTACGAGCGTACACCACCGGTGAATTCGGACCTTTGCTGTGATCCGGAAACCCTCATCTGCACGCACCTGGTCGTTGACGATTATTATCCCTTCGTATATGATACCTGTTCGGACCTGTCGTACCAGATCCTTGACGGTTCGCCCATGGCACCGGCCACCATCCCCCTGAAACAATACAGGGCGGTTTACGACGGGCTGAACCTTTATATTACAAATTGAACCGGAACCGTTGAGGCCGGTTCAGCTCATATATGCCGGAGAAAAGATCCCATAGGGCAACATGGCTGATTGCAGCCATCATGCTGGTCACGGTGCTGGCGTATCTTCCTACGTTTACCAACGGGTTCACGAACTGGGACGATCAGGACCAGGTCGTCGACAATACCGACATACACCGGCTTTCCTTCGCAAATACAGGGAAGATCTTCACCTCGTTCTACATCGGCATGTACCAGCCCTTCACGACCCAGGTATATGCGGTGCTTTACAGCATCGGGAACGGGGATGCCGGGGTATTTCACACATTCTCGCTGCTTGTCCACCTGCTGAATATCATGCTGGTTTTCTTCCTGGTGAGGAAATTCACCCGGCGGGATGCACCTGCACTGATCACCTCTGCCCTTTTTGCACTGAATCCCATGCAGGCCGAGTCGGTGGCCTGGGTGTCGGCCATGAGCAACCTGCTCTACACTTCATTCTACCTGTCGGGACTGATCGCTTATATCAGCCACATCAGGAATGGGAAATTTAAATATTTGCTGCTCACTTTTTTCTTTTTCGTGCTTTCCTTGCTGTCGAAGCCGGCTGCCGTGACATTTCCCGTGCTCATCCTGCTGGCCGACCTCTACTACCGTCGCAGGCCGCCGGGAAGGCTTGTCCTGGAAAAGCTCCCTTTCTTCATCCTGGCAATAGGGGTTGGCCTTCTCATCATTTATGCCCGGACAGAGGCAGGTCATATTGCAGGGCTCTCTGAGAGATATGCCTGGTTCGAAAGGATCCTGCTGGTATTTTATGCCCTGGCCCATTATGTGTCCGTGCTGTTTGTACCTGCGGGGCTTTCGGCCTTTCACCCCTATCCTGACAGCCCGCTTCCGCCTGCCTATTATATTGCCCCGCTGCTGCCCCTGATGTTGGTCTTCCTGGTTGTACGCAGCAGGGGGGAGTTCCGGCGGCAGCTTACTGCAGGCCTGGTGTTCTTCCTGGTTACCATTGCCGTGGTTATGGAGATTATCCCGGTGGGGGCGCAGGTGGTAAAGGAGAGGTACGTTTATTTGCCTTCGGTGGGGATGTATTATGTGTTTTCTGTGCTGCTGCTCTTCCTCGTTTCCCCGGGCCGCGCAAGGAAGTGGCTGCCTGCCGCGGTCACTGTCCTGCTGGTGGTGGTTTTCGCCTTCCTTACCCATTCCCGGGCAAGGGTCTGGCAAAACAGTTTCACCTTGTGGAACGATGTGCTTGAGCAGTACCCGGAAGCCTCGGCAGCCCTGATCAACAGGGGCAATGCCTGGCAGGAAAGGGGTGACCATCTGAGGGCCGTGAGCGATTACTCACTGGCATTAAGGTATGAACCCATGGCCGCCGATGCCTATATGAACCGTGGGCTGGCTTACTATTACCTGGGAGAGACGGGAGAAGCGATCAGCGATCTTGACAAGGCCATCGACCTTGGCTTGCACGATGCTTCTACCCATAATTACAGGGGATTGCTCAGGGCATCGCGCAATGATCTGAGGGGGGCCCTGTCTGATTTTCGGGCAGCGACACGGCTCGACACGACATATACGGAGGCCTGGATCAACAGGGGGCTGCTGCATGCCGAGCTGGGCGATGCCGATTCTTCCATGCTGGCCCTCACACAGGCCATTGCCACGGAACCCGCTTCAGCCAAAGCTTTCTATTATCGCGGGAGGTTGCAATGGGTGACCGGGAGCAGGGAGAAGGCTTGCACCGACTTCAGGAAAGCCATATCACTAGGGTGGCCGGCAGAACAAATACCCCCTGCATGCGCAAACCAACCCAGCCAAAATTAACCAGTATCCAGTAACCAGTAACCAGTATCTAGTACCTGTAATGCTCAGGCTTGAAAGGTCCGTCCTTGGGCACGCCCAGGTAGCGGGCCTGTTCTTCGGTGAGTTTGGTGAGCTTTACCCCGATATGCCCGAGGTGCAGGCGTGCAACTTCCTCGTCGAGTTCTTTGGGTAACCTGTAAACTTTGAGTTCATGATCGTTTTGCCAGAGCTCGATCTGGGCGAGAGTCTGGTTGGTGAACGAGTTGCTCATCACGAAGCTCGGGTGGCCGGTGGCACACCCAAGATTTACCAGCCTGCCTTCGGCCAACATATAGATACAGTGGCCATCGGGGAAGATATACTTGTCGACCTGGGGTTTGATGTTGATCTTTTCCACGCCAGGTGCATCATTGAGCCGTTCCACCTGTATTTCGTTGTCGAAATGACCGATGTTGCATACGATGGCTTCATCGCGCATCTTCGACATATGCTCCAGGGTGATCACATCCTTGTTGCCGGTTGCCGTAACGAAGATATTGCCATCGGCCAGTGCGTCCTCCAGCGTAGTGACCTCGAAACCTTCCATGGCCGCCTGCAGGGCGCAGATGGGGTCGATCTCCGTAACCTTGACACGGGCGCCGTATGACCGCATCGATTTTGCGCTGCCCTTGCCAACGTCGCCGTATCCTAGCACAACGACCACCTTGCCGGCGATCATCACATCGGTGGCACGTTTGATGCCGTCGGCCAATGATTCGCGGCATCCGTAAAGGTTGTCGAATTTCGACTTGGTCACCGAATCGTTCACGTTGATGGCCGGGAATAGCAGTGTGCCGTTTTCCATGCGCTGATAGAGCCTGTGCACACCGGTGGTGGTTTCTTCCGAAACCCCCCTCAGCTCCTCTGCTGCACGGTGCCAGCGATCCCTGTCATCCTTCATGATGTTTTTAAGTGTCTGAAGGATCACCTTCTCTTCCGGGTTTCCGGGCTTCCTGTCGAGGAGTGAGGCGTCGTTCTCCGCTTCGTAGCCCATATGGACCAGCAGGGTGGCATCGCCGCCATCGTCCACGATGAGGTTGGGTCCTTTACCGCCGGGAAAAGCCAGTGCCTGGCTGGTGCACCACCAGTATTCTTCAAGGGTCTCGCCTTTCCATGCAAATATGGGTACCTGCGAATCGCGTACCACGGCTGCAGCGGCATGGTCCTGCGTGGAGAAGATATTGCAGGAGGCCCAGCGAACATCGGCACCAAGCGCTTTGAGCGTCTCGATCAGAACGGCAGTCTGTATGGTCATATGCAGCGAACCGGTGATCCTGGCTCCCTGCAGTGGCTTCGAAGGGCCATATTTCTCGCGTAGAGACATCAGCCCCGGCATTTCCTTCTCTGCAATCTCTATCTCTTTCCTGCCCCAGTCGGCAAGACTGATGTCCTTTATCTTATAGTCGGTCATTTTACCTGTGATTGTCTGCGTCATTCATGTAAATTTTTGGGACTGCAAAGTTACTCATTTTTCATCATACCGGCAAATCAGTCAGGGCTGAAACAGGTCATCAGGTATCTTCCGCAGAATCAATACAATTAACTTAACACTCATCACTCAAAACGAATAACCGTATCTTTGCACCATGCCGCTGCATACGAACAAATGGCTGAATGAGCATGTACGCCTCGTGATCTGGGAGATCATCGAACCCCCCCAATGGTTCCTGTCGCTGCTCAGGCTCGACGAGGAGGAGCGGCACCGCTACGAAGGTTTCAGAACCGACCAGCGCCGCGTACATTGGCTGGCTTACCGGCACATGCTGAAAAACATCGTGGGCAAGGGCGGCGACATCAGGGTCAGGTACGACAGGCACAACAAACCTTTCATCGACCTGTCCGACGACCATATCTCTGTATCCCACTCCGGCAGGTTTGCCGTGGTCATCATCAGTCACAACCATGCCGTAGGCGTCGATATCGAGCAGATCAGCCCCCGCTTGCACAGGATCGCCGATAAGTTCATCAGCCCTGAGGAGACCGGCAGGGAAGTCCATGAACTCAGTACTGCCGAATTATGCCTCCACTGGTGTGCCAAGGAGGCCCTTTACAAGCTTTACGGGGAACGGAACCTCGACTTCAGGGAGCATATCAGGGTGCTGGACCCTCCGGCGAATATGCAGGGACCTTTCGAAGGCCTGATCAGGGGCAGGGATGCTGCAAGCCGCTACCAGCTGCATTCGGAGGTCATCGACGATTATTGCCTGGTATACGCCGTGGATACGGCCGCCGGATAGTTGGAACAGATGACCCGATTTCGTATCTTTGTACTTTCCCTTCACATGAAAAAGGATATACTTGACAGGATTAGCCACAGGCGTGAAAAGCAGTTCGCCATACTTATCGATCCGGAACAATGCCCGGAGGCATTTATCAGGGATGTTGCCGGATTGGCCAACACTTCGGGTGTGGATTACATCCTGGTGGGAGGGAGCCTGCTGGTTAACGACCACCTGAGCCGTTGCCTCCGGCTGCTCAGGTCGCAAACCGATCTGCCGCTGGTTTTGTTTCCCGGCAGCGAGATGCAGATCAATGCCGGTGCCGATGCCATATTGCTGCTATCCCTGATCTCGGGACGGAATCCGGAATTACTGATCGGAAAGCATGTTTCTGCGGCCCCTTACCTTCGCGACAGCGGGCTGGAGATCATCCCGACGGGGTATATGCTCATCGAGAGCGGCAATGCCACCACGGCCCTCTATATGAGCAACACCATGCCCATTCCCAGGGAGAAGGACGATATTGCAGTGTGCACGGCCATGGCCGGAGAGATGCTGGGACTGAAGCTTCTGTACCTGGAAGCAGGCAGCGGTGCTGCCAGACCGGTGCCACTGTCGATGATCAGAAGGGTCAGGGCGGAGGTTTCCCTGCCGCTCATGGTGGGAGGGGGCATCACCACACCGGAGATCGCTGCAGACATCTGCCGGGCAGGCGCCGATATCATCGTGGTAGGGACCGCCATTGAGAAAGACCTGGCTGTGCTCCCGGAAATTGCTGCAGCCGTTAGATCTGCCTGATATAACAGGGTGGGATCGGGGCCGGTCATCCTGTCAGGCACTCGTTGAACCACTAAAACTCCCGATATGAAAACATTGTATGTGATCTTCATCAAGGCGATCCTGGCCATATCCATTTCAGCAGGAGCCCAGGTGACCGATATTGCAGTCATCAATCCCGAGCTGACGGAAAGACCCTGGCTGGATCAAAGTGTTCACCTCATCCACGGTTTTGAGATCAGGCAGGTCTTCGGGGAGCGGATCACGGCAGAAAGGCATTCTAACCTGGGGCCCATCACAACCCTGGCTTACCTCAGTCCGCAGCAATTGCTGGAAGGGCTCGATACCCTTGAAACCACCCCTGAAAGAAAAGAGGAGCTGCGAAATAAATATTCGGATGAAGCGCCCGGAGGGGCCCTGCAGATCTTCATCTCCCGGCCCACCGAAAGCATGGCCAACTTCAAATGGTATTTCGTGGTGATCAGAGACCGGGACGACAGGGAGAAGATCATGGAGATCGACCTCAGCTACCAGGCTGCCCAGCTGCCTTTTGCCAACGGCTGGTGGAATTACACCACGGTTCTCCTTCCCGAAGCCATTACCTTACCTTTCTATGTTTATTTGAACAACAGGCAGAGCCAGCACCTGTCAGACTACAAGTTCATGATAAGCAGTCACTGACGACATCCATAGATTTTCCGGCATCCGCGATCCGGTATCTTTTCTTATCTTGCACAACCATTTTCAAACGGATACATCATGAAGAAACACGGACTTATTTTACTTTTTATCACTTTGCTATTGCCGTCTGCGGCTTTTGCACAACTGAAGAAACTAACCATTGAAGATGCTTCCTACATGAACCGGGACCTGATGCCTGAGTCGGTCCGCGGGCTGGCCTGGATGGGAGAAACGCCCTATTTCACCTACCTGGAAGATAACGATATGATGGTCTCCAAAGCCACATCGGATAAGCATGACAAGCTTTTCGGGCTGGGTGAGATCAACGCAAGCCTGGCTAAGGTGGAAGCCGATACCCTGAGGAGAATGCCATCCTTCACCTGGATCGACGACAAAACAGGGTACTTCACGGCAGGACATAAGGTCTACCTTTATAACATAAGTTCGAAACAGCTCCGCGAACTCAACAGCTTTCCGGAGGAAGCCTCAAATACCGACCTGCAGCCCAACACTTTTGCCGTAGCCTACACGATGGGCAATAATCTTCATGTGGCCTTTGAGGGCAGGCAGGTACAGGTGACCAACGATAAGGATCCGGGCATTGTGAACGGGCAAACGGTCCACCGTAACGAGTTCGGCATCAGCGGCGGAACCTTCTGGTCGCCCAGGGGTAATTACCTGGCCTTTTACCGTAAGGATGAACGCATGGTGACCGACTACCCCCTGGTCGACATCGATGCCCGTATCGCTGAGCTTGACAATATTAAATACCCCATGGCCGGAATGGCCAGCCATGAAGTGACCCTTGGCATTTACGACGTTAGTTCGGGCAGGGTCAGCTTCATCAATACAGGCGAACCTGCCGACCAGTACCTCACCTGCGTCACCTGGGATCCCGGCGAGCAGTATGTTTATATTGCCGTACTAAACCGCGGGCAGGACCACATGAAACTGAACAAGTACGACATCAGGTCAGGAGCGCTGGTGAAAACGCTTTTCGAGGAAAGGAATGAAAAATATGTTGAACCCGAAGACCGCCTGGCTTTCCTGAATGACGGGGATCACTTTATCTGGATCAGCGAGCGCGACGGTTACCGGCACCTGTATCTTTATAATACCGATGGTGAGTTTGTCAGGCAACTGACATCAGGCGATTGGGTTGTCCGTGACCTGCTGGGTGTTGACCCGAAGGACAAATATGCCTGGTTCACCGCCACTGCAGAGAGCCCCCTCAATGCCGATATTTTTTCAGTGGAACTCAAGAGCGGGGAGATCCGCAGCATCAGTGAGAAGCCAGGTACCCATTCCGTTACCCTGAACAGGAACGGGAAATACTATATCGATGTTTTCAGCGATACCCTCACCCCGCGGGAATATGCGGTCTTTACCACCGGCGGGAAACTCCTTCAGAAGCTCAGGATCTCTGGTGATCCCCTTGAAGACTATGAAATTGGCCGTATGTCGGTGTTTACTATCAAAGCGGAGGACGGTACCGACCTTTACTGCCGCATGATCACCCCGCCGGGTTTCGACCCCTCTGCAAAATACCCGGCGATCGTATATGTTTATGGAGGACCGCATGCACAGCTGGTAACCAACACCTGGATGGGAGGTGCGAGCATGTTCCTTTATTACCTGGCACAGGAAGGTTTCGTGGTGTTCACCCTCGACAACCGGGGATCGGCGAACCGTGGCCTTGACTTCGAACAGGCTGTCCACAGGAAACTGGGGACCCTGGAGGTGGCCGACCAGGCCAGAGGTGTCGAATACCTTAGTGATCTCCCTTATATCGATCCTGACAGGATAGGGGTGCATGGATGGAGTTATGGTGGTTTCATGACCATCTCGCTCATGCTGAAAAAGCCCGGACTTTTCAAGGTTGGGGTGTGTGGCGGACCGGTCACCGACTGGAAATACTACGAGGTGATGTACGGGGAGCGGTATATGGACACGCCGGAGTCGAACCCTGAAGGCTATGAGGAGGCGAGCCTGCTTAACCATGCCGGCCGGCTCGATGGCGACCTGCTGATCATCCACGGCACATCCGATCCCGTGGTGGTGTGGCAGCATTCACTGGCCCTCATCAAAAAATTCATCCAGGAAGGCAAACAGGTCGATTATTTTGTTTACCCGGGCCATGGCCATGGTGTCGGCGGTCGCGACAGGGTGCACCTCAACGCCAAAATGGCGAAATACTTCGTTGATCACCTGTAAGAGCCAATCGCGGGGATTACTTTGAGTAACTTCGTGTTGCACTATGAGGCCTTTGTGGTTTTCAGTGTAATAAACCACAAAGGGGCCTTTAGCATGCTCAAAAGATATTTATGACAGCCGTTGTTATTTCTTCAACAGCCTGCGTGTACACTGTTGGCCATCATAACTGACTGTGAGATAGTAGATGCCCTGATCAAGGGATGCCACATCAACAACCATTGTTGAAGTAGCGGCTTCCAGCGACATCACTTCGTGTCCCAATTGATCGAAGATCCTTAGCAGGGAACCCTCCGGCAGACCGATTGTGGCCTTGTCTGTTGCCGGGTTGGGGTAAACTTCCCCGACCTTGCTTTCCATGTTTTCGGCAATACCGATGTTGGATTCCGGTATGGTAACGGAAGTCAAATAGATCATATCACCTGCGGTCGTGCCATTGTTATTTGAAGCATTAACCGAAGCATAAAATGTTACTGCACCCGTCCCTGATTCGGGAGCTGTCCAGTCCATGGTCCAGCTGTTGGGTGTGCCCTGCGGATCTGTTCCGGCAGCAGTGTGCGTTACAGCAGTCCCCCCGACGATCTTGGTTCGCTGGGCATTCGTGATGATCCAGGTCCCGGCCTTTTCACCCAAGGTTTCGCTGGTGATCTGGAAGCCCATCTTTTCGGTTGTGGCTTCTGGCGTACTGAGCGTAATGGTGTAGGTGATACCGGGTGTATAACCGACGAGCGGGATGTCGCTGGTGATCCAGTCCGGAACAGTAGTGGCCGGAAAGGATGCATGACAATCGGTACAATCATTACCATCAAGGGGCGAGCCGGTGTAGCCGGCCGACGGCCCGTTGGTGAAGGCGAAAACCAGGACGATGGCAGGAATAATAAAGGCGGATAAGGCGTAGATCTTCTTCATAGGCATAGAGGTTTAAAGGTTAATAAATCAAATAATAACCTATAAAGATAGGGTATTGAATAAGGAAAGTCAATATCGGCATTCTGCCATGGGGCATTTACCGGTGGAAAGGACAATTTATACCGTACCGGTAATGTCCCATACGAAGGCCCTGACGCCGATTTCGTGATTGATGTCGTCGAGTTTCCTGACCGCTTCGAGCAGTGCGTCCACATGTTCCTCAGCGATCATGCACAGTGCTGCCGAGTTCATCTCGGGCCAGGTATGGGTACCCATGCGCGGCTCGCCGGTCTCACTGCCCCGGCCCTTCACATCCTGCCACCAGGTGTAGCCCCTGATGTTCAGCCTGTCAAACATATATTCCACCCGTTCGGTATGGGCCTGGTTGAATATGATCATTACTGCTTTCATAATGTGCTTCGCTTATCCCTGTTACCGGGAATGATTATTTGTCCATGAATACAAAACGTTTCCTGAGCCTGGTTTTCTTGTCGCGTTCGCCTCGCCTGGCCATGATGGCATACATCACGGGCACGATGATCATGGTGACGATGGTGGAGAACACCAGCCCCCCGATCACCGTGATGCCCATGGGCGACCAGATCTCTGACCCTTCACCTGTGCTGAGGGCCAGCGGCAACATCCCGAGGATGGTGGTCATGGCGGTCATGAGCACGGGGCGCAGACGCGAATGGCTTGCCAGCTCAATGGCTTTGTAAAGTTCGTGGCCCCGGTCGCGCATAAGGTTGATATAATCCACCAGCACGATGCCGTTCTTGACCACGATCCCTACCAGCAATACGGCACCCAGCCCTGCGATGAGGCTGAGGGTGGTGTTGGTGAGGAACAGGATCAGCACCACCCCGGTAAAGGCAAAGGGTATGGAGAACATGATCACCAGTGGCATGGCAAAGGATTCGAACTGGGATGCCATGACGATGAACACCAGGATCAGGCTGATGATGAGCAGCAGTGCAAGGTCCTGGAAGCCTTCCATCTGGTCTTCGTATGCTCCCCCGACATTGATCATGATTCCGGGCGGGATGTCCATGCGGCCGATCTCTTCATTGATCCTGTTGGCCAGTTCACCCAGGGAGATGCCCACCGGTTTGGCCGAAACCCTGACAACCCTTTCCCTGCGCTTATGTTCGATGTTGGGCGGCGACCAGTATTCTTTTATATCGCCAAGTTCCTTCAGCTTGATCCGGTTTCCGGCCATGGTCATGATGCTGAGTTCTTCCAGGTCGGTGATGGAGTTCCTGTATTCCTCCTCCAGGCGCACGATGATGTCGTACTCATCGCCTTCTTCCCTGAATTTGGATACCTGCAGCCCGTCGATCCTGTTCCGGATATAGGTCGAAACCGTGGCGCTGTTCAGGCCGTGCAGTGCCAGCTTTTCGCGGTCGAGGATGACCTGGAGTTCGGGCTTGTCCTTTTCACGGCTCACGGAGATGTCCTCCGCTCCGGGAATGTTGTTCAGCTTCACGCTGATCTGTTCGGCCAGCGCATTGGTCTGCTCGAAGTTATAGCCGAATATTTCCACGTCGACCTGGTTGCCGCTTCCCCCGAACATGCTGATGGAGGTCGTGACCGAGTAGTTGATGATCTCAGGGATGGCATCAAGCTGTTTGCGGAAATCCTCGGCAATCTCGAAGACATCCCGTTCACGCTCCGTAACAGGTACCAGGCGCGACATGAGATTGATCCGGTTCGACCCCGTGGTGTTGAAGAGCGAGAAGATACCGCCTTCCTCATCGGAGCCGGCCGATACGGAAACCACGGTGATCTCGGGATAGCGTTCCCTGATGATCTTTTCGAGCTGGCGGGCTGTTTTCATGGATTCTTCAACCCTCAGGCCTGTCTGCAGTTCAATGGCTGCCCGCATACTGCTTTCGTCGCTCTCGGGCATGAAGTCGGATTCGACGAACAATGCCCCGATCGCAAGGCTGCCGACAAATATCGCCAGGCTCGTAATTACCACGAAACTCTTGTGGCGGAGGGCCCAGCGGATATTCTTTTCATAAAAATTATCGAGCCAGTCGAGCAAACGCTTGATGGTCCGGTCGTAAAATGCATTCAGCCTGCGCTCCTTCGGCAACCTGGTCTTAAGAAGCCTCGACGACAGCATGGGGGTAAGGGAGATGGCAACCGTGGTTGAAGTGACCACCGTAATGGTGACGATCCATCCCAGTTCCTTGAACAGCACTCCCGTCATGCCGCCCACCAGCGTAAGGGGGAAGAATACGGCCACGATCACCAGGGTGGTGATGATCACGGCCATCCACACTTCGTTGGTGGCATAGATGGCTGCCTCCCTCGGGCTGCTGCCACGCTCGATATGCTTGGTGATGTTTTCCAGCACCACGATGGCGTCGTCGATCACCATACCAATGGCGATGGATAGTGAGGAAAGTGAGATCACATTGATCGAACTGTCGACAAAGTACAGGTACAGGAAGGAAACAATGAGTGATATCGGGATGGTGAGGATGACGATGAGGGTTGCCCGCCAGCGGCCCAGGAAGAACAGCACCACCAGGATCACGAAGAGCAGGGCCCACATCAGGGTTTGCGAAAGGTTGCTGATCGATCCCAGGATGAAGTCGGAAGTGTCCATGATGGGTTCCACCTTGATATCGGGAGGCAGCGTGGGCAGCAGCTTTTCCATCTGCTCGTTTACCTGCCTGGCGATACTCACCGTGTTGGCGCCCGACTGTTTCATCACCATCAGCCTGACGCCCCTTTTCCCGTTGATCTTTTCGTCGAGCGACCTGTCCTTAAGGGTGTCTTTCACTGTTGCAATATCACGCAGGTAGATTGGCTTTCCAACCACATTGCCTACAACGATATTGTTTATTTCATAGCTTTCCGCGAATTCGCCTTCGATCCTGAGTTGATAATCGGATTCTCCCATCTTGATATTTCCCGAGGGCATGTTCAGGTTCTCGGCGCTGATGGTGTTGCCGATCTGCTCCAGGGTGAGTGCGTAGGCATCCAGCTTGCGGGGATCCAGGTCCACATAGATCACCCTGATGGGAGTACCCATGGTCGCGATCGAACCGATGCCTTCGATCCTGTTCAGGGGGTTGATCAGCTTTTCCTCGAGTATCTTCTCCAGCCCGGGATAACTCTCATCGGCCGTCACCGCGTAGAAGAGGATAGGCATCGCACTGGTCGAGAACTTGAAGATCGAGGGGCGGTCGCAGTCTTCCGGTAATTCATTGTATACCCAGTCGAGCGTGCTGCGTACATCGTTCAACGACTCATCGAGGTTGGTCTCCCACTCGAATTCAAGGGTCACCAGCGAAAGGTTGTCGTAAGAAACGGAGGTGACCTCCTTCAGCTTGTCGACCGAGTTCATGGCATCCTCGATGGGCTTGGTGATATTGGTCTCGATGTCGGAAGCGTTGGCGCCCGGGTAGGTGGTCATAATGCTGATAAAGGGAGGCTCCAGCTCCGGGTAAAGGTCCACGGGGATCTGCACCAGCGAATAAAGGCCCATCACGATCACGGCGGTGAAGATCATCAGGGTGGTGATGGGCTTATTGACGGCACTTTTATAAATACTCATTGTTTCAGCCTTTTATGGGTTAAGGTATTTTACTTTTTCACGGCTACTTTATTCGGTAACCACCTCAACGGGAACATTGTCGACCAGCCGGGCCTGCCCCGCAACGATGAGGCGGCTGCCTGCCTTCAGTTCGGGGGAGATGACCTCCACCTTGTCGTCGAACCGTTGTCCAATGCTTACGCTGATCCTTTTAGCCCGTCCCTGTTCTTCCACGAAGACAAAGCGGTTATCGGATCCCTGCATTTTGAGCACGGCCAGGGCAGGGACCACCAGCGCCTGCATTTCACCAAGTTCCAGGTCGACACGGATGAACATCCCGGGCCTTAATTTTTGTCCGGGATTATCGATCCTCAGCTCTGCCTGGAAGGAATGGGTGTTGGGATCAATGGTCGGGTATTTGCGGATGATCACCCCTTTATAATCCTGGCCGGGATAGATGTCGGAAACGATCTTCGTTTCCATGCCTTCTCTGATCTGGGGGAAATAGGATTCCGGTACGCTGATCATGGCCTTCAACGGGTCGATCTGCACGAGGGAGATGATGGCTGCCTTGCCCGCAGCGGTGTTGGGAGCACCCGAGTACATTTCACCGTTCTCGAAATACTTCCCGGAGATCACCCCGCTGAAAGGTGCCAACAGCCGTGTGTTTTCCTTCAGGTATTCGACATTGGTCATGGCTACCTCGTATTGTGTGCTGATCTGGTCGAATTGCTGTCCGGTTACGCTGCCCACCTTGTAAAGGGTGTCGATCCGCCAGTAGTCGTTCTCAAGGTTTTTCAACTGCAGGATGGCCTGGTTTAACTGCGTCTGGTCCATCTGTACCAGCAGGTCGCCTTTTTTGACATGATCGCCCACCTCAACGAATATCTTCTCTATGCGTCCCGGGGAAGAAGGCACCAGGTGGACCTCTTCATAGGGGAGGAGGGTGGAGGTATATTCAATATTCCTGCCGATGGTCTGGTAATCAAGGGTCATGACCTTTACCCTTTCAGTCTTGATGAAGTCGTTCGCCTGGTCCCCGGTTTCCGTTGATGGTGTGCCGGTGCCCCCTGAGCAACCCGCGATCAGCAGGGCCGATAATAAGCTGGTGGGGAGAAAATTCAGATATTTCATTTTGCAAGCTGTTTTATATTGTTTTACAGTGTGTTCATAAGCTTTTGCAGGTCGAGCCTTGCATTCAGCAGGGTCATGATCGACTGGACATAGTCGTAGACTGCCTGCAGGTAATTGTTGTTCGACAGGTTCAGGTCGAGGCTCGAGGCCATTCCCTGCTCATACCTGAACTGGTAGTCCTGGTATATCCTCAGTGCCACGTCGGCATTCTTTTTCCTGTTCTGGTACTGGTCGATGGCGTTGGCCAGATTGTAGCGCAACTGCTTCTCGGTGATCGAGAGCTGTTCTTCGAGCAGGATCTTGTTGTTCTGGGTCTTTTCAAACTCTATCCTGGCCTGGCTCGTCTGGGCCATGCGCATGCCGCTCGAAAGGATGGGGATTGTCAGGTTGAGGCCGATGACATTCTTCGGTGAAAGGTCGAAATCCGACTTGAGGATCTTATTGGTGTAGGTGTAGAACCCTCCCAGGGTTGGCAGGAAATCCATCTTCTGGAGGCTGACCTGCTTTTCGGAAAGCCGCTCCTGGATGAGCATGAGCTGGTAATCAAGGTTACGGTCGATGTAGAACTCCTGGTCCATGACCCCGGCAAAGTCGAAATTCTCGAGGAAATAATCGAGCGAGTCGGTCAGTTCCAATGGCGTTTCAGCCTGGACCCCGAGCTGGAAGCGGAGCAGGTTGTATGACAGCTCCCTCTGCCGTTCGGCTGATTTCAGGGTATTCTCGAGGCTCGAAAGCTGGACATCCAGCTGGTCGAGGTCGAGCTTTTCGGCCATGCCCACCGAAACCATCGCCTTAGTGTTATTGTAGATCTTCTGTGTGCTTTCGATGTTATCCTCGATGATACCGATCGTGAGGTCCGATACCAGGGCGCCGTGGTAAGAGCGCGTGACCAGTTCACTGATGTCCTGTGTGGTCTTGAGGTAGTTCGTCCCCGACATCTCCTTGTAGATCTTTACCATCTGCAGACCCACGATGAAGTTTCCGCTGAAGATCATCTGCGAGATGTTGAAATACAGGTTGCTGGTGGGCTTGAACGGGATGGTCTGCGGTGGCAGCGCTTCGTTGAACCGGAATTCCATCTCGGCCCCCATGAAATTTGAATAATCCATTGACACGTCAGCCTGGGGAAGGAAGGATGATATGGATTCGTTGATCCTCTTCTGCGCCTGTTCCACCGAAAGGGCCGCATTCTCGATCTGTTTGTTGTATTCGAGGGCATAATCCCTGGCTTCTTCAAGCGACAGGCTGAGCTGTTCCTGTCCGAATGCTGCCCCCGCCAGGGAAATGGCCCCTGTCAAAATCATTAATCTCAATGTTCGCATAAATCTAAACTCCTGCTGTATTCGTTCGTGACAATTCATAACTATAGTAAAGTAAGGTATTCGTCGATCAGTTTTTTCCCTTTTTCCGTTGCGATCCCCTGGTAATAGGGGATGATGGTGCTTTTCAGAATGTCAATCCTGGAAACATTTGAGGGGTACGCATCCTTTTCATGAAAGGATTCCATGATGATGTGGATGAAGATGTCGACCAGCTCCAGGTTGAGGTCGTCGCGGAAGATCTTTTGCTTCACCCCTTTCTCCAGTATGGCGTAAGAAAAGGACCCGGGACCCGGCTTGCTCTTGTTCTTCATGGTATTCCACAACCCGGGATTCAGTTTTTTGAGGTCGTCGAAGAAAAGGCAGTTGATGGCCGCTTTCTTATTTTCACCGTGCTGCCCCAGGCGGTAGAGTGCTTCGATCACGTTGGATGCCCCGGCGAGGATCTCGTTGACCTCGACGGTATGCTGCATGTTCATGGTTTCAAGGCATTCCCGGAGGAGGGTGTCCTTGTCCCTGAAATGCTCGTATATGGTCCGTTTCGACATGCCCAACTCCGAAGCGATCTGGTCCATGGTTACCTGCCGGATCCCGTACTGGGTGAACAGGTCGATGGACTTCAGAATGACTCTTTCCCTGGCTTCCATAATCAAAAATTTCGACAAAAATATGAAAACTCAATCGGTTTGCAAAGTTTTTAGGATATTTTTTTCCTGACGGATGAAGAAAGGTTTTTCCGGGGTCATTTTAACATTACAGGCGCGCCGGTTATTGCGTAAAGCTGATATTATTTTTTAATAAAAATACTTTTGTTTTCATTCCCTTCATACCGGGCGACAAGGAGATAGGTCCCGGCGGGATAGTCGGTTACGCTGATCCGTGCATGATGGTTTTCTGCGATGCCTTTAAAGAATTCTGCCCCGGAAAGGTTGATGATCATAAGTTCAGCACCCTTTGTTACCGCTACGCAAATCCATTCCGTGGCCGGGTTCGGATAGATCTGCAATATGACCGGGTGTTCATGCCCGGCAATACCGACGCCAGCTTCGTTAACGGTTAGTTCAGAGGCGTAGAACAGGTCGCCGCTATTGTTGTTGTTATTATCGGACTGGTTCACGATGGCATGGAAGGTCAGCTCGCCCGTCCCGGCCGGCGGGGCCTGCCATTGCATCGTCCAGGTGCAGGGCAGGCTGGCAACTTCTGTTCCTGCGGCAGTATGGGTTACGGTGTAAGGGTCGGCCAGCTGTGTCCGTGCAGGATCGGTAATGATAAAGGTGCCGGCCTTTTCCGTAGCCGTTTCGGCCGTAACCTGGAAACCCATTTTTACCGCGACGAGGCCAATGGCGGTAAGCGTTAGGGTATAGGTTTCGCCTGGGGTGTAGCCACCGGCAGGGATATCGGCGCTGATCCAGTTCGGCAGGTGGCCCGGTGGGAGCGAAAGATGGCAGGCGGTGCAGTCCTGTCCGTCGAGCGGAGAGCCCGTATAGCCGGCCGGAGGGCCAACGGTAGTGGCCGTCAGGAACACGAGGAGGGGGATGCCAAGGATCAGCAGACAGGAGGCACGGCCCCTGTTTAAATCAAGCGTAGGCATGATCGTAAAAATTGATGCAGGATAAAGGTAATCATTTATATTTGTGATACCTTCCGGGAATCGGAAGCAATTCTCAAAATCAACGGATCCATGAAACAGATCGTCCTACTATTTTTCCTCACGTTGATTGTACAGGATATCTACCCGCAGCACACTTTCAATCCGGTAACCACAGCGGTCGGGCTGGAAGTAGATCCCGGTAACCTTGGCCAGGCTGTCGGCTGGGGCGATATCGATCATGATGGCGACCTGGATGTTGCCTATTCTTATTCAAACCCGGCCGACTTCAAACTATACAGGAACGATGACGGAATGTATACCGACATAACGGTAAGTGCCGGCCTGTCTGGGATCAGTGCATGGACGATCATGTGGGCAGAGGTGACAGGCGATACACTGGATGACCTTATTACAAGGAACGCGCTTTACAAAAACAACGGGAATAATACTTTCAGCTATGCCGGAAGCATTGCAGGAAGCATCACTTCACTGGCTGATTTTAATAAGGATGGGAATCTTGACCTCTTCGACAGAAACCTGCCGGGAATAATAACCGGTGATGGAAACGGCAATTTCATGGATGAATATCCGCTGAACCTCTCGGGTGTGCGGTCAACCGTTTGTTTTGACTACGACCTGGACGGTGATATTGATATCCTGGCCGGGACTTCTGAATCATACGCTAACAAGATTTTCAGGAATGATGGCAACATGGTGTTTACAGATGTTTCTGCCGGCAGTGGCCTGATCATGACAAACGATATTTACGGCGTGGCTGCGGGAGACATCAATAATGACGGCTATCCTGACATCTATGCCGCCGTGCACAAGGACCAGCTGCAGGCTCCCGGGAATTATCTCTTCAGGAACAATGGCGACGGCACCTTTACCGATATCACGCAGTCGGCCGGAACCATCGGCCAGCCTTCTACCAGGACAGCAAGCTTTGCCGACGTGAACAACGACGGGTGGCTGGATATCCTCGTCGACGATCATTACCATGGCAACCACCTGTACAGGAATAATGGGGATGAAACCTTCGATGAAGTCGCTGAAGAGTTGAATATCAGGGATGTGGTCTCTTCCTGGGAGATCGGTGGCGATTATTTCGGCACTTCCTGGGGGGATTACAATCTTGACGGGGCCATCGATTTTTTCGGTTCAGGGCATATGAGCCGGCAGAAGCTTTATGAGAACCAGAATTGCCCGAACAACTTCCTGAACATTGAACTTACCGGCACGATATCGAATCATAATGCAGTCGGAGCCCGGGTGGAGGTCATCGCCGGGGATCTGCACACTTATCACAGCATCATCGCCGGGGATGGCGGGAATAATTTCCACAGCCACCCCGTGGAGATCGGACTGGGATCAAACACATTCGCAGATGAGATAATTATTTACTGGCCCAACAGTGATCCGCAATACCTTTATAATGTCCAGGCCAATATGTTCCTGAAAATAACCGAGGGCGATCCTGTTGATGTTCCTGAATATGGCCCAACCCTTGAGGTGCAAATATTTCCCAATCCTGCAACTGTTTGTTTTACTGTCGTGGTAAACGACATGTTTATAGAAACCTATATTGTAAGTATCCTTTGTCCTGACGGGAAAGTCCTTTACGAACAGGAACATACATCTGCAGCACCGAAACCCATTCCGGTCCATCATTTAGAGACGGGCGTATATTTTGTGAAATTGTGCTCCGGGGAATACAGTATCGTGAAAAGACTGGTGGTAATGCAAAAATAGATAGTCGCTTGTCAGCATCCGCTGCCGCTGGCCTCCGGTTATGTGTTTTTTTAGCGCCAGTCTCCTGAAAACTTCCCTTAAACCTTCCCCCAAGGGGAGGCTGAAATCGCATAAAATCTAGAACGTTTCCGTCCCCGAGAAATAAAACCCTTTCGACCTGTAGCCCAGGCCAAAATCGAGGGTGATATTGGTCCTGAAGTTCTTGTTGATCATGAGCCGCAGCCCCACACCGCCTCCCGGCCTGATGTATTCGAAGAGGGAAATATCGCGGGTATCGTTGGATGCCGTGCTTACGTTCAGGAACACGACACCACCCAACACTTTGGAGCATTGTGAAATGGGGAAACGGTACTCCACCTCCCCGTAAATAAGGTTCTCGCCACGGTACCTCCCGGCGATGTATCCACGGCCCGACCTGGCCTTCTGGTCTTCACCCAGTGCCATGAGTGTCATATAGGGTTGTCGCCCGCTGACCCGGAAATTGCCGAAGAACCAGAATGCCACCTGGTGTCGCGGGACCTTTTTCGACAGGGGTATATAGGTCCTGTACTCAAGCCACAGGCTGGATGAATTCCTGTTGCTGCCAAGGAATTCAGGGTTATAATGATATTTCACATTGATAAAGTGCCCCTCGTACGGGTAGATCAGGTTATCGCGCGAATCAAAGACATAGCTCAGGCTGAGGCCCGAAAGTGTGTACTCGGTGGTATCGAACCCGTAAGCTTTCGAATACACGTAGTGGGGAGTGATCCCGTAAGGCTTCTCATCGAGCTGCAGGGCATGATCCCTGATGTTGTAATAATGATCGAGATGATAACCCAGGCCCGCATAATGGTTTTCTGCCAGCTTGTAATTCAGCACCTCATGGAATTTTATGTAATTGTATTCCATCGAAAAGCCGTCGTCGAGGTTCCCCGTTTGCGACCATTGCCAAACCAGGGCATCATCCGATTCGACGGAATCGGGGGCATTGGTCCCCAGCCCCCAGGTATA
Source organism: Bacteroidales bacterium (assembly GCA_040775045.1). Lineage (GTDB taxonomy): Bacteria > Bacteroidota > Bacteroidia > Bacteroidales > B18-G4 > B18-G4. The sequence continues at coordinate 47,805 of JAXGTH010000005.1, forward strand.
GGCGTTGTAAATGAACAAACGCCAGTCGCCCTGCAGGAAGAATTTGTTGTTTTTCGAATAGAGGTTGGATTTAATAAAAAAGAGCAATTGGTTATTGGTGGTATATGCCGCATTGAAACCAATGGAAGACACCCTGGTGTTTTTCCTGTCGCCAAGGTAAAAACCCGCCGACCCCGCTCCGCCCAGTAAAAACCCGTTCACCGGGTTATAGGATACATTGGGCAGCACCAGCAACATCGTTTTTCTTGGCGGCTTTTTCTTTTCCTTACCCCTGCGCAATACATCACCGATATCCATCTGCACGCATTGCTTTCCCGGTTTTATTTTGACGGAGTCTGCAGTTTGCCCCGGCAGCAAGCCCGGGTGGATCAGCAGTGACATGAACGCTCCAAAGACCAGCGAAATGCGCATAATATCCTGTTTTTAAATAAATACGCTCCGGAATGTCCCATCTGCTGTCACTGCTGCAATACAAAGGCGTTAAGGTCTTTTCCGGGTCAAGCAAATTTATGAAAACATTTAATCGTGAGATACGATACGAAAATGAAAGCCTGGGTTAAAACTGAAATTATAGATCATCACTTAAAACAACCACAGGAACAAAAGGCTTACTGTTGCCACACTCAACACCAGGGTGACCATCACGGCCATGGAGACCAGGTCGGCACGACAGTTGTAATGTTTGGCGAATACGGCCCCCAGCAAGGCAGACGGCAGGGCTGTTTCAATAAAGACCACCTGTTGCATTATGTCCGTGAACGCGGGATTTTTCAGCAGGGCGTATGCCATGATGGGCTTGACGATGAGTTTCAGCAGGACGGCCACGGCCAGGAAGGGCCAGTAGTTCCGGATACTTTGAAATTCGATCACCAGTCCAACGGCCAGTGCCACCAGCAGGGTGTTGGCATTTCCCAGGAGGACCATTACCCGGTTGATGATGGAAAAGAGGATACTGCCGGGATCGATGGACAGGAACGACACCCCGATCCCCAGCACCAGGGAGATGAAGACCGGTGAGATGAAGAATCCGGTCACAGAGCGTGACAGATCCTTTCTGACGACCCCCGAATCGCCGTAATACATGGCGATGAGCGGGCCGAGGATGAACAGCAGGAAGCCGACGCCGAGTTCGCTGGTAACCACGGCCTCTTCCAGGGCCAGGGGGTTGTTGAGGAACACCTGGCTGATGAGGGGGTAGCCGAGCATGGAGGTCATGCCGAAGGCGGAGACCAGGATAAGGGCCCCGGTGGCTCCCCTTTCCAGCTTCAGGGCCCTGGCGGCCAGGAGGGCCAGCAATATGGCGGCCACCTCCACGGCCGCCATAACGAGCGCCATCATCAGGAATTCGCGGTGAAAGCTGCTGATGGCGAGGGATGAAAAGATCAGCGCCGGCAGGGTCACCTTGATCACGAGGCGGCTGAAAAGCGCGCTGTGCTCCTTTTGGAGGATGCCCCATCTTCTAAGCAGCGTGGCAAGGAGAATGACCGAAAGCATGACGATAACGCCTTCGATCAGGGCA